>JAJQDL010000072.1:0-29507 GCA_021202235.1 Lachnospiraceae bacterium
CGATCAGCCAGGGCACCCCGTTCAGATACGCCGTGTGTGCGATGGAGGCTCCCTCCATCTCTGCGCAGGCTCCGCCCCAGACCGTGCGCAGGCGCTCCTGGTTCTCACGCCCCGTAATGAACTGATCGCCGCTGACGACGCGCCCCGTGTGGCACATCCCCTCCGGGAACAGCCGTCCGCAGCTCTCCTGCGCCAGAGCCAGAAGTCCCTTATCGGCGAGAAACACAGACACATCCATCCCCATCATCTCCCCGGGGGCAAATCCCAGCGGGGTCACGTCATAATCGTGATAGCGGGCCTCCGTGGAGAGGACGATATCTCCGATGTGCAGCGTCGGCAGCAGTCCCCCGGCCACGCCGGTGTTGAGCAGCGCCCGCACGCCGAACTCGCTGATGAGGATCTGCGCACAGATCGCCGCATTCACCTTCCCCACGCCGCCGCATACCACGGCCGCTTCCTGACCTTTAAGCCGTCCCAGACAGAAGGTCAGACCCGCCCGCTTCTCTTCGCGCACGTCCTCCATCTTCTCCCGGAGAGCTGTTACCTCTTCCTCCATCGCTCCGATGATGCCTATCATATGTTTTATTCCTCCTCGCTGTTCTGAAATCCTGCGCACATATCGTGCGTCCAATCCTTCCCTGTTCCACGCCCTCCATCTTATCATTTCTGACGGTTCGGAACAAGAGGAGAAACCTTACGTTCTTCTTTCTGCGTCTGCGCCCAGGCAACAATCGTCTGCCCGGCATCGAGCAGCTGCCCGTAAGATCTGATCAAATATCTGCCGGTTGATCTCTAAGCTCATGATTTTATCTGCACAAAGAAGCGATTGTGTGATATACTACTTGGACAGGTCAGACTTCGATGTTTCCGGTCTGACCGGCAAATATTGTAATAAAACGGGAACCAGAAGCTGTCCCTCCAGTCATCTGTCCCGTAAAACAAAGGAGGAATTATACCATGAATTATAAAACCAGAGGAACCTGCTCTCAGATGATTTCTTTTGACGTGAAGGATGGAAAAGTCCCTGACGTACAATTTGTGGGCGGCTGCCACGGCAACACCCAGGGCGTCAGCCGTCTGGTGGAAGGAATGCCGGTGGACGAAGTGATTTCCCGTCTGGAAGGGATCCGCTGCGGCCACAAGCCCACTTCATGTCCCGACCAGCTGGCTCAGGCTCTCAAGGCCTGGCAGTCCGAGCAGGCATAAGGAGGCCCTCACATGAAGAAGATCATTCTGACCGGCGGCGGAACGGCCGGTCACGTCACCCCCAATCTGGCGCTTCTCCCCGGCCTGCGGGAGCAGGACTTCGAGATCCGCTACATCGGCTCCAAGAACGGCATCGAGAAGGAGCTGGTGGAGAAAGCAGGCGTCCCTTACGACGGGATCTCTTCCGGCAAGCTGCGCCGCTATTTTGATCTGAAGAATTTCTCCGACCCTTTCCGCGTGCTCAAGGGCTTCGGCGAAGCAAGAAAACTGTTGAAAAAATACCGCCCCGACGTGGTCTTCTCCAAGGGCGGCTTCGTTTCCGTGCCGGTCGTGCTGGCGGCGAAGCAGCTGCACATCCCGGTGTTCAGACATGAGTCAGATATGACGCCGGGACTGGCGAATAAGATCAGCCTGCCCGCGGCGACGAAGATCTGCTGTAACTTCCCGGAGACTGCGAAGAGTCTGCCGGAGGGCAAGGCCGTGGTCACCGGCTGCCCCATTCGTCGGGAGCTCCTGACCGGCACGCGCCTGGCCGGTCTGCAGTATACCGGCTTCTCCCCGGACAAACCGGTGATCCTCATCATCGGCGGCAGTCTGGGCTCGGTAGCCGTGAACACCGCGATGCGCCGCATCCTTCCGCAGCTCCTGCCGGAATTTCAGGTGGTCCATATCTGTGGCAAGGGCAACCTCGACGAGAGCCTGAAGGGGACCGAGGGCTACGTACAGTATGAATATGTGTCGAAGCCCCTAAAAGACCTCTTCGCCATGGCCGACCTGGTCATCTCACGGGCCGGCGCCAACGCCATCTGCGAGCTGCTGGCGCTGCGTAAGCCCAACCTTCTCATCCCCCTGTCCGCCGCCGCCAGCCGCGGCGACCAGATCCTCAACGCCGCCTCCTTCAGGAAGCAGGGCTTCAGCCAGGTGCTGCAGGAGGAGGAAATTACCGACGAGAAGCTCCTGGCTGCGATTCATCAGGTCTACGCGAACCGGGAGACCTATATTCAGGCCATGGCCGCCAGTGCCCAGGACGACGCCGCGGCGGTGATCGTGAAGATGCTGACGGAGATGGCGGAGAAACGCTAAACATACAGACGCAAAGCACTCCGTAGTTCCAGAAACAAATGAAAATCGAGCAGAAGAAGGTACGTAAGAAGCTGCCCGTGGCAGGTTCTTACGTACCTTCAGGCAAGAAGGAAACCTATAACCTTGAAAAACATTACCAGAAATCCCTATCATAAATCCATCGCTCAAATGCGCGTTAGACGCGCGTTAAAAATGTGTTCTCTAAGCATTACCAGAATATCGGTATTTGGCATATTTCCCTTTATTAATCAGTTTCAACTGACCTTTTTCTGTTAATGACTTAAGCAGACGATATGCTTTATTCTCATCTACATGAAGTAATTGAACTACATCAGCGCGTGAAATAAAATCATTTGTTTTTGCAAGATTTAAAATCAATTCCAAATATCTGGTTTCATCAATGTCAACTTGTCGTACATAACCTATTTTTTTAGATTTTGTACTATAAACTTTAGGCGATAATATATAGGTCCTATTGCGACTACTGCCATAAACATCTATGATTCCGTACTCAACAGACGTATCCAATATGGTTTTTGTCTCAGTTTCTGATAAATTAACAGCCTCCGCAAGTTGAGCAATATTAGAGCGAGGCATATCTTTTAAACGGTTTAAAACCAATAATGTATTTAACGACAGCGGACGACCCAAACGGTTCTGCTCATTTGAAATCAACCTGGCAATTTGAGGATCGGGTTTGCTGCGAGGAATAAAAAGAGAGACCGTAACGGAAGTTGAGTAGCCATAGTCAGGAAGCGGATTTCCATATACCAGAGACCCTTCATAAATTCGGTCAATTCCTCTTCCTGTCTTCTCAGCCAACCCTACACGTTTTAAAACATCTGCAAGTTGAGGATTTCTTCCATGCGGTTCAGCCGTCAAAAGATTTTTAATAGTCACCCCTTCGATAAAGCCACCGGGATTTGCAAGTGTCATCCCTTCATCGTTTATTGAAACACGAACTCGTCCCATTTTTGAATAGTCCCTATGACTAAAAGCATTAACCAGCGCTTCTCTAAATGCCCTTTTATTAAAATCCGGAACAGAAATCCGGAATAACCCCATTTCTAATTCCTGTTCCGGATTCCATGCTGTCATATAGGTATTTATCTTTTCAATCGTTGACAACAAAGGCAAACAGATATCATCATTTACTTTAACATCTGTACCTGATAAAACCTGAAATGAGGCAGAATGTGTTGGAACATGTGTTTTTATTGCTGAAACTTTACCTACCATAAGAATTCCCGTGATTGTTGGAATTAATTTTCCATTTAATTCACGAACTAAACCAAGCGCTTTAAACAGCTCTTCATTGGAAAGTTCCAAAAGAGTTTTTTCACCATTATATGAAAGAATTACTGTACGTAAATGTTCAATTTCTAATGGATCAAAATCATCAATGGATGACTCTAATAACAACATGGCAGAATAATCCAACATGCGTAAGTCAGACAGTCTTGTTGCAAATTCATTTGGATACATAGGAACATTTTCAGGTGTTTCATCCGCTTTAATCCTGCGGTGCTGAATTTTTCCGGATATTGTAGAAACAATCCCGCTGTAAGATTTTGGCACTGAAATTTTTAATACAGGGTAGATATCTTCTATTATTTCAGCGCGGACAGACACAGGAGGAACAGTATTATTTGCAACAAAGGCTGCAACCGTTGTTGGGTTTTTATGTTTGTTATGAACACCCGTTACCTCTCCTGAATCTTCTATTCCCAGATATAGTTCTCCACCATCAGTATTCGCAAATGCAACAACTGCATCAAATATATCTGCGTCCGACAGCCCCTTTCTATCACTTTTAAATTCAACAGTTAAGGATTCCTTTTTCGGCAGCATAAGCATCACCTCCAAAAGAGATTTTAACACACTCGCGCGTTAAAATCAAGGTTTTAACACGCATCACGTGATACGCGCATTAAAACATGCGATAAAATAAAATTATACCGGAAAATAGTTGTAGCAAAAAGCGGCCATTTTGCCGACCTCGTCGTCAAAATGACCGCTTTTGTTCAACTGTCTTCACCCATCTCAGGGAATATACGTGATTGTGATATAAGTCAGCTCACCTTTGGTGAACTCAAACGTATATTCGCTATCGCTGTAGTAGGTCTCAGATTCCTTAATGTATTCATAGGTATCTGAATAATATCCGTTATCCCCATCATAGTGACTGGAATCATCCGGCTCGCCCGCGTTCGCCGTCAGCTCTTCCATCGTCATATCTGTCGGAAAATCGAATGTCAGGATATCCTGCGTCTCATCAGTATGCACCGGCAGATAGACCTCGTTGATGTAACATTCTGAGGCAGCCTTGCCGCTGTCCGAATCATTCAGGACATACACCTGCGCCGTCCAGTACTCTCCCAGCTCAATCTTGAAGCCGGAGGACTGATAATTCGAATTCACATTGTTCCCCGCATTTGCAAGGTCGTCCTCTTCGAACGGGACCCCGTCGTCAATCAGATCCTGCAGTGTAGACACGCCGAGTGTGTATTTGATGCCGTTGATGTAAAAGCACATATCATCAAAATTCACATATGATCCGGCCGCTTCCGCAGCCTCACTGCCGTTCTCGGCTTCCGCGGCAGTCTCTGTCACGGCTTCGGTCGCGGCTTCCGTCTCCGCCGGGGTCTCTGCTTCGGTGGTCTCCTCCGCTTCCGTCGTAGCTTCCGCTTCAGTGGTCTCTTCCGCCTCTGTCGCCGCAGCAGTCTCTGTCACAGCCTCCGTCGTTGCCGCTTCGGTCGACGAAGAATCCGAGCTGCCGCAGGCTGCCAGAGAGAATGTCATGCAAAGCGCCAGTATACAGGCCAGGATGGTTTTATTTTTCATCGGTTCTGTTTCCCCTTTTCTGTTACAATTTTTTCATAGAGCAGATTGTACGCTGTTTTTCTTTGTCTTACGACCATTCTTTTGTAAAGATATTCTATATGCTTTGTAAATCGTAAATATAGTGCAGACGACAAAATATCTTTTGTCGCCTGCATCGTTTACGATCACTGTTTTTTTTCAATCCTACTGCAGCGCCGCCCGCAGCTTCTCCGCAACGGCGTCCATCTCTCCCTCGGCATAGCTTCCGGGCGTCCACGACACCATCGCCGGATCGGCCGCATAGCGGGGGATCACATGCATATGGAAGTGAAACACCGTCTGGCCGGCGGCCTCACCGTTGTTCTGCACCAGATTGAAGCCGTCGCAGCCCAGGGCTTCCTTCATGGCCGCCCCAATCTTCGCCCCCAGAGGAAGAGCCTTCGCCGCAACCGTCTCATCCAGCGCCGTTACATCCGCGAAGTGCTCCTTCGGCAGGATCAGCGCGTGACCCGGATTCGCCGGACCCATATCCAGAATCACCCGGAAGGTTTCATCCTCATAAATCGTCGCAGAGGGAATCGCTCCGCCCGCGATCCTGCAGAAAATACAATTTGCGTCTCTCATGGTACCATGCTCCTTCCTCCGGAGAACGATTATCTCCGGCTCTTCTTTCCCTTCGCCTTGTTCTTCTTATTCTGCTGCTTCCGCTGTGCCTCGGCCTGCTTGCCGGTCAGGCCCATGGTCTTATGGCCGAACAGGTACAGCAGGGAACCCGTGATACACACGGAGGAGTAACCGCCGACGATGACGCCCACGATGATCGGCAGGGTGAATTCCTGAATCGCCGTCACACCCATGATGAAAATAATCAGCACCGTGACCAGAGTGGTCAGCGAGGTGTAGATGGTTCGGGTCATCGTCTGTGTGATACTGGTATTGATAATGGTCTTGAAATCCTTCTTCTCCAGGTTATAACGCGTATTTTCACGGATTCGGTCGAAGATGACGATGGTGGCGTTGATCGAGTAGCCGACAAGCGGCAGGATGCAGGCGATGAAGGCCGTGCCGACTGAGGTCCGGGACACCATATAGAAGCCGATCAGGACGAGGATATCATGGCAGAGCGCCAGCACCGCACTGAACGCATAGCGGATGTTGCTGAAACGGAACCAGATGTAGATCAGCATGCAGATCGTTGCCATGACCGTGGCGATGACCGCGCTCCGGGTCGTCTCACCGCTGATGGTAGCACTGACATAGGATTCCTGGAAGGCTCCCTCCACGGCTCCATAGTCGCTCACGAGCATCTCCTTGACCTCGGTCATCACAGATTCATCGATCGACTGCAGCTTGATGGTAAATGTATTGGAGTTGGTCTCTTTCTGCGCCTGGATATCGGTGCTGCCGATGATCTCCGCGATATCCGCCTTAATGGTCTCATTGAACTCGTCGATGCTGTAATCCTCCTCGAAGTCCACCGTCAGCGACGTACCTCCGGCGAACTCCACACTGGTGTTAAAGAGCCCGTTTCCGTTCGAACGGTTCATCAGCCCCACCGCCAGGCAGGCGACGATCACCACCGCCGAAAGGGCCAGGAAGATATTTCTCTTACCCAGCACATCCAGCATCTTCCGGGGCTTCTCGGTCCCGTAATACTTCGGATCCACCACACCCAGCTGGTACAACGCCTTTACGATGATGCGGGACACGACCAGCGCCGTGAACATGGAGATCAGGATGCCGACTGCCAGGGTCTCAGCGAAGCCCTGCACCGTGCCGGTGCCCTGCCAGATCAGGATCACGGCCGCGATCAGGGTTGTCACATTGCCGTCAATGATGGCGGTATTTGCTTTGTGGAAGCCGGTCTGGATCGCGTTCCCTACGGTCTCCCCGGCCGCGATCTCCTCGCGGATCCGGCTGTAAATAATCACGTTCGCATCGCCCGCCATGCCGATACCGAGGATGATGCCGGCGATGCCGGGCAGCGTCAGTGTCAGGTTAAATCCATTCAGCGCCAGGAGCACCAGAACGGTATAGAACAACAGGGAGAAAGCCGCCACGATACCGGGAATCCGGTAGACAGCGATCATGAACAGGCAGATGAGCACCAGCGCGATGGCGCCGGCCGTCACGCTCTTCTCCAGCGCGTCGGTTCCGAGCCGGGCGCCGACGGTCTTGTGACTGATCGTATTTAACTCCAGCGTCAGGTTACCGATGCGGATCATGGTCGCCAGATTCTCGGCTGCTTCCGCCGACTCCATGCCGGTGATCTGCGCCTCGCCGCCGGTGATGGCTTCCTGCACAGTCGGAGAGCTGATAACCTCATCGTTGTAACGGATATAGATCGCCTCACCGACATTTTCCGTGGTTGCCTGCGCAAAAGCCTCGGCTCCGTCGGAGGTCATGGTCAGCTCAACCACGTAATCCACCTCACCGGTCAGCTCCTCCGTCGTCTGTCCCGCTGAAGCGGACTGAATGTCCTCGCCGGTCAGCCAGACCACTTCCTCACCGTCGTCGTCATAGGTGAAGAACTCGATGGTGCCGGGCTCACCCAGTTCCTCCAGCGTCGCTTCCGCGTCCGTCTCGCCGGGGATGTTGACCACGATCCGATCATCACCCTCCTGATAGACCTCCGCTTCCGTACTCAGCGCCTGGGCACGGCTCTCCAGCTTGCTCAGCGTATCCTGAAAATCCTCCGCCGAGAAGTCTTCGTCCGCAACCTCATAAGTAATGCTCACACCGCCCCGAACGTCCAGGCCCAGAATGATGTTGGAAGCATTGCCGTAACCACCGATGCCGAACAGAACAGTATAAGCACCCAGTACGAAAATCAGGAAGATCACGACCAGCTTGATAATATTGTTTCTCTTCTTCTTCATGACAGTTTGTTCCCTTCAAAGAGCGCGCTTGCCGTGCGCCCAAATTCCTTGTCGATTTTCTCACAGAACACACGAAAAAGCAAGTGTTTTCCCTAACTCTCCTTGATTTTCCGCTGTTCTGGCCTTATAATGCTTCTTGACGCTAATACCGCATCGGCCGGTTTTCTTTGCTGCCAGGCGGTGCTCTGAGAGAAAGTGCAGGAAAAACTCATGAAAAAAATCGCCATCGCCACGGACAGCAACAGCGGACTGACCCAGAAAGCGGCCGAGGAGCTGGGCGTCTTCGTACTGCCCATGCCCTTCTTCATCAATGATCGTCTCTGCATGGAGGGACTCACGATCCGACACGCCGAGTTTTTCCGGCTCCAGCGCGAGGGCGCAAAAATCTCCACCTCCCACCCCTCTCCCCAGGATGTTCTTGATTTCTGGGACAAGATCCTGGCTGACTATGAGGCAATCCTCTATATTCCCATGTCCAGTGCCCTGAGCAGCTCCTGCGCCACAGCCATCGCACTCTCCCAGGACTACGGCGGACGGGTCGTCGTCATCGACAGCACCCGGATCTCTGCCACACAGAAACAGGCGGTCCTGGACGCCAAATGTATGGCAGACCGGGGAGCCTCTCTTGAAGAGATCCAGAAGATGCTCCTCGATTTTGACCGGGAAGCGATCATCTACGTCACTGTGGACAATCTGAAATATCTGAAGGAAGGCGGACGTATCACACCGACCGTCGCCTCCATGGGCACCCTGCTCAATATCAAGCCCGTCCTTCTCATCGACGGCGGTGTCCTTGATGTCTATAGTAAATGCCGCGGATTGAAGGCTGCCAGAAAAAAGATGATCGAAGCGATCCGCACCGACATTACGGAACGCTTCCACTGTCCGGACCTGAAGACCCTGAATCTTCACGCTGCCTGCTGCCTCGCGACCGAGGACGCCCTGGCCTGGAAACAGACCCTGGAGGACACCTTCCAGGCGCCCTGCAGTCTGGACCGTCTCCCCTTAAGTCTTGCCACGCACGTCGGCTTCGGCGCCTGCGGCGTCGCCCTGACGCGAAAGGTGAACCGATAGAAAATATCCCGTGTCTTCGTACCGCAAATAAATAAGAATGCACTTTGCGCATTCTCGCGCCGAGTGTGGTCGCTTTGACGGCATTCGGCGGCTCTAAATCACGTAATTGTCTGCACCAAGTTCCGGATTCTCAAGATCAGCCAGCGTGATCCCTTCAAAATAGTCATCCACCAGCCGGGCGAAGTCCTCCCAGAGCTTTAAGGTTTTACACTCGACCCTCCGCGGACAGGAATTCTTCTCTTCCTCCAGACAGGCTACAGGAGCCAAAGAACCCTCTGTCACCTTGAGAATGCTGCCGATCGTATACTCCTCCGGACGGCGTGCCAGGCGGTATCCCCCGCCCTTCCCCCGCAAAGAGACGACAAAATGATTTTTGCTGAGCGTGGATACGATGGACTCCAGATATTTCTCGGAGATCTCCTGCCGCTTCGCAATATCCATCAGAGGGATAAATGTCCCGTTGTCATGCTCCGCCAGATCGAGCATGACCCGCACCGCATAACGCCCTCTCGTAGAAATCTTCATAAGACCCCTCCTTTCTCCATTAGCCTAGTTTACCACAAGGTTAGTATATATGTAAAGCGAGAAAAACGGCTTCCCGCGGGAAGCCGTTTTTCTCGTTTTATACTCAGTGGCAGCCGTTTGCCTTGCACTTGTAGTAAGCGGTGGGGTCTGTCGGATCCCAGGTATGGCTGGAGGAAAGCTTGTAAGCGCTCGGTTTGCCGAAGGGACCGGCGGTACTGCTGCTGTAGATGGTCACCTTGGTGCCCAGCTTGCAGTTGTCGTAGATCCATTTAGCATCCCCGGCCGTCAGCCGCACGCAGCCGTGAGAACAGGTGGTGCCCAGCTTGTTGTAGGCGCTGACAGACAGAGCCATGTTATTATTGTAGCTGTTATAGAATACCGAGTGGAACAGCACGCCGCCGGTGATCCGCGTACACCACTGCCCCCAGCTGGGTCCCATCAGTTCATGCCAGCGGTATTTTGACGGGGTCGTATAAGTCCCTGAAGGAGTCGCCGTTCCGGTCGAACAGACGAAGGACTTGACGGGAACCACATACTGGCCGTCGTCATCCTTGGCGTACACCGTCACGACATTCTGGGATTTATTGACCTTGATATAGTAGGAATCCTGTTCACCGATGAGATCCTCCACATCTGTGATCAGATTCCCGTTGCTGTCATAATACAGCTTCAGCCCGTTTTTATACTTATACGTCACCTTGGACTCGGCGGAAATCCCCGTCTTGTCATAGTAACTCAGGACCTTCTTGCCATTCACCGTACGGTAGGCCTTTACTGTATAGTAATAGGTCGTATTAACCTTAATACTCGTATCGCTGTAGCTGGTGACCTTACCGCTCAATGTCTTCAGCTTGCTCCACGAGCCGCCCTTGGTCTTACGATAAATGCGATAACCTTCCGCCCCGGAGACAGTGCTCCATTTCACGACGATCTTGGCGGTTCCGGTGGAGGTCGCGCTCTTCAGCGTCGGCGCCGCCAGCTTCGGAGTTCCCGAAACACCGGTCGTATCGCAGCTTCCCTTAACTCTGGAATCGTCATAGTTCAGATAGGCGCGCACGGTATATGTATAGGTTGTTCCGAAGGTGCGCTTCTTATCCGTATACGTCACCGTCTCTGCATCGCTAATAACCTTGATCGCCTTCCAGGAACCGCTGGAGTTCTTCCGGTACACGACATAGCCGTCCACCCCGGAGACCGCTTTCCAGGTCACTGTAATGCTGCTGTAGGTCGCGCCTTTGGCGCTCACCAGCTTCGGTGTCCCGATCGTGGACTTCAGCGAACTGGAGGAGACTGTCTTGCCGGTGATGCCTTCCGCATCGTAAGAGCTCCACACGGTCTGGCCGTCCACCTTCGCGTACGCCTTCACTGTATAGGTATAATTCGTCTTATACTTCACGGTCGTATCCGTGTAGCTGACACCCTTCAGGGTCTTCAGCTTCTTCCACTTGCCGTTGCTGTCCTTGCGGTAGATGCGGTAGCCGTCCGCACCCTCCACGCTCTCCCAGTTGATCTGCAGACTCGTCTTGCCCTTTGTCACCGTACTCGTCAGCGTCGGCGCCACCGGCGCCGCCTGAAGGGAAAGGCCCGTCGTATCATAGGAGGTCTTCTCACTGCCGCTGAAGGCCCGCACCGTATACGTGTAGGTCGTCCCGCAGCTCAGACCGGTATCCGTATAGCTGGTCTTCGTCGTGCTCTTCTGTACGACCTTCCACTTGCCGCTACCGGTCTTGCGATAGACCCGATAGCTGTCCGCCCCGCTGACCGTCTTCCAGGTGACCTTGATGGAGGTGCTGGAAACGACCTTGATGCTCTTTAACACCGGCTTGAATTTATTGGTCTTCGTACTGACACCGGTCTCATCCGCTCTGCTGAGAATGGTATTGCCCGAAGCCAGACTGGTGCCGTAGGCTTTCACCGTATAATAATAGGTCACACCCGCCGTGCAGCCGGTATCCGTAAAGCTCGTTGTGGACTGTCCCGAGACCTCTCCCACCTTCGAGTAGGAAGAATCTCCAGCCTCCCAGCGGTAGATCCGGTACCCCTCGGCGCCGTCCGCCGCTTTCCAGGTCACCTTGATCTTGTCCAGTCCGGTCGCCGTCGCCGCTTTCAGCGTCGGTGTGGCCGGACGGACCGTCACAGACAGGGACGCGCTTCCATAGGTCACACCATCCGCCTTAATCGTCACCTTGGCCGTCGCTCCGCCTACGCCGACTGCTTTCAGCGTCGCGCTCTCTCCGCTTTCAGATACCTTGAGGACCGTCTCACGATTCGACGTCCAGGTACAGGTATAGCCTTCCGGAAGATCGTCCGGAAGATTCGTGAGCGTCACGGTCTGCGAGCTGCCGACTGCCATCTCCTCTTCGCCCTGCAGCGAAAGCTCCGTAGCTGCCAGCACACGTTTGCCTCCGGCCAGCAGACACACGACCGTCAGGAGGAGAAGCAGCAGATACCGAAGCCCCTTATTTTCCCATTGTTTCGTCATTGATTACATCCTTCCTCATCTGATGACAGGGCAGAGAAACTGCCCCTTGATACCTAAACTTTTCCAACCGGTTCCAGTATACACCGTCCCCAAAGTCCGGTCAACCGCTCCTTCGCATTCTGTGTCCCGCACCGGCATATTTCCACACACCGTGCAGGGCATAAGAAACGAAAAAAAACAGCGAAGGCAGCGGACCATACCCCATATAACGGTATACCCGGTATGTCATCCCGGCAGAGTGCAGCTTGCTGCCGGATTTGCTGTTCGCCGCCATGCGATACTTCAGATACGGGTGCGGGAGACCGGCCGCCTCTCCGTATTTTTTCAGGATACGCAGCCACATGATATAATCCTCATGGGCCTCATCGTGCTCCATGGGGAATTCACGCGCCACCTCCGTGCGGAGCAGCACGGAGGAACAGTTGATACAGTTGTGATACAGCAGAGAACGATACGTGATCCGGTCCCTCACCGAAATACTCCGTCCGGTGGAAGAGCCGTCGGCCCGCATCAGCTCCCGCCCCGTACAGCTCAGAACCATATTCCTGCGCCGCATCACCTGCAGCTGAGCCGTCAGCTTCCCCGGTTCCCACCAGTCATCCGCGTCCAGAAACGCAACATACTCTCCGCGGGCTGCCTCCACGCCGCGGTTGCGCGAAGCGGCCACTCCGAGGTTTTTCTCATTGCGCAGGCAGCGAAGCTGCGGCAGGCGCGCATATTTTGCCAGAGCCCCCTCCAGATCGTCCGTCGAACCATCGTCTACGACGATGATCTCCAGGGGCACCTTCTGAACCAGCGCCGATTCGATCGCCTGGCCGATGGTCGCAGCACCATTATGCACCGGCAGAATGACCGACACGGTTACATTCTCCATTCCCCCCACCTCCGTCTAATCAAACAGGAGGCGACTTGTCTGCCTCCTGTTTGCCTGCGCGGGGCACATATGGCGTAAGCTGCATGCTCCCGCTGCTCCCTGCGCATATTACTGCGCACGCTTCTCATCATTCTTCCGGCTGTGAACCGAGGCCGTCTTCTGGCTGGGGTCCACACCCTCTGTGTTTTCCTTCTGGAACAGGATCTTAAAGGTCAGCATGCAGAGCTTCAGATCCATCCAGACAGAATAATTTTCTATATAATACAGATCCAGTTTCAGCTTGTCATAAGGTGTCGTATTGTATTTACCGTACACCTGCGCATATCCGGTCAAACCGGCCTTTACCTTCAGGCGATAATCAAACTCCGGGATCTCCCTGCGGTACTCCGCCGCGATCTCCGGCCGCTCCGGCCGGGGACCTACCAGAGACATGTCCCCCTTCAGGATATTGATCAGCTGAGGCAGCTCGTCCAGATGCAGGTTACGGATCACGCGTCCCACCGGCGTGATGCGCGCATCGCCGCGGGCGCAGAGTCTGGCGCCTCTGGCTTCAGAGTCCACGACCATGCTGCGGAACTTATAGATCTGGAATGCCTCGCCGCCGCGGGTCAGACGATCCTGCCGGTAAAAGACCGGCCCTCCGTCATACCCCTTGATCAGAAGGGCGATTACCAGCATAAAAGGAGAGGCCACGAGGAGCATGAGCAGAGAAAGCACGATGTCAATAATCCGCTTCACCAGACGCTGCTCCGCAGACAGGCCCCGGTTGCGGAAGAGCTGCAGCGCCGTGTCAAACAGGTTGATCGTCTCGGAGCTCATCATCATGATATCCGAGATCTTCGGCACAGAATAGCACAGTACATCCTTCTCGAAACAGTATTTCAGGAAATCATTCCGCCGCTGAGCCGGAAGATCCCCGATCATCACCGCGTTGTAGTGATTGATTCTTTCCTTAATATACTCGTCACTGCGTTCCTCGATGCAGACTGACTCCCGGATGATATACTTATCCCGCCGGGTCGCGATCTTCTTGATGAAGCTGCGGGGACTGCGGTCGCCATAGATCAGCAGGATCTCCTTCGCCGGAAAAATCGTCGCGTAAACCCAGTGCGACAGGATCAGCCACAGGCAGACGGCGATGAAATCAAAGCCTGTCATCCACAGAATCGGCGTCAGGTGATCGCCAAAAGACCAGCGCCCGATCAGCGCCAGCTGCACATAGGTGATCGCATTGACGATCACAACCACAAGTACCTGCGAGAGAAGTACATCCAGTACCCGCAGATATCCCACCTTCATGGAACCGTATACCTTGCCGAAGAAATAGATCAGCACAGCATACAGAGACAATATCGCCCAGTGTCCCCGGCGAAAATACAGGACACCGATGATCTGCCTCTCATGATAATACGTAAACCAAAAATATGCATAGATGCCCGTCAGGATGGCTACATTGAGCAAAGTCAACAGAAAACGCACCAGACGCTTATATTGCTCTCTTTTTTTCATAACGCACATACAATAGCAGAAATCGAGGTCAGTGTCAATTGCTTCCGCCGACTTTCATTTACTGCTTATTTGATCGTACGCGCTTTCTTTGTCTTGGTATAACTGCTGAAATACGTTGTCCCGTCCACCTTCCAGTAGGAGCGCACAGCGAAGTAATAGTTCGTCCCGGATTCAAGTCCTGTGATCGTTTTTGATGTCACCGAACTGCCGACGTTGCCCACGGCGGTCCACTTGCCGCCCTCCTGCTTATAATACACACGATAGCCGCTGACGCCGCTGACCGATTTCCAGCGGACTTTCGCCTGTCCGGCGGTGCTGACATTGACGGCGCTGATCACAGGAGCCGTCACCTCCACCGTGCAGGAAATGCCTGTCTTGTCGCAGCTGCCCCAGACAGTGTTGCCGTTCACCTTGCGGTAGGCCTTCACCGTGTAGGTATAACTCTCCCCGTAGGTAAGACCGGTATCCGTATAGCTGGTCGTCGTCCGTGTGGAAACCTTCTTCCACTTGCCGTTCACCTTACGATAAACCCGATAGCCCGTCGCGTTGCTGACTTTCTTCCAGGTCACCGTCACCGTCCCGTAGGAATCGCAGACGGCCGATACCAGCGTGGGCTGTTTAGGCGGCGCGATGACAGAGGTCGCCGAGACACCCGTTTTGTCGTAAGAGCTCCATACGTTCGTACCGCTGACCTTCTTATACGCCTTCACAGTATAAAGATATGTCGTATCGGATGTCAGTCCTGTATCCGTATAGCTGAGCGTCGAAGCGCCTGTCACTGTCGCGACCTTCTTCCAGGAACCGCCCGCCGTCTTGCGGTAGATCCGATAGCCGGTCACCCCGCTGACCTTCTCCCAGGTCACGGTGATATTTCCCTCTGTATCACTGACAGCCTCGGAAAGAACCGGGGCAGGCGGACAGCAGACAGCCGAAAGACCCGCCTGATCGAAGCTGCCCAGCATCGTGGTTCCATCTTCCGTATAGCAGGCGCGGACCGTATAGGTATAGGTCGTCCCTGTCGTCAGGGACTTGATCGTATATGAGGTCTTAGTGGTTGTTCCTATCTTCGTCCATTTGCCGTTCACCTTCTGATAGACGCGATAGTTTTCGGCGCCTGAGACCTCCGTCCAGCTCAGCTTCTGGGATGTCGTGCTGACCGCCGTGAGACTCGAGAGCGTCGGCGCCTCCATCCGCGTCGTGGCGCTGATGCCCGTCTGGTCAATGGTACTGCTGTACGTGGTTCCATCCAGCGTCACATAAGCCCGCACTGTATAGGTATATGTAGTCAGCGCCGCCAGGTCCGTATCAGTATAGCTGGTGGAGGTAGTGGTCGTCACAGTCTCCCATGAACTGTCCCCCGTCTTCCGGTAGAGGCGGTATTTGTCGGCGCCTGTCACAGCGTTCCACGTCACCGTAATACCTCCGGCGGTCGTCGCTGTCGCCGAGGAGAATGTCACCGTCGCCGGCTTCACATACACCGTTGCTTTGGCGGAGACACTGCCGACCTTCAGAGTGATGGTCGCCTTCCCGGCCGCCACCGCGGTCACCTTGCCGCTGCTGCTCACCTTGGCCACAGATGTATCCGAGCTCTTCCAGGTCACCGTCCCCGAGGCAGTCGTTGTATAGGTCAGTGTACTGCTCTTCCCGGCCTTCAGCGTCAGCGTCGTATCACTCAGAGTGATGGTTCCCGTCCCGGTCTCTCCGTTCAGGGACACGGCGCTGCTGGCCGTATAGGTCACGGAATCCCGGGTCTTACTGCGGTACAGCGTGTAGGGCGTTCCACTCCGACCCAGATATTTACTGTAAAGATCCGACAGCGTCTTACTGCCGCCCTCGCCATAGCGCGTCAGCTTCGTGCTGGGGGCGTCTGCTCGATGATATCCACATAGACCATATCCCCGTCGCTGTCATAACCGATGTCGCTGACCATGACCACATGGCTTCCGGCCAGGACAAAGGCATCGCCGATCTGCACGCTGTAGATACTCTGACTGGATACCTTCGTGGCATAGCTCGAGATTGTCCGGGTCGTCTGCCGTGAAGAGAGGTTCCAGGACCAGGAAACGAAGGAGCTGCAGTCGCAGGAATAGTAGGGCACCGTGTGATTGTATGTAGATTTACTGGTATACATCAGGCTGGTGACATCCGCCACCGCGGCGGCGAACTCATCCAGTGACGCATCCCAGGGAACATAGGCCGCATAAACCGGCTGTCCATAGGGGAGACCGGTGTAGGTCGTTCCTGCTTCAAAATAATAGGTTGAGCTGCTGGTTCCCCAGCCCGTGATGGTCTTCAGGGGCGTCCAGGTAATCTCATGCTGCTGTCTGGCCCGCTTGACCATATTCCTCTGGCCGTCGGACACGGAGGAATCATTGAGGATTGACGTCGTCCCGCTGGAAGTCACCGCGTCCACGTCGTCCTCCTTCACGCCGGTCTCGACATACTCCTCAGCATTCTCCTCACAGACCTCACAGTCGTCGGCTTCCAGCGCCTCCGCCAGAGCGGTCACCGCGTCCACACCGTCGCCCAGCGTGTATTCCTCCACCGCGGAAGCCGGGTCATCGCCGAACAGATCCCGGATGCGGGCCTGATAGTTCTCACTTCCCACCTCGAGGAGCAGATACCCATCCACAGTGTAGAAGCTGGTCACTCCCGAAACGACGAATTCCCCGTCTGCGCAGAGCGTATAGTCCCGCACCGAACCGGTCGCGGTGATGCAGCCGTAGTCCGTGGGAATGAAATGAACGATCTCCCCGTTTTCCTCCGTGAGTACGCTCGTCCCATCCTCGCAGGTATAAAGATCACCATCCGACAGATAATAGAAGGTAAGATCGCTGCTCACATACATCTCCTCGATCTCTTCGGAGGTGGTAAAACAGGTCGTCTTCTTCCCGGTACTGACATCATAACAATAGACAGCAGAACCGGTCCCCTTCTCGGAAGTATAATAAACACTGTCGCCGATCACATTGATGTTCGTGGCCGCGTCGGAGGTGAGCTTCGTCTCTTCGTCGTCCTCCAGAGAATAGAGCATATCGCTCTTCTCTGTGTTGGCATAATATACCACATCCCCGGACTCGTCGGAAGCCAGAACACCCCCGTTCAGGATGTTCTCACTGCTGTTTCCCAGCTCCAGAGAATCCGCCCGCACCGTCTCCTCTCCTCCCAGCAGAAGCAGAAACAGCGCCGCCGCGCAAAGTACCTTCCGTGTTCTCATTCTGTCTTTTTTCATTATAAATGTATCTCCCTGTCTTCTCTACATATGGGCATCTGACGCAAAGTGAACGGCAAAAATTTTCATTTCCTATAGCCTATCACTCTTCCCGGATTGCGTCAAGAAAGTTCCTGCTCTCAGCCGGAAATTTCTGCATCAAATAATGCCCGGGCAAATCAGGCAGACAGCCATTTGCAAAGAATTTCAACTGTGTTATACTTACACATATAGATTATCGTTATATTTTGTCAAAACTGTATCACGGGGGAAGATTGATGAAAAAACAAACGGCTGTCGCCCCCGGAGGAGGACATACACTATGAGCAGATTGCGGATATCCACGCCGGATGAGGCGCAGCTGACCATTGAGCAGCTGTACCTGGATCTGGAGCGCCACATCGCGGCCAGCCCGCCCGGACTTTGTCCGGTCGATATGCAGATTTCCTTTTTGCGCCTCTGTCATGCGCAGTCCTGCGGCAAATGTGTCCCCTGTCGGGTAGGACTGGGGCAGCTGCAGCGTTTGATGACCGACGTACTGGAAGGGCGGGGAACCGAAGAGACGCTGGATCTGATCCGGAGCACGGCGGAATCCATCGAGATCTCTGCGGACTGCGCCATCGGTTATGACGCGGCACGCATGGTATTAAATGGCCTGAAGGGATGCCGGGATGACTATCTCTCCCATATCCGGGACGGGCGCTGCGCCTGTGGCATCACCCAGCCGGTACCCTGCCGGGCTCTCTGTCCCGCGGGAGTAGACGTACCGGGGTATATCGCCCTGGTGGGCGAAGGGCGCTACGCCGACGCGGTGCGCCTGATCCGCAAGGATAACCCCTTCCCCACAGCCTGCGCCATGGTCTGCGAGCATCCCTGCGAAGCCCGCTGCCGCCGGAATATGATCGACAGCGCCGTCAATATCCGGGCTCTGAAGCGAATGGCAGTCGATCACGCCCGGGCCGATACGGTGCTGGTACCGGCCAACCAACCGGCGACCGGACGGACGGTCGCCATCGTCGGGGGCGGTCCCAGCGGTCTTTCCGCGGCGTATTACCTGGCTCTGATGGGACATCGGGTGGAGCTCTATGAAGAGAAGCCGCACCTGGGCGGCATGCTCCGCTATGGGATCCCGTCTTACCGTTTCCCGAGAGAACGGCTGCAGGAGGACATCGACGCGATCCTCTCCACGGGAATCCGGGTACATAGAAATGTAAAGGTGGGGACAGATATCACGATCCGTGAGCTGCACGACAGCTTCGATGCGGTATATATCGCCATCGGCGCCCAGACAAACAAGGAGGTGGGCATCGAGACCGGTGAGGACATCCGCAAGGACACGGTGCTCTCCGCCGTAGAGATGCTGCGCAACGTCGGCATGGAGATCCCCATGGATTTTGAAGGGAAGCGCGTCGTCATCATCGGCGGCGGCAATGTCGCCATGGACTGCACGCGCACGGCCATTCGTCTGGGTGCGAAAAAGGTCACGGTCGCCTACCGCCGCCGCCGCAGTGACATGACAGCCCTGCCTGAAGAGGTGGAGGGTGCGATCGCGGAAGGTGCGGAGCTGGTGACGCTCGCGGCTCCGGTACGCCTGGAAACCGGGGCGGACGGAAGTGTCGAGGCAGTCATCGTCCAACCTCAGATCAGCGGCGCCATGGATGCCCAGGGACGCCCGCGGCCTGTGCCTGCGGCGCAGGAGCCGGTGCGGATCCCCTGCGACCTGGTGGTGACCGCGATCGGCCAGGGCATCGAAACACAGCATTTTGAGGAGTTCGGTCTGGGCGTCCGTCAGGGCATCATGCAGGCCGTGGATGGCAGCCTGGAGGGTGATGTCCCCGGCGTATTCGTCGGCGGCGACTGTGTGACAGGACCGGCCACGGTGATCCGGGCCATCGCTGCCGGGAAGGTGGCGGCAGCCAACATCGACGAATATCTGGGATTCCACCACAGCATCAGCTGCGACGTGGAGATTCCGCCGGCAAATCTGGCAGACCGGAAGCCCTGCGGCCGCATCAATCTGCGGGAGACTGGAAGCGGCGAGAGGAAGAATAATTTCGAACATGTTGAGATGGGTATGACGGAGGAAGAGGCCCGCCAGGAAGCGGGACGCTGCCTGCGCTGCGATCATTTCGGCTACGGGATCTTGAAAGGGGGCCGGGAAAACCGATGGTAAATCTGACAATCGACCACATTCCGGTGTCGGTCCCCGAGGGGACGACGGTGATGGAGGCAGCGGCCTCTGTCGGAATCCGGATCCCTCATCTCTGCTATCTGAAGGAGATCAACGAGATCGCCGCCTGCCGCATCTGTCTGGCAGAGCTGGTAGGCAAGGAAAAGCTGATCACCGCCTGCAACAACGTGGCCCAGGAGGGCATGGAGATCCTCACTAACAGTCCCCGGGTGCGGGAGACGCGCCGGACCAATGTGCAGCTGATCCTCTCGCAGCACGACAGCCGCTGTGCGATCTGTATGCGGAGCGGCAACTGTGCGCTGCAGGCGATCTCCAATGACATGGGCATCACGTCCACACCCTATCCGGACGACTGGGCCTGTGAGCCGTGGAATCCGCATTTCCCCCTGATCCGTCACGCGGAACGCTGCATCAAATGTATGCGCTGTGTACAGATCTGCGATAAGGTGCAGGGGCTCTCTGTCTGGGATATCGTAAATACCGGCGCCCGTACGACGGTGGGCGTGGCAGGGAGCGGCGACATTGAGAAATCCGACTGCGTCCTCTGCGGCCAGTGTATCACCCACTGCCCTGTGGGAGCTCTTCATGGCCGGGAGGATCACGACGAGGTACTGGCGGCCATGGCGGATCCGGAGATCGTCACTGTAGTGCAGGTAGCGCCCGCCGTGCGCACAGCCTGGGCGGAGAGTCTGGGGATTCCGGCGGAGCAGGCCACCGTAGGGCGGCTGGTGGCAACTCTGCACCGGCTGGGCTTCGACTACGTCTTTGACACGAACTTTTCCGCCGATCTGACGATCATGGAAGAGGGAAGCGAGCTGCTGGCGCGGCTGGAGGAGATCCGTGAGAGCGGGAAGCCCCTGTTCACCTCCTGCTGTCCCGGCTGGGTGCGTTTTCTGAAAACGCAGTATCCGGACATGGTGGAGCAGCTCTCCACAGCCAAATCACCCCAGCAGATGTTCGGCAGCGTGGTAAAGACATATTTCGCAGAAAGAGAGGGGCTCGCGCCGAAAAAGATCTTCAGCGTCTCGGTCATGCCCTGCGTCGCCAAGAAGGCGGAGGCGGCGCTTCCCGGCATCAACGCCTCGGAGGGGCGGGATGTAGACTGTGTGCTGACGACCCGGGAGCTGGCCCGTATGGTCCGGGCTGACCGGATCATGGTAGATACCCTGCGGGAGGAGCCCTTTGATGAGATTCTGGGAACCTCCACCGGCGCGGGGGCGCTCTTCGGCGTCACCGGCGGCGTTATGGAGGCGGCTCTCCGCTCCGCCTATTTCCTGCTTCACCACAAGAATCCGGATCCGGATTCCTTCCGTGAGATCCGCGGACAGGAAGGGGAAGGCGTGCGGGAGGGTACATTCAACCTGGCCGGCACGATGGTGCGTGTCGCAGCAGTCAGCGGCCTGGGGAATGCGCGCCGACTCCTGGAACGGCTGCGCCGCGGCGAGGTCCGCTATGATTTTGTGGAGGTCATGGCCTGCCCCGGCGGCTGCGTCGGCGGCGGCGGACAGCCCATTCACGACGGAGAGGAATGGGCCTGTGACCGGGGCGGACAGCTCTATGCGCTGGATCGGAAGAGTCCTCTGCGCTTCTCTCATGAGAATCCGGAAGTCCAGAAACTGTATCAGGATTATCTGGGAGAGCCTCTGTCGGAGACGGCGCACCGGCTCCTGCATACTGACCACACGGCATGGTAAACCTCCCGGGAAATGAAGGGAAGAAGAAAAACTGCTTGAAATGAGCCCTTCCCTGATGTATCCTGTATGACGCACGGAACAGCCGTCAGGAACAGAAGTTTTTATCAAAATCGAACATAAAAAGAAAAGATCAACCGGAATGCAGGTTCCGGACAGGAGGTAAACGGAATTTATGGAAAGAGGATTGGATACCAGTGTCAAGCGCCTGCGCAAGCAGGTGTTCACCGAAGTAGCGCGGGTTGCCTTTGAGTCCACGGACATCAAGAGCGACATCGAGGCCATCCCCTATATCATTTCTTCCGGCGACGTACCGCGTTACCGGGAAAGCATCTGGCGGGAACGCGCCATCTCATCGGAGCGGGTGCGTCTGGCCATGGGCATGAGCCTGCGTCCCGAAGATCAGCCGGTGCATCTGACCAGCGGTCTGGAGGAGAGCAACATCGCGGACAAATACTACGAACCGCCGCTGATGCAGGTCATCCCCTCAGCCTGCGACGCCTGCGTACCCAAACGCTACTGGGTCAGCGACGGCTGCCGCGGCTGCGTAGCGCATCCCTGCATCGAGGTATGCCCCAAGAACGCCATTTATATGAAGGACGGCCATTCTCACATCGACGAGGATAAATGCATCAAATGCGGCCGCTGCAAGTCTGTGTGCCCCTATGATGCCATCATGCACCAGACACGTCCCTGCGCCGATGCCTGCGGTGTGGGCGCGATCGAGAGCGACGAGCTGGGCCGCGCCAAGATCAATCCGGACAAATGTGTCTCCTGCGGCATGTGCATGGTAAACTGCCCCTTCGGCGCGATCGCCGATAAATCGCAGATCTTTCAGATGATTCAGGCCATGAAGCGGGGCGATCAGATCATCGCCATCATCGCTCCGGCCTACGTAGGCCAGTTCGGCCCCAAGGCCAGCCCCAAGCACATCAAGGCAGCGCTGCTGGAGATCGGCTTCAAGGATGTCTTCGAGGTGGCGCTGGGTGCCGATATGGGCGCCGTGACGGAGGCGCATCATTATGTGAAGGAGGTTCTCCACGGAGATCTGCCCTTCCTGCTGACCTCGTGCTGCCCGTCCTGGTCCATGCTGGCCAAGCTGTACTTCCCGGAGACCATTGAGAGTATCTCCAATTCGCTGACCCCCATGGTGGCCACGGCGCGGACCGTGAAACAGAAATATCCGGACTGCCGCGTAGTCTTTATCGGGCCCTGCGCTTCCAAGAAGCTGGAAGCCTCCCGGCGAACCGTGCGCAGCGATGTGGACTTCGTCATCACCTTCGAGGAACTGGATGCCATCTTCGCGGCGAAGGGCATCTCCTTCGACAATTACGAAGCTTCCCAGGAGATCCATGATGCCACCGGCGCGGGCCGGGGCTACGGCATCGCCGGGGGCGTCGCAGCGGCCATCGAGAAGTGTATCAATGAGTATTACCCGGAGGAGGACGTGATGATCGAGCACGCCGAGGGCCTGGCCGACTGTAAGAAGATGCTGATGCTGGCCAAGGCCGGCAAGAAGAACGGCTGCCTGATCGAGGGCATGGGCTGCCCCGGCGGCTGTGTGGCCGGAGCCGGCACCATCATCCCTATCAATAAGGCAACGATGGAGGTAAAGAAATCCGTCCGCACCTCCACGAGACAGGTTCCCCCGAAGGAGTTGGAGGAGATCGAGCTGGAATAAAAAGGAGGCGCAGTATGAAGTGCAGAAATTGCGGCACAGAGATACCGGATCAGGCGTTGGTATGCGGAAATTGCGGGACACCGGTGGAGCCTTACGATTCGCAGGAGCAGAGACGAAAAGAACAGGAAGAATACAGAAGAAACACCAGAAATGAAGAACGCTTCGCCAGCGCAGGCTGCGCGCGGGCTTCCCTGATTCTCGGCATCCTCAGCATCTTATCGATCACGATGCCTTATATCACGATCATTCTGAGTCTGGCGGCCATCGCCTTCGGCATCCTGGGGAGCCGTTCCCGACGGCGCGGCCAGGCCATCGCCGGAATTGTTATGGGTGCCGTGATGCTTCTCACCGGGATGGTGCTCCTCGTCTGCCTGTCCGCACTGGAACCTTACGAGGAAGAGCTGACGAACCTATTTTACAACTATCTGAACAATTACACACAGTGACACAAGCTGAAAAATCCCGGGATACCGATTCTTTCGGTCCCGGGATTTTTTGTGCACAGGATGTTCTACTCGCCGCTGTCCTCCGTGGCAGCTTCCTCAGTACTCTTTTTCGTAGTCTCCTCTTCAGCCTCAGTGGTCTCCTTCTTACTCTTCGTCGTGGTCTCTTCTTCGGCTTCCGTGGTTTCCTTCTTACTCTTCTTCGTCGTCTCTTCTTCCTCGGTCGTTTCCTTCGTTTCCTCCTTGGTGGTCTCCGGTTCCTTCTTCTTCGTACCCTTGTAAACGGTCTGGCCGGAGCCCCGGTAGGAATCCGTGTTCAGCACCTCCCGGCTGACCTCGACGCCATTTTCATAAACGATCTTGGTCAGCGTGGAACGCACAGCCGGATGCACAGAGCCCTCGGTGCGGGTCTCCCCCTCATACATGCTGGAGTCCTCTTTGACAGTGGCATCCGGCGTGGTGTAAGAGAGTGTATCGGAAACGAACTCAATAGTCCGGTCTGCATCCCGGGTCTCCTTTCCGTAGATCGTGAAAGTCAGGGTGGCTCCATCGGCTGAGGCGGCAATATAGATCGGATATTCCGAATCATTTGTGAAAATAAAATCCTTGCTTCCCTCCGCGATCGCGGCATCGGAAGAATAAGGCGCATAAGAGACGACCATGGAATGAGGGTATCTCTCATCAACCTGCAGCTCCGCGCGGAGCACCGCATTGTACAGCGTCGTGGAGACCTGACAGACACCGCCGCCGTAGGAATCCTCCGACTGTCCGTCCACATACTGGGGCGCCAGCTCATAGCCGTTGGCCGCCGTGCGGCTGAGGATGGTATCGCTGACCGAGAGCGACTCCCCGGGCATCAGCACGGTTCCATTGAGCCGTTCCGTAGCCACGCGAATGTTGGTCTTCCTGGCCGAGCTGCTGGAGGAATAGCTGGTGTTGTAGGTTCCCAGAGAATCCTGTACCTGGGCGAGCTCCTCCGCGGTGCGCTCCGGCTCCGTCACCTCCACCACAGCAGCCACTGTCATCTCTGCGGACAGAGATTCATCCAGCGTCTGCGCGATCGCCGCCACTGTCTCCTCCACGTTCGTCACCAGACCATTTGTCTCCTCCGTGACGACAAAGGCGCCGTTCTCCCGGGTCAGCGTGGCGTCGACAGCTTCCGTATCATGAGAAGAAATCTCCTCTTCCACGAAGGAGGTCACCGCCTCGCTGTCATAGGTATAGGGAACTTCTACCGTGACACCGGTCGCCTTCGGGTCTGCCTGCGTCTTATAACGGGTGATGAGCTGGCCGCTCTTCCCCAGAGAAGCCGCCTCCTCCACCGCTGTATCTACATCCCAGGAAAGCCCCAGCTCGCCGGGCGTGATCTCTGCGGTCTGTTCATCAAAGGTGACCGTAAGAGCAGAACCCGCGATGGTCTGAAAATGTTCTTCCAGTAGTTCCCGGGCCTCTGCCGCGGTTCGCCCGCTCAGATCAATGCCCTGGGCACTGACACCCTCCGCGATCACCGTGCTTTCATCCGTCTGTACGGCGCCCTGCGCCGTCCGCGAACTGCCGAGAGCTGCCAGAGTGATTCCCGCCAGAAGCAGGGCGGCCGCTGTTTTCTTTTTCATCTATCCTTCCTCCGTCATACTGATCCAACGATTATTGGTCATTCTCTGCAAGTATAGCACAGTTAAATCACTTTGCAAATGAATGTCCGCGTTGTTTCGCGAAAAAACAGGCTGGCAGTTCTTTCTGTCAGCCTGTCTGTATTTTCCATACTGCGGATATCGTCTGTGTACGGACTTCGAGACCGGGAGGATTTATACCCAGCCCTGCTCCCGCATGCCTTTGACGACCTTGCGGAATCCGGCGATGTTGGCGCCGGTCACATAGTTGCCGGCCTGATCATAGTCCTCTGCAGCGCCGGACACCTGATGGAAGATGTCCTTCATGATCTCCCGCAGCTCCTGATCAACGCTCTCAAAGCTCCGGTGCACCCGCATGCTGTTCTGGGACATCTCCAGGGCAGATACGGCCACGCCACCGGCGTTGGACGCCTTGCCGGGCATGAAGAGGATGCCCTTCGACTGCAGATAATCGGTCGCCTCGCGGGTGGTCGGCATATTGGCGCCCTCCGCCACGGCGATACAGCCATTTGCTACCAGATCCATCGCGTCATCCAGGCTCAGTTCGTTCTGGATGGCGCAGGGCAGCGCGACATCGCACTTCACTTCCCAGACCTTCTTGCCGTCCCGATAGGTAGAACCGGGCACCAGCTTCACATACTCGCTGATACGGGCGCGGCGCACTTCCTTGATCTCCTTGACCACCGCCACATCAATACCGTTGGGATCGTATACATAACCGTTGGAATCACTGACTGTCACGACCTTCGCGCCCAGCTGCTCCGCCTTCTCCACCGCATAGGTGGCGACATTCCCGGAACCGGAGACGACCACCGTAGCGCCGTCGATCGTTCTGCCGTGTGCCTGCAGCATCTCCTCAGCGATATATACGAGGCCGTACCCGGTCGCCTCCGTACGCACCAGAGATCCGCCGTAAGACAGGCCCTTGCCGGTGAGAGTTCCCTCGAACTGGTTCGTCAGGCGCTTGTACTGGCCATACAGGAAGCCGATCTCGCGGCCGCCCACACCGATGTCGCCGGCCGGCACATCCTCGTTGGGTCCGATATATTTGAAGAGCTCAGTCATGAAGCTCTGGCAGAAGGCCATCACCTCACGGTCTGATTTGCCCTTGGGGTCGAAGTTGGAACCGCCCTTGCCGCCGCCGATGGGCTGGCCGGTCAGTGCGTTCTTGAAGGTCTGCTCGAAAGCCAGGAAATTCATGCTGCTGCGGTTCACGCTGGGATGGAAACGAAGGCCTCCCTTGTACGGTCCCAACGCGCTGTTGAACTGCACGCGGAATCCGCGGTTCACATGCAGCTTGCCGTGATCATCCACCCACGGTACACGGAAGGAGACGCTTCTCTCCGGCTCCAGCAGGCGCTCCAGCAGACACGCCTCCCGATATTCCTTCTCATGCTTCTCCACCACCGGCGCGATGGAATCCAGTACCTCTTTCACTGCCTGATGAAATTCCGGCTCCGCGGGATTCATCTGCTTCACCATTGCCATGACTTCCTGTACGTACGTCATTGTCTGATACCCTCCTTCGGAGTCCGCAGATGCTGTTCCCGGCACGCGGATGCTCCTATGCGTTAATGCGTCAACAAGTTAATTCGTTATCGATTTATTGTATTAAACAATTCTGGACAACAAAAAATAAAGACTAAACCCCTCTAATCTTTATCCGGAACGCCGTTGTTCCTCAGACAGTATAGTACACATTTATATCTGTGTCAAGGCCAAAATTAAATTTCTAAAGTTTGGGCGTTTGTCTGCGTAATTTTTCAAATTTGAAAATCAAATTTCTTTGTTTTTAACGAGACATTCTATTTTTTACTGTATTTATACTTTTCGTTTTTGTATTTATTTTCAATATATTGAACACTACTGCCTTTTCATCTTCATTTTGTTTCGTCAAAATTTCATGTTTATGAAATCTCCTTTATTCCTGCTCATCACATATTTTTGTGTATTTTTCCGGAATCTCCAGTGGAACTCCCGGACAAAATCTATTATACTAGAGAGAACGATACATTCAGTTGTACAGAAAATGGCTGCAGGGACAGTAAAAATGATCAACGATACAGGACCGGGAATATTTCCTGATCAGGAGGAGACTATGAACGATAGATTGAACGCGATCTGCCGGGAAGCCGCAGACAGACTGCAGAAAGCGGCAAACCGACGGGAGCTGACGGAGGCAAGACGGGAAATTCTGGGGCGGCACGGCGCCCTGGCACAGCAGATGCAGGAGCTGCGAACTCTGCCGGAGGAAGAACGGGCCGCCTTCGGCGCCCGCATCAACCGGGAGAAACGACTGCTCGAGGAGGCCTTCGCCCGCCGTGAGGCGGAGATGGAGGAGCAGGAGCTGACGGAGCGCCTCACGGCGGAGACCATCGATGTGACGCTTCCGGCTGCAAAGATCCAGGACGGGCACCGTCATCCGATCACCCGCATCATGGAGGAGATTCAGAATCTCTTCATCAGCATGGGTTATGAGGTTGTGGAAGGCCCCGAGGTGGAATATGACTATTACAATTTTGAGGCCCTGAACATCCCCGACGACCACCCTCTGCGGGAGGAGCAGGACACATTTATCATCAATCCGAACATCCTGCTGCGAACGCAGACAACGCCGGTGGAGATCCGCGTCATGGAGCGGCAGCGGCCGCCCATCTGCGCCATCGCCTCAGGGCGGGTCTTCCGCTCGCAGGAGGCCGGCACCGTCTCCTCGCCGAATTTTCATCAGATCGAGGGACTGGTCATTGATAAGAACATCACCTTCTCCGATCTGAAGGGGACGATGGCTGTCTTCGCCCGGAATATGCTGGGCTCCACCCGAGTGAAATTCCGCCCCTACAAATACCCCTACAACGAGCCCAGCGCCAAGATGGACGTGACCTGCTTCCATTGCGGCGGCAAAGGCTGCCCTGTCTGCGGCGGCGAAGGCTGGGTCGAGATCCTCGGCTGCGGCATGATTCACCCCAAGGTCTTAAGCATGAGCGGCATCGACCCGGAGATCTATTCCGGCTTCGGCTTCGGCCTGGATGTGGAACAGATCGCCATGCTGAAATGGGGCATCGACGATATGCGGCTGCTGTATGAAAATGACGAAAGCTTTCTGGCACAGTTCTGAGGGGAGAAATACGATGAAGATTACATTATCCTGGTTAAAATCCTATGTGCCGGATCTGGCGGTTTCGGCACAGGAATTCGCAGACACCATGACCATGTCGGGGACCAAGGTCACCGGCTGGGAGAGAACCGACCGAAATCTGGAGAGGATCGTCATAGGACGCGTGCTCTCCTGCGAAGGACATCCGAACGCGGAGAACCTGACCGTCTGCCGCGTGGACACCGGAAATGGCGAGATTCAATGTGTTACGGCCGCTTCCAATCTGGAACCCGGAGATCTGGTTCCCGTGGCTCTGGAGGGCGGCAAGGTCGTCCGGCTCCACGGCAGCGAATCAGAGTGTGAGGATGGCGTCCGCATCTGTCGGGAATTGATCCGCGGCGTGGAATCTCAGGGTGTTCTCTGCTCCGTAGAGGAACTTGGTTTCACCCGGGAAGCGGTCGCAGACGCACCGGCCTACGCCGTCTATGTATTTGGGGAAGAAGCGCCAATCGGCGCAGATGCGGTGAAGGCTCTGGGACTCTCCGATGTCATCTTTACCTTCGAACCGGCGTCCGCCCGCAGAGACTGTTTCCGCGTGGTGGGAATGGCCCGGGAGGTCGCCGCTGTCTTCGGGCTGGATTTCCGGGCGCCCGATGTAAAAATCGCCGCCGAAGAGGGCAGCGTCGACGATTACCTGACGGTACGGGTGCGGGACGGTGTCCTCTGCCCCCGCTACTGTGTGCGGGTCGTGCGGAATGTCAGGCTGGCTCCGTCCCCCCGGTGGATGCAGCAGCGCCTTGTCTCCTGCGGCATCCGGCCGGTCAACAATCTGGTGGATATCACCAACTATGTGATGGAGGAGCTCGGCCAGCCCATCCTGGCCTTCGACCTGGAGAGCCTGGCCGGACACACGCTGACACTGGAGCGGGCCGAGGACGGTCATCAGTTCCGCACCCTGGACGGCCAGCTGCGCAATGTGGACGCTGAGACCCTGATGCTCTGCGATGCCAGACGCGCCATCGGCATCGCCGGAGTCATGGGCGGAAACAGCACCAAAGTCTCTGAAAGCGGGCGAGATATCGTTCTGGAGGCTGCCTGCTTCGACGGCGC
>JAJQDL010000072.1:29517-40900 GCA_021202235.1 Lachnospiraceae bacterium
CCAACTATACGGAGGAGGGACTGAACCGGGCCTGCCAGCTCCTGGAACAGCTGGCGGACGCTCAGGTCGTGGGCGGCATGATCGATGAATGCTCCACCGTCGTAGGCAGCAAACGGATCGAATTCCATCCGCAGTGGATCAATCACCATCTGGGGACCGGGATTTCTGAAGAAGAAATGATCTCCTGTCTCGAACGGCTGGGCTTCGAATACGATCAGGAGAACGGAGATATGATCACACCGCCGGACCGTCAGGATGTGGACACGGAGGCGGAACTGGCCGGGGAGATCGCCCGGCTCTACGGCTATGATCGGATTCCCATGACCATCCCGCGCGTAGAGACGACTCGCGGCAGCTTCCCGCGGAAGATGCAGATTGAGAACATTGCCCGGAATCTGGCAGAATTCCACGGCTACAGCCAGATCATGACCTACTCCTTCGACGATCCGGCCGTCTTCGACCGGCTGCGCCTGCCGGAGAACGCGCCGGAACGGCAAGCCGCCATCCGCATCCACAATCCGCTGAATGAGGAGAGCAGCATCCTGCGCACGACCTCCGCCGGACATATGCTGGAGACGCTGGCACTCAACGCCCGGCGCAAGCATCGCCACGTACGTTTCTATGAGCTGGCCAATATCTACCTGACCCGTGACCTGGAGAAAAATGAGCTGCCCGACGAACGGATGCAATTCACACTGGGAGCCTACGGCAGGGATGATTTCTTTGATCTGAAGGGGATCATCGAGGAATTCCTGCGGCGGACCGGTCTGCGGAAAACGCTGGTCTGCGATCCCCACGCCGGAAAGCCTTTCCTGCACCCCGGGCGACAGGCGGCCCTGGTCTACGACGGCTGCGTCATTGGTTATCTGGGCGAGATCCATCCGCTGGTCGCGGAAAGCTTCGGCATCCCGGCGCGCGTCACACTGGCCGTGCTGGACATGCCGGAGATCGTCAAACAGTCAGACTTCACCCTGCACTGCCAGGGTCTCAACCGTCACGCCCGCGCGGTGCGGGATCTGAGTCTTCAGGTGGAAGACAGCCGCCCGGCCGGAGAAGTCGAAGCCGCCCTGCGAGGCGCAGCCGGGCCCTGGCTGGAAAAATGTGAGCTGGAGGAAGTCTATACGGGCGCCCCGCTCCCTACGGGAAGTAAATCCCTGACCTACCACCTTCGGTTCCAGGCGGAGGACCGCGATCTCTCGGGGAAGGAAGTCGGAGAACAGCTGCGGAAGATCACTGCCGCCCTGGAGAGAGAAGGGATCCGGGTGAGAAGATAAGAATCATTTAAGGAACAAACCTCGTGAAAAAACTTTTATCACGCTCCATGCCGCAATACAAAGGACGGCAGAAGGGAGATTTCTATGTCAGAGAGAAGAAAAAAAGAGTCGAAGATTCCATGGTGGAACAGTCCTACCTGCTGAGCCCCCGCTGCCTGAATGCGTCAGGCTATCTGTTCGGTGGCCAGCTCCTGTCCTGGATCGATGAACTGGCTGGCGTCGTATCGCGACGCCATGCGGAAATGAATGTCGTAACCGTCGCCGTGGACAATATGTATTTCCGGGCAGGAGCGAAGCTGGGCGATACCGTCGTCCTCATCGGCCGCCTGACCCACGTGGGTCGTTCTTCCATGGAAGTGCGTATTGACTCTTACCGGGAAGCTATCGATGGTACCCGGGAAATGATCAATCGCGCCTATTTTGTTATGGTCGGCACCGACGAAAACCGCGTCCCCGCCCAGGTCCCGGATCTGATCATCGAAGGCGTCACCCAGCAGATCGAGTGGGAGGCCGGTGAGAAGCGGGCGAAGCTGCGGCGGGAGCGGCAGGAAGAGGGGTATTAAGGCTGTCTTTCCAGGCAATTCTCATAACGGCAATAGGCCGGGCGGCATGCGCCCGGCCTGTTGCCGTTATTCATTCTTCATCGGTCACCCTCCCAGGCATCCTCTGCAAAGACAATCCTACTCATCCTCCAGAGCCTCCAGCTCTTCCATGGTCTTCGCAACCGTCTGCCCCTCACGCACCTGATTCACTGCCCGATGCAGCTGCGTCAGATTCCTTTTTGAATAGAACGGATCCGGAGCCGCTATTTCAAAAGGAATCCTCCGATCCCGCAATGCTTTCTTTGTGTAAATCATATAAAAGGTGGTGATATTCATACCCATCTCCGCACACATCGCCTCAAGTTCTTTCTTGTCTTCATCCTCCAGACGGATACTTATCGTTGTCATAGCATTCATTTCCTTTCTATTTTCTCTACATTATACTGATAAACAAAGCATTTTGCAATCAATTTCTTTCATCCGTCTTCTACCCAAACAGCTCCATCAACGCCTCCCTGTTCAACGTAAAGTCGGCCACGCCCTCGCCCTCCACCACGGAGTCAGCCAGGGCGGCTTTCTTCTCCTGCAGCTTCACGATCTTCTCCTCAATCGTGTCTTTCGTCACCAGCTTCATGACGTTGACGACATGCTCCTGTCCGATGCGGTGCGCCCGGTCGGTGGCCTGGTTCTGTGCGGCCACGTTCCACCAGGGATCCACGTGGATGACCATATCGGCGGCGGTCAGGTTGAGGCCGGTGCCGCCAGCCTTCAGAGAGATGAAGAAGACAGGAATCTCCCCCTGCTGGAATTCCTCCACCATGCTCCGGCGGGCCAGCTTGCTGTCCTTCCCGGAGAGATAGAGATATGACATGCCCAACTGCTCCCAGTAACGGATCAGGAGCTCCAGCATCCCGGTAAACTGTGAGAATACCAGCACCCGATGTCCGCCCTCCGCGGCGCTGCGCAGCAGCTCCAGGCAGGCGGACACCTTGCCGGAGCTGTCCAGATAATTCTCAAAGCACAGCCGCGGCGAGCAGCAGATCTGCCGCAGCCGGGTCAGCTCCGCCAGGATCTGCAGGCGATTCTCCCGGATCTCCGCGTCGCTTCGCCGCAGGACATCCTGCCGCAGCCGCTCCATACTGGCGCGATAGATACGCTCCTGTTCCGGCACCATACGGACATAGACGACCTCCTCCAGTTTATCCGGCAGATCCTTGAGCACATCCCCCTTCTTGCGCCGCAGAAGGAACGGCGTCACCATACGCTGCAGCCGCTGCACAGCCACCTGATCGGAGGATTTGACGATGGCCGCCTCAAATTCATCCCTGAATTTCTTATAGGAAAAGAGATACCCGGGCATAAGAAAATCAAAGATACTCCACAGGTCACTGAGCCGGTTCTCGATCGGCGTCCCCGTCAGGGCAAAACGGTGCGCGGCCCGGATCTTCTTGGCTGATTTTGCCGCCTGCGTCCCGGCATTTTTGATGTACTGCGCCTCATCCAGCACGCAGCAATCAAAGGAAAGCTCCTTATAATCCTTCACATCTCTTTTCAGAAGATCGTAGGACGTGATATTCACTGCAAATTCCCCGACCCGCTGCATCTGCTCCTTCCGCTCCTCCGCGTTTCCGGCGATAACCTGCACCGTCAGGGAGGACGCAAAGCGCTGCACCTCGCTCTCCCAGTTATAGACCAGGGAAGCAGGCGCCACGATCAGGGAGGGCTTCTGTTCTTCCGAGTCCGCATGAGAGAGGAGCAGAGCGATCACCTGGATCGTCTTGCCCAGACCCATGTCATCCGCCAGGATGCCGCCGAAGCCGTATTCGCAGAGTGTGCTGAGCCACTGATAACCCTGCACCTGATAAGGGCGCAGCTCCGCCTGCAGGCTCTCCGGCACCTCATACTCGCTGTCGGAGAAATGCCGTATGCTGCGGATCATCCGCCGGTAGTCCGGCGTCTTGCGCACCCGCACTTCTCCGGTCTCACCGAGAACATTTTCCAGATACAGAGCGCGGTACTTCTCCAGTTCCACGTGCCCTGCCTGCAGCTCCTCTTCATCCAGATCCAGGCCGTCGGCCAGCTCCGAAAGAGCGCCGATGCCGCCCTCTTCGAGCCGCAGGAAATCGCCGTTCTTTAAACGGAAATATTTCTTTCTCCGGCGGTAACCATCAAGGATCCCGGCGATCTCCGCCGGATCCATCCCTTCCACCTGCACATCCAGATCCAGAAAATCTCCTGCGAAGCCGATGCCCATCGTGACCCGGGGTGAGGGCTGGATGCGCAATTTGCGAATAGACTCGTCGACGAAAAGCTCCGCCAGACCACCGAGCTCTGTCAGGCCATCCTCCAGCAGACGGCACAGCGACTCCTCCCCCCGGGCCGTCAGACGGTTACCCGCGGGCGCCTGTACGTGTTCATTTTCTGCCTGAACATCCGCATCCAGATCGCGCACCGGCGTCCCGTACCAATCACCCTCCGTCTCCGCAGAGGCTTCCGGAACCGCTTCCTCGTCCAGATTGCGCACCGGAAGGCCATCCTCCCACAGAGAGCTTCGGCCGGTACACCGCATCTTCCCCGAAGCAGTCTCCGCCTCCTCCGCATCCGGAAAATATTTCTGCAGCGCTTTCCGTACCTGCATCTCCCGCTCCAGATTCCGGAAGACACCTCCCGACGCCGATTCTGTCAGCAGATCGTACTCCTCGGCGTCATAGCGCACCCGTGCTGCCGCTTTCACCACCAGATCCTCCGGCATTTCCAGATAGATCGAGAATTCCGGTTCCGCCGGGGCATAATCCTCCAGGTTCAGATCGCCGCTTTTCACTTTGACAAAAGGCTTCAGAGCAGGCAACACACTTCCGCAGAAGCTTCCATAATCTTCCCGGCTCAGGAACAGAGGTGTCCGGCCGTAACGATGTCCGTTCCCCCGGCGAACCGCACGCCAGACCGGCAGCACCTGCTCCGCGAATTCCGGGGTACAGCGCCAGAACTTCTTTTTCTTCTTCACAAAGGTATCATGGCTCCCCGTGTAAATTTCCATCTCCTCCGTGCCGATTTCCGCGCCGCCCGGCGTCTCCTTCAGCGTCAGCGTCAGCGGCGGGTTCCCGTCATTCACCGGGATATCCTGCTCATCCAGACGAATCGTTTTGCCCAGATAGTGATTCAGAAATCCTTCCAGAGAATCCTGGCGCAGGAGAAGATAACGGAAATTTGCGGAATTTTCATAATAAGCATCCTGATAATCCGGATAACGGCTGGCCACCGCATTCTCCAACAGGGCGAAAATCTTCCGCCCCTCCTCCGTGAAGGCGGAGAGGTCATGAACGAACTCCAGTCCCGCGCCGTAGCGGACCTGCCGCATTTCCTGCACATCACGCACCAGCTTCACCAGATTTTTGACGACATACATTCTCTTTGAGCCGATGCGGCACTCTAAAATCAGACCGTTTCGGTCCGTCTGAAAGCAGCACTCGAGGTCCACCTCCCTGTCCGGGCCGCCCAGGTGGTTCATGCGGTTCTTCATTGCATACTGGTACAGGAGCTTCTGCAGCGGCTCTGAGGTTCCCTGACGCCGCCCCGATACCATCACGGCCTGCCCGGTGCTCTGACGCTTCTGTTCCTTCTGATATTCCAGCGCCACCGCCACGCCGTGCTTGCACATCCCCCAGTAGCTCGCATGAGCCGGGCAGGTGCATTCATATTCACTGATCTCATCGTCCGGTGAAATACGCATCTCCACCTGATAGGTATGACGACCGCTTCCCCGAACCTCCGCGGTCACCGCCACATCCTCCCCGGACGGCCTGATCTGAAAATCCCTTACTCTTTCGTCCTGAAAATAAGCCCGGCCTCGGCTATATGTGTTGCCGTAACAGTGACTACGAATCTCAGTTGCTGTGATCATATCGATTCTCCTTTGCGCCCTGCCCCCACGGAATCTCTGCCGTGCTGCTTCTTGACCTACGATGCCGGGATTAAAAACATTTACCCCGACTGATATATGCTTTACTCATTTTTCCCGATGCAGACCGTCACCACCAGAACACGCTGCACTCCGGCCCGCCGCAGAGCGCGGGTGCAGGCCTCGGCCGTACTTCCGGTCGTATAAATATCATCCACCAGGATGACCCGCTTTGTCCCTTCCGGCAATCGGTCCGCCGCAAAGGAATGTTCCAGGTTCCGCTGGCGCTCCGCCGCTGTGAGTTCCTTCTGCGCTTTAGTAGCGCGAACCCGCATGAGGCCCCGGGACCGGGCCGGAACACCACAGAGGCGTGAGAGCTCCCGCGCCAGAAGCTCCGCCTGATTGTAGCCCCTCTTCGCCCGGCGGCTCCGGTGAATGGGCACCGGTACGATAGCATCGGCGCAAAAACCGCGAATCAGACGCCCGTATCGCTTCCAGATTTCTTCCATATAAAAAGCTGCGTACTCCTGCCGTCCCCCCGTATTTGAAGGCCTTCATCGTCGCCCGCCCGACACGGTCATAATTCATCAGAGAAATCCCTCCGTCAAACGTACGGCGGCGGGTGCGGCAATCGTAGCAGTACTCCGCGTCCTCTGAGAAGAGCTCCTTGCCGCATTTCTTGCACAGAGGTTCACGGACGAAGGCGATCTTCTTCCGGCAGTCCGGGCAGACCCGTGCGCCCCGGGGACGGACGATATCCTGACAGACCGGACAGCGCCGGGGAAAGAAAAGAGACAGCACAAAATCACCGGCTGTCTCTGCATTGTCTCTTACTGTCCTTTTCCGTCCCATTTTCATATAGATTCTCTCCCCGTATAAACAACAGATTCTCCAGAAGCAGATTGCGTAAAATCCTCTATGCAGGCGGAAATGCCTCAGACCCGGGAAGCTCCGACAGCTCCCGCAGGCAGCGATCCAGTCCCGAATAGCGCTTCTGTTTCACTGTGTTGTCCACCATGGCCTGAAAGGACTCCACCGGCCCCACGATGCAGACGCACTGTCTGGCCCGGGTGACCGCCGTATAGATCAGGTTCCGGTTCATGAGCATCCGTGCACCGGTCAGGATGGGGATGACAACGGCGGGATATTCGCTTCCCTGGGATTTATGTACAGTGATGGCATAAGCCAGCTCCAGCTCGTCAGCCTGTCGGAATGTGTAAGATACAAGACGCCCCTCGTCATACTCGACGGTAAATTCCTCCGTGAACAGGTTGATTTCCCGGATGAGCCCCATATCGCCGTTAAATACGCCGGTTCCCTTCTCTGTGGGGATCCCATAGCGGCTGCGGATCTCCCATTCCAGCTGGTAATTGTTGCGGATCTGCATCACCTTGTCCCCCTCCCGGAAGATACCATGGGGAAAGGCTTTTTCCTTTTTCCGCGCCTCCGGCGGATTTAAAAACTGCTGCAGCACCCGGTTCAGGTTCTCTACGCCCAGGAGCCCCTTGCGCATGGGCGTCAGCACCTGAATCTCTGACACATCTGCCCCCACATAGGAGGGAAGCTTATCCCTCACCAGCGTCATCACGGCCCCGAGGATATGCTCGGCATCGTAGCGCTTAACGAAAAGGAAATCACGGCTGCGTTTCGCCGCATCGATCGGCAGACCGTCGTGAATCCGGTGTGCGTTGACCACGATATCCGAAGCCTCCGACTGCCGGAAGATGCGGGTCAGCTTCACCACCGGGAAACACTCCGCGCGCAAAATATCCCGCAGCACATTGCCCGGCCCTACAGAAGGAAGCTGGTTGGCATCGCCGACCAGGATCAGCCGGGTTCCCACGACCAGCGCCTTAAGAAGCGCATACATCAGGTGAATATCCACCATCGACATCTCATCGATAACGACCACGTCCGCCTCCAGAGGATTGGACTCGTTTCTCTCGAACTTCACATCGTCCTCGGCTCTCTCCCCCGGCGTTCCGCTGAATTCCAGCATCCGGTGAATCGTCCGCGCCTCGCGGCCGGTGGCCTCCGTCATCCGCTTGGCCGCCCGTCCGGTAGGCGCCGCCAGAAGAATCTCGCAGTCCTGGCTTTCAAAGAAACGCAGGATCATATTGATCGTCGTCGTCTTTCCCGTCCCCGGACCGCCGGTAATCACCGTGACGCCGTGGCGGACAGCAGTAAGAACGGCCTCCCGCTGCAGCGCGTCCAGCTCCAGCTTCTCCTGCCGCTCTGTGCGCCGGATCCACGCTTCTGTCTGTGCTTCATCCACCGGATAGTCCACGTTCAGATCGAGAAGCATGCGGGCCGTATTCAGCTCCATGTAGTAATACATAGCCGAGTAGATCCGGTCCTCTTCCGGCTTCCTCTCACCGGAAGGCTCCTCCGGCAAGACAGTCTCCCGGGCCTCCGGCCACGACAGCTCTTCTGCGAAGGGATCAGCCGTCGGCGCCGTCTGCACGACGACCCGCTTATCCATCACCAGATCGAGGATGGGCTGCTCCATCTCCTCTTCCGGAACACCCAGCAGCTCCGAGGCATTTCGCAGTAAAATGCTCCGCGGCAGATAGACATGCCCCGAGGCCAGCCCCCGCATCAGAGTATAATAAAGACCGCTGCGGATGCGAAAGTCTGAATCCGCCTGGATCCCAACCCGGGAAGCGATCTCGTCGGCCGCGCGAAAGCCCACACTGGGAATATCATCGGCGATCCGGTAGGGATTCGTCTGGATCAGAGAATACATCTCCGGTCCATAGTGATCATAGATCTTCGCCGCCAGATTCAGCGAAATGCCGTATTGCTGCAGGAAGATCATCGCCTGCCGCAGCTCCCGCTTCTCCGCCACCTGGACCGCGATCTGCCGCGCCCCGTTCTCGCTGATTCCCTTCACCTCTGCCAGGCGCTCCGGCTCCTCATCGATGATCCGCAGAGTATCCGCCTTGAATTTCTTCACGATACGGGCCGCCAGGGAAGGACCGACCCCCTTGATCGCTCCGGAGCCCAGATAGCGCTCCACGGAGACCGCATCCTCCGGCGCGGTTACCCGGCAGCTCTCCACAGCGAGCTGTTCTCCGTACACCGGGTGAGTAACAAAGGACCCCTCGGCTTCGAGGGGTTCTCCTTCACTGATGTGGGGAAGCACACCCACCAGAGTATAGGTCTCGGCGCCGGACACCACCTCCATAACCGTATATCCATTCTCCCGGTTACGGTATACGATGTGCTCCACATATCCTTTTACAGTTGCCATTGCGTGCTCTAATCCTCGGGGCCGGTCTTGTTTTCATGGACGAACTCAATAAATTTGCCCGTACCGATCGCCACCACCCGCATGGGATCATCGGCGATGGTCGTATTGATCCCGGTCTTCTCCTCGATCAGCTCGTCCAGGCCGCCCAGAAGGCTGCCGCCGCCGGTCATAACGATACCTCTCTCATACACATCAGCGGCCAGCTCCGGCGGTGTGCGCTCCAGCACACCCAGCACGGCCTCCACGATCTGCATGGCCGGCTCCCGCAGCGCATCCATCATCTCATCCGAGGTCACGGTCATCGTCTTGGGCAGGCCCGTCACCAGGTTGCGGCCCCGCACATCCATCGTCATCATCTCAGGACGGGGATAAGCGCTGCCGATGCTGATCTTGATCTCCTCCGCAGTTCTCTCACCGATCAGAAGGTTATGTTTCTTCCTCATGTATTTCACGATGGCCTCGTCAAAATTATCTCCGGCCACCTTGACGGAGGTGCTGACGACCGTACCGCCCAGGGAAATGACCGCGATGTCCGACGTACCGCCGCCGATATCTACGATCATATTGCCGCAGGCTTTGCTGATATCAATTCCCGCCCCGATGGCGGCGGCAATGGGCTCCTCGATGATGCTCACCTCACGGGCGCCCGCCTGATAGGTCGCATCCTCCACAGCCTTCTTCTCCACCTCTGTCGCGCCGCTGGGAATGCAGACGGCGATGCGGGGCTTCCGCAGCGTCTTCTTGCCCATGGCCTTGCGGATGAAATACTTCATCATCTTCTCGGTAATGGCATAGTCCGAGATCACGCCCTGGCGCAGCGGGCGAATGGCCACAATATTACCCGGAGTCCGGCCGATCATCTTCCGGGCTTCCTCGCCGATCTCCTTGATCTCGTTCGTATCTCTGTCATAGGCAACGACAGACGGTTCCTTCAGAACCACGCCCTTGCCCTTTATATAAACCAGAACACTGGCTGTTCCCAGATCGATTCCAATATCCATGGAAAGCATAGTTTGTCCTCCTGCATGATTTCTTTATATAAACGGTCGTGCCCCGCACTGCGGGACATTCGAAAAAATGCACTCCGTCCCTTGTATCATTATATACAATATCCCGGGTTTTTCAAATGGTTTTTCGGGCAAAAACAATTCTTCCTCCCGGAACGGAGCCCCTTCTCTTTTTATACAAAAAAAGACCCTGCTTCCCGTCTTGCCGTATGCATGTACCACGGTTTACGGCGGACATCAGGGTCTTTTCCGCATATGTTCGGAATCTTATGCTCTTTTTTCTCTTGCCTTTTGTTTTAACGTGCCTTTCCTTTGACCGAATCCTTCCGCAAAGATAATCTTGTTCAGAACAAAAAAGACTACCATGGATACACCGCCGTTCAGCACAATTGTGCCGATGTTATACACGGCCGACGGCACCAGATATCCGGCCACTCCGACCCATACGCTGTTAATGGAATTCACAATGAACGTGATCACAATCCATCCCATAAAATAAATCGGAATCTGCAACGATAAGGGTCCTTTACTTCGAAAAGTTACATTCCTCTGCAAAGGGAAATTAATGCACTCTCCGAGGAAACTGGACACCAGATAAGCGTACAGATAAGCCAGACCGCCGTCTTCCACCGCATATCCGATGATGTTGAAGGTGAAACGAATACCAAACAGGCTTCCCTGAATGGAGGGCCAGCCCCAGCCGATGTCCGCCCAGGCAGCAAACAGCGCCGGTAAAAAAAGAAGGAGCAGGTATTTCATAAATGTCACTACATAGCTGAAAATGACAAACAGTCCTCCCTCCCGAAGCCATTTGGAGGCCGCAGGATGTCTCTCTGCGAAAGATTCCCAAAATTCTTTCAGTCCGTTCAAAATCCTCTCCCCTTATTTCATTTTTTCCGCTTTTTTCGCGGTTTTCCTCTGCCGGAAGAAGCCGGACAGAACCTGTCCCAGACCACCGAAGAAATGACCGTTGGCTGCCCGGACAAGGCCATCCACCATATATTGGCTGACGAGACCGCCTGTCATTTTACCGATTCCCCGGAAGGGCATATTATAGATAAACAGCAAATTCAGATCCGGTTCTCCCTTCGCCATGCTTTTATCCAAGCGATGGTTCAGAATCCGGTAAATCCAGCGTGCCATCCGGCTCTTCGCATAATAAAGCTGACAGATTGCATCATTAGCATCCAGCCTGTTTCCCCAGCTCCCGTCAGGAACGGCATGTCCGAGAAGCCGCGCAAATTCTTCATCTGAAACAGCGTCAATCGCGCCGCTGCGATAGGAGGGGAGCTCCTTCAGATCTGCCGGACATGGAGCCTGGCTTCCTTCCACTTCAAGCTCCGCCGTCAGGCGTATGTCACGACAGCTTGAGCACCCCTAAATATAGTAGATTCCGGCTGAGATTTCAA
>JAJQDL010000173.1 GCA_021202235.1 Lachnospiraceae bacterium
CTTTTGTGTATAAGAGACAGCCTTGGGAAAGAGCACCACGCCGATGGTTTTGAAAATAATGTGAATGTCCAGCAGAATGGACATGTTTTTGATGTAGTAGAGGGCGTACTCCAGCTTGCGGCGGGCGTCCTCCTCGGACGCGCCGTAGGGATAACAGACCTGGGCCCAGCCCGTGAGGCCCGGCTTCACCGTATGGCGCAGGCTGTAATAGGGGATGTCCTTTTTGAGCTGCGTCACGAAGGCCAAGCGCTCGGGCCGGGGGCCGATAAAGCTCATGTCGCCCTTGAGGATGTTCCAGAACTGGGGCAGCTCGTCGATGCTGGTGTTGCGGATGAAATGGCCGACGCCTTTGATGATGCGCGGATCGTCGTCCATCTTGAACATCTGCCCCTGCATCTTGTTCTGCTCCATCAGCTCTTTTTTCCGCTCCTCCGCATCGGTGTACATGGAGCGGAATTTATAAATGCGGAACTTCCGGCCGTTTTTCCCGATCCGTTCCTGGGAGAAAAAGACCGGCCCCGGCGATTTGATGCAGATGGCCGGCGCCACGAAGAGAAAGGCAATTCCCGTGAAGAGAAGCCCCACCAGGGCACCGCAGACGTCCATGACCCGCTTGAGGAAGAGCTCCATCACGCTGGCGGTCTGGATGCTGGTCGTGATCACGGTCCAGTCGCCCATCCGCTGGATCTGTTTGTTGGGATAGGTCTCCAGGGACTGCTCCAGGCTGAAATGGATCACCACGCCCATGCTCAGAAGCTGGTCTGCGATGGCGTGCGTCCTCGCAGAATCGCGGTCCATCTGCAGCAGCACCTCATCGACGACGTGAAGGCGGGTGTATTCCATAAAGGTATCCAGGTTCGCCACCACCGGGACGCCGAGGACAGCCTCCGGCCCGTCCGGTGCCGTCTCACCCTCATCTCCCAGGACCAGTCCTGTCACGTGAAAAGGCTGATACTGCGACTCCAGCAGGCCGCGCAGACAGGTCTCAGCGTTCCGGCTGGGGCAGATCACCAGCAGCTCCCGGCGATCCCGCTCCGCGAACGATTCCCGCACGCTGTATTTGCGCAGGAAACGGAGGATCACCGAGAGGCAGAAGTTCAGAGTAAAAAAATAAATCCAGAACAGACGCGAGTATATCTCTGCCTGCTTTGTAAAGACCAGGTAAGCCAGGACGCATCCGAGCAGGAGGATATTCTGCTTGAGGATCTCCTTCGCCTCTTCAAGGTATCCCCGCCGGATGATATTGCTGTAGCTGCGAAAGAAAAAGGCGATCAGGATATGAAAGCCTATGATGGCAAGCCAGATGCTTCTGTATGAAAAATCTCGGAAGAAGTTGCGGCTGTCCATCCGTACCAGGAACGCTATGGCGAACGATACGGTGATAGCGAGAAGATCCAGAAAGAGAAAATCCAGATGCTTCAGCCAGCTTCTTTTGTTCTTTTCGTACATATCGGACACACTCCATATGTATTGTTCCGGGCGGAGTCCCGCCGCATTGTTACATTATACAGAATCTTTGCACGGATTGCAACTGTTCGGCTTCCGCCTGCGACGATTTTCACTGACATTCTTCTGACATATTTTTGACGCCGGATTTACAAAGGCCCGCGGGGCAGCGATTGTTCTCGCCGCCCCGCGGACCTGATGATTTTGGTTCGTTGTATCTTAGTAGTTCTCCGCTCTGACCTGGAAATAGCTCTGCGGATGGGCACAGACAGGACATACAGCGGGCGCTTTCTTGCCGATGCAGATGTGGCCGCAGTTGCTGCACTGCCAGACGGTGTCGCCGTCGCGGGAGAAGACAAGATCTCCCTCGATATTGGCGAGGAGCTTACGATAGCGGTCCTCATGCTCTTTCTCGATGGCTGCGACGCCGCGGAAGAGACGCGCGATGTTCTTGAATCCCTCGGCTTCGGCTTCCTCGGCAAATCCGGCGTACATGTCGGTCCACTCGTAGTTCTCACCGGCGGCTGCATCGGCCAGGTTGTCCGTGGTGGTAGGTACGGCGCCGCCGTGGAGCAGCTTGAACCACATCTTGGCGTGCTCCTTCTCATTCTTCGAGGTCTCCTCGAAGATCGCCGCCATCTGTACATAGCCGTCCTTCTTCGCCTGGGAGGCATAATACTGATACTTGGTATGGGCCTGGCTCTCACCGGCGAAGGCAGTCATCAAATTCTGTTCGGTCTTACTTCCCTTTAATTCCATCGTGTTTACTCCTTTTTTAGATTTTTGGGTTCGCCTGTGCGGCTGCCTGCTGACAGTCGTCACAGATGAAGTGCACGTTCAGTTCCAACGAAGTCACCGGCACATGCATCGCCTCCTCGATCTCATGGCGCAGATCGATTCCTCCGATATCGAGAATCTTCCCGCAGCGGTCGCAGATCATGTGCAAGTGCTCTCTCGTCGTCCGGTCCAAGCGATCCGCCGCGCCCTGAAGAAGACCCCGACGAGTCATCCAAG
>JAJQDL010000172.1 GCA_021202235.1 Lachnospiraceae bacterium
ACACATCTGCGACTTCCTGATTCGGGATTACAACCGTCTTTGTCTCAGCATCATAGCTCAAATAACCCAAATGGATTAAAAGTGTAAGTACATCGTCTTTACTTTTAAAGGATGTCATATCGTTTTGAAACCTGCTGATCCGAACCCTGGCAGCTTCACCGCCAAGCATTCTGATAACATCTTTCTTTAATCCTTTGTAATCCATTCCGATATATGCCGCCAACGACTCATAAGTTTCAGATGATGTCCAATAATTTTTTATTCGCTTATACTTTATCGCCTTAATGACAGAGTTAGGATTATAAACCGAGTCTGCATTCTCAAACCTATATCCGTCATACCATTGTTTTACATCATCAAAATCAGCCTTATATTGCTCACACAGTCTTAAAACCTCTGTTTCAGTAAATCCAATATATTCACTCAATGCAAGAGGTTCTGTCATAGTGAATTCTTCAAAATCCGAAAGTGCTGACTCTGTGCCATACTTCTTAATCGGTAAAATACCAGTCATATATGCGGCAGCAATCGACCTGGAAGTCGTATCTTTGTTTTTAAAAAGGCTTCTCAGAAAAAGGATGTAATCCTCCTGAAGCTGCTTATCTTCTTTGTATTCTCGAAACAGAGCGTCCCACTCGTCAATGACAAAAACAAATTTCGCATTGCCCTTTGATACAACGGTATATAAAGCCTTACCGAGATTTTTTTCTCCATCATCAACGCATCCTGGAAAAGCGTTTCTCAACTCTTCAAGGAGTGTGTTTTTTATATTCAAAACAATATCTGTATTATTATCCTTTGAGTCTGCAATGAAACCTGTTACATCAAAGGTGATGACATTATACTGGTTCAGATGTCTCTCAAAGCTATCATCTTTCGCAATTTTCAGATCCTCGAAAAGGAATCTGGAGTTACAGCTTTTGTCGTAATATGCACAAATCATGTTGGCATCATAGGATTTTCCGAAACGTCTGGGTCTGCTAAAACTGACTAGTGGCTTGGGCTTTCCTATCAGGTTGTTCATAAAAGATATAAGGCCTGATTTATCTACATATATATCTCTTCTGATTTCTTCAAATCCTGCATTTCCGGGATTTAGATAGATTCCCACGTACTGTTTCCTCCTTCCTCTAATGTCTGTATTTTACCTGCACTGTTGAAGGATTTATCTACACCTTCTCAATCACGCAGCTATGCCGCTTCGCCTCCGCTCCTTCGATCTTCCATTTCCATCAGCTCCTCTATCATCCCATCCGCATAACGCTCTCAAAAGCTCCGGTCACTTCCCGGTCCGGTATGTAGACCTCTCCCTTTTCTCCGGCCACCGCTGCCTTGTTCCATCATCGGGGAATATACTCTTCCCTCTCAACGACAACCCTGCACTGGCTCTTATAGCAGGCAATTCCGTATTTCAGCAGAGTTCGCATACCGTCCTTTTTAAGCTCCGCAGTATAATCGTTGTCATGAATCTGTGTTAATGCCTTTTCGCATTCCCTTTCGAACTGAGCATTCTCCGCATATTTTACTTCGAGGATAATTCCTGTTTCTTCGTCCTCAATCTCAATGGCGATATCGTAGTAACCGTCGCCCGATTCTCTGTTCGAATCAACGCTCCAACCATCCTTATAGCCCAGGATACCGAGCAGCAGCCCATGGTAGAAGCTCTCTTTGAACTCTTTTCTCACGGCGGTATCTCTGACGCTGATTGTTTTCTTCATAAATGCAGTAAAGAGTTCTTCAACCTCTGCCGCATTGCCAGCCTTTAAAGCCTCACAAAACGCCGTCACAGTCGTTCCGTCCTGCGTGATTTTCTGCTCAAACAGCTTCAGGACAAAGTCTCTGAAAATGCTGCGCACTTCTGTATTCGGGATCGTAAGGCGTACAAGGTTTCCCGACGGAGTTTCTCCCTGTGTCAGATATCCTGTGGCATACAAAAGACTCCACATATTTTCCACACTGCTGTACATCGTATCATAGGTAAGCTGTTCCTCTATTTTTTTCTGGACTGTTTCCCCTGATATCAGCCTTTCGATCTGGGTCTTCGTTACTCCGTCGCCCATCTGCTGTATAAATCTTCGCACCTCTTCGTTTCCGCTGGAATTCGCCCAGTAGCTCTTGGGGACTTTATTCGGATTCGTCAGCAGCTGATTACACCAGTTAATCACATCCCAGGGGTTATAGACATTGGCGCGTCCGATCTTATATCCGTCATACCATTCTTTCGTCACAGCGTAGTATTCGTCCAGGCCATAATATGCGAGCATGTTCCGAACTTCTTCGTCTGTGAATCCAAACTGTTCATCACACTCCGCCTCAAGGAGCGTGTACATCTTCAGATTGTTCAGACCTGTAAAGATACTCTCCTTTGATACCCGTAAGCAGCCCGTCAGGACTGCAAATTCCAGATTAGGGTTCGTTTTAAGCGCCTGTTCGAACAGATTGCGAATCAACAGCACCATTTCTTTGTAATAGCCATGTTTATTCGCCTTCGCCAGGGGTACATCATACTCATCAATCAATATGACAACTTTTTTCCCGTAGTGCTTTCGAAGCAGGCCGGACAGTGTCTTCAGACTTCTGTACAGTGTCCCATCGTCTATATCTCTCTGGAGGAGACAAGCATAAGATTCTTTTTCACTTTCAGACAGCCGGTCGCTTTCCCTCAGGAAATCCATTCTTCCTGCCTCATCACGGATTTCCATGGCGATCAGGTCGCGGCTTGTCTCAAAATCACCGGCTTCCGTAGATTTCAAAGTAATCGAAATGACTGGATATTGCCCCATATATTTTTCACACAGTCCGGTTTTCTTTGATATCGCCAGCCCGTCAAACAGACTTTTGTCTGTGCCGATTTCAAAGAAATATTTGAGCATGCTCATGTTGATGCTTTTTCCAAAGCGGCGCGGACGTGTAAAAAGATTCACTTCGCCCCAATTACCCAAGAGTTCTTCGATCATACCGGTCTTATCAACATAATAAAAGTCCTGCGTGATGATTTTTGCAAAATCCTCTATGCCGATCGGCATTTTCTTTCTTCCCACACCGTCCACCTCCCATCACATTTCCTCTGATTTTCCGCTGCCGTCGCCCGTTTACAACGTATACGCTTCTTATTCTCAGTCTCTCCGGAACAGGTCCCTCGTATACACCTTCTCCGCGCAGTCACCGAGATCTTCTTCATTGAAGCGGTTGGCGATGATGGCCTGGCTCTGCTCCTTGAATTTGTCCAGATCGTTGACAACCCGGCTGCCGAAGAAGGTGCTTCCGTCCTCCAGCGTCGGCTCGTAGACGATGACTGTGGCTCCCTTGGCCTTGACGCGCTTCATAACGCCCTGGATGCTGCTCTGGCGGAAGTTGTCGGAGTTGCTTTTCATGGTGAGGCGGTAGACACCGATGACGCAGGGCTTCTCCTCGGAGGCCCGGTACTCGCCGCGATTGCAGTAGTTATAGTAGCCGGCCATGCTCAGGACGCGGTCAGCGATAAAGTCCTTTCTTGTGCGGTTGGACTCGACGATGGCCTGAATGAGGTTTTCAGGAACGTCCTTGTAGTTGGCAAGCAGCTGCTTGGTGTCCTTCGGCAGGCAGTAGCCGCCATAGCCGAAGCTCGGATTGTTGTAGTGGGAGCCGATCCGCGGATCGAGGCAGACCCCCTCGATGATCTGCTGTGTGTTCAGGCCCTTCATCTCGGCATAGGTGTCGAGTTCGTTGAAATACGAGACGCGCAGCGCCAGGTAGGTGTTGGCGAAGAGCTTGACGGCCTCCGCCTCGGTGGTGCCCATGATCAGCGTATTGATGTTCTCTTTGATCGCGCCCTCCTGCAGCAGACCGGCGAAGGTCTGTGCCCGTTCGACCATTTCCTGATTCTCCGGATCCGCGCCGACGATGATGCGCGAGGGATACAGGTTGTCATACAATGCCTTGGATTCTCTGAGGAATTCCGGGCTGAAGAGGATGCGGTCGCAGTGATATTTCTCCCGCACGCTCTCGGTGTATCCCACCGGGATGGTGCTCTTGATGACCAGCGTCGCCCGGGAATTATTCTTTAGAACCAGCTCGATCACATTCTCCACGGCGCTCGTATCGAAGAAGTTCCGGTTGCTGTCATAGTTGGTCGGAGCGGCGATCACCACATAGTCCGCCTCCCGGTATGCCGCCTCGGCATCCAGGGTCGCGGTCAGATCAAGCTCCCGCTCCGCCAGATATTTTTCGATATATTCATCCTGAATCGGACTGATCCTTTGATTGATCTTCTCGACCTTCTCCGGCAGGATATCCACCGCCGTGACCTGATTGTGCTGCGCCAGCAGCACAGCCAGAGAGAGCCCCACATAGCCGGTTCCGGCGACCGCGATCTTATATTTACTCATTGTTCATGCTCCTTTTTATTCTTAGTGCCGATCTGGCGGCGCACAGCCCCCTTCTCCGGGAATTCTCTGCACCGCTCATTGCCTCTTCGTCTACTCTGATCCCTTCCGCTTCAGTACAACAACCACCGTTTTCAGCAGGATCTTGATATCAAGCCACAGGTTCCAGGTGGCGATGTATTCCTCATCCAGGCGAACAACCTCTTCGAAGTCGGTGATGTCGCTGCGGCCGCTGACCTGCCACATGCCGGTGAGGCCGGGCTTGAAGCTCAGGCGGACCTTGTGATGGGATTCATACTGTTCGAATTCGTCGACGGTCGGCGGGCGGGTCCCCACCCGGCTCAGGTCGCCCTGGCGGCTGGGCCAGCCCTGGGGCAGCTCGTCGCTGCG
>JAJQDL010000004.1:0-17011 GCA_021202235.1 Lachnospiraceae bacterium
CAATAACGGTTTTGAGATTGCCGCGGAGGACCTGAAGCTGCGGGGGCCGGGCGATCTTTTCGGCATCCGCCAGAGCGGAATTCTGGAATTTACGATCGGGGACATTTACAGCGACGCGCAGACGTTGAAGGAGGCTTCTGAGTGCTGCGATCAAATCCTGAAACAGGATCCGGAAATGCATTCTGAAGAATTTCAACCACTGACCCGCGAGATGGCACAGCGGCGCGCCATGGATCCGGGGCGAGTGAGTCTATAATGAGAGCGGCTGCTCACACAGCCTGCGACGGATGCAATCCGTGTATACAGGGAGGATGTTTCATGGACAACTCATATCGTTTTTTTGCCAACCATGACTGCAAATATTACCCCTGCCATGAGGGAATCGAGGAACTGAACTGTCTGTTCTGTTACTGACCCTTCTATCTGCGGACACAATGCCCCGGGAATCCGGCCTTCGTCGAGACGAAGAAGGGAATCGTCAAGGACTGCACCGGTTGCTGTTTTCCGCACCGGGCGGAGAACTATGAGGTGATCCTGGAGTGGCTGCGGCGGCAGGTATACCGTTCGCCGGAGGATGTCGGCGGCAAAGACAGGGTATTAAGTGAATAAGCGGTTCCTGCAGGCAGAACGGCAGCGATAGAGGAAACAGGTGACTATTTCACTGAAAATAAGGAGGAAATCATCATGACACCGATGGAGATGAGAAATGAGGCGCTGGGTGAGAAGGTAGCCCGCGCACTGGAGAAGAGAAACATGGACGCCTGGTATGTACCTACCCGCAAGGAGGCACTGGAGAAGGTGCTGGAGCTGCTCCCCGAAGGATGTTCCGTGAGCTGGGGCGGTTCTGCCACGCTCGATGAGGTGGGCGTGCTGGCGGCGGTTCGCCAGGGGCCTTACAGGGTACTGGACCGGGCGGCTGCGGGAAGTCCTGAGGAATATCAGGCGATTCAGCACCAGGCGCTGTCCTGCGATTATTTTCTGGGGAGCACCAACGCGATGACCGAGGACGGCGTTCTGGTAAACATCGATGGGAACGCCAACCGGCTGGCAGCCTACTGCTACGGTCCTGCCCATGTACTTCTGGTCGTAGGCATAAACAAGGTGACCAAAAACCTGGATGAGGCGATGCTGCGTGCCAGGAACCTGGCGGCTCCGGTTAATGCGCAGCGTTTTGATCTGGATATCCCCTGCCGCAAGGTCGGAACCTGCATGAACTGCATGGTCGAGGATACGATCTGCTGTCAGTTCCTGACCACGCGGTATTCGCGGGTCAAGGGACGCTTTAAGGTGATCCTGGTGGGAGAATCACTGGGGTTCTGAGGGAGGAGATGCAATGTTCAGAGACATGAGAAGACGTAAGCAGCTGGTTCCCGGCAATGAGTGCCGGGCAATTCTGAGGTCTGAAAAAAGAGGCGTATTATCCGTGATCGGTGATGATGGTTATCCGTACGGTGTCCCCATCAACTTTTATTACGATGAAGATGAAAATACCCTGTACTTTCACTGCGCCAGACAGGGACACAAAATAGATGCGATACAAAACTGTGGCAAGGTAAGCTTCACGACCTGGAATCATGGTTCACGGAAAGAGGGTGACTGGGCATTTTACGTTACAAGCGTCATTGTGATGGGAAAGGCCGAACTTGTGGACGATCCTGATGTCATTTATGAGAAAACACATAAACTGGCAGAAAAATATTACCCGCCAGACGAAGACATTGAAGCAGAATGGGAGAAATTCGGAAAGAATGTTCAGATAATCGCTGTTCACATCCAACACATGACCGGAAAACTTGTGCATGAAAAATGAAGGTGAGCGACCGCATCATCCTCAAACAGGCAGAGCCCTGTCCGTCTCATTCAGACAGGACGAATAAAAAACAGAAAGAAGGGAAGAGTAGATAGAAAAAACCGGGAGGTTGACGGGATATGCAGCATCATAAGATTGTCGTAGCTCTGGGAGGAAATGCGCTGGAGGAGCGGGGCACGGAGCCGACCGCGGAGAATCAGTGGAGGACGGTACGGCGGGCGGCGGAGCATCTGGCGGATCTCAGCCAGGCCGGGCATGAGATCGCCATCGTTCATGGAAATGGTCCTCAGGTGGGGCGCATCCTTCTGGCCTCGGAGGCGGCCGCCGACATCACGCCGCCTTTGCCCTTTGATGTCTGCGGCGCCATGAGTCAAGGGTATATCGGCTATCATATCCAACGGGCCATGAAGGAAGCTCTGCTGGCCCGGGGGCTGGGGCGGATTCCCGTGGTTTCTCTGGTGACCCAGGTGTTGGTGGATGAGGAAGATCCTGCCTTTAAGAACCCGGAAAAGCCGATCGGTGCGTTCTGCAGCCGGGAAGAGGCGGAAGTGCTGGCCCGGGAAAAAGGGTACGTCATGCATGAGGACGCCGGGCGGGGATACCGGCGGGTCGTGCCTTCTCCCAGGCCGCAGATGATCGTGGACGTCGCGACACTGCGGCGGCTCTGGGACGCGAACATCGTCGGCCTCTGTGGGGGCGGCGGTATTCCGGTTGTAAAGAGTGCGGACGGCCATCTGCGCGGCGTAGCGGCGGTCATTGATAAGGATCTTGCGGCCGGGCTGACAGCCCGTTCGATCGGCGCCGATCTGCTGATGATCCTCACAGAGGTAGAGTATGCGGCTGCATATTTTGGAACGCCGAAACAGATGAATCTCATGCATCTGAAGACAGCGGAAGCACGGCACTATCTGGAAGAAGGACATTTTGCGGCCGGAAGCATGAAGCCCAAGGTGGAGGCAGCCATCGAATTCGCTGAGTCGGCACCCGGCAGACAGGCAGTGATCACCTCTCTGGAGAACGCCGGACGGGCACTCCGGGAGGGGACAGGCACGTGGATTGAGAATATATAAGACGGATAACAAAATAGTAAAACAAATGACAGGTACAGAGGGAAGCTTTCACAAAGAATCATGGCTTCCCTCTGTTTTGCTGTAGCAGTTCAGAATAAGAAGACAGGGGAGGCGGCGGTTTTTGAAAAAAATACATGAGCGAACGTGATACTCAAATATATTTATCAAATATATTCACATAAATAAACAGAGATATTAATTTCATATAAAACGGCATTCGGAGATCCTGATCTGAAGATACGCCGGAGAAGGAAACGTGATTCAAAGAAACAAAAAGAAAAAAAGTGAATCGCATAAAGAAATTGAGAAAAAAATCAATCGGAAGAATTTAACAAAATTTTGATAAATTTCAGACAATGCTTGAAGATACTGAGCGATTGTATTATTATAAAAAGGATGATGATATGTAGCATTTCAGGCGCATATGTATACATCCGATTACTATAGATGTCCAGAGAACGATTCCCACCGCGGGAAACGGTCACTGGGCGGAAAGGGGTAGAAAATGAGTACAGGAACCGGAACTTTTCAGGGCGGTGTACATCCTTTCGACGGAAAAAGCCTGTCCAAGGATAAGCCGACTTTGGCTGTACTGCCCAAGGGAGATCTGGTCTTCCCCCTGGCGGGACAGAATCTGGGTGCTCCGGCGAAGCCCATTGTAAATGTGGGCGACCAGGTCCTGGTGGGTCAGCGGATTGCGGAGGCCGGCGGTTTCATTTCCGCCAACATTGCCTGTTCCGTGTCCGGACGGGTGAAAGCGATCACGCAGCACCGTATTCCCAACAGCGGCATGTCCCAGGCGATCATCGTGGAGAATGACGGACAGTACACGCCGGCTCCCGGAGTAGGTGAGAAGAGAGACTACACACAGATGACCAAGGAGGAGATCCGCGGAGCCATCAAGGAGGCCGGTGTCGTCGGTATGGGCGGCGCGGGCTTTCCCACGCATGTCAAGATGACGCCGAAGGACGACAGCAAGATCGACTACATCATCGCCAACTGCGCGGAGTGTGAGCCGTATCTGACCTCGGACTACCGGATGATGCTGGAGGAACCGGAGAAGCTGATCACCGGTCTCAAGGTGGCTGTGAGCCTCTTCCCCAATGCGCAGGGCGTTATCGCGGTGGAAGACAACAAGCCGGACGCCATTGCTCTGCTGCAGGAAAAGGTGAATGGGGAGGAGAAGATCTCCGTGATGCCCCTGAAGACCAAGTATCCTCAGGGCTCCGAGCGTCAGCTGATCTACGCCGTAACCGGACGCAAGATCAATTCCTCCATGCTTCCCGCGGATGCCGGCTGCATTGTGGATAACTGCGATACGCTGATTGCCGTGTACATGGCGGTCTGTGAAAGCACGCCTCTGATCCGCCGGATCGTAACGGTGACAGGGGATGCGGTGAAGGAACCGCGGAACCTGAATGTGAAGACGGGAACGCTCTACAGTGAGCTGCTGGAGTATGCCGGCGGCCTGACCTGTGAGCCTGAGAAGGTCATCTCCGGCGGTCCCATGATGGGGCAGGCGCTGGTAAGCCTGGATGTTCCGGTGACCAAGATCTCCTCCGCGCTGCTGTGCATGGAGAAGGATATGGCGGCTGCCAATCCGACGACTGCCTGTATCCGCTGCGGCCGCTGTGTCGCTGCCTGTCCGAGCCGTCTGGTTCCTCAGAAGATGTATATCTGTGCCACGCACAACGATCTGGATGGCTTTGAGAAGCTGAACGGCATGGAGTGCTTTGAGTGCGGCGCCTGTACTTACGGATGTCCTGCGAAGATTCGCCTGACGCAGGCATTTAAACAGATGCGGCAGGCCGTGGGAGCTCGAAGAAGAGCACAGGCTGCTGCGGCCAAGGCCAAGCAGGAAGCGGAAGCCGCGAAGAAAGCGGCAGAAAAATAGGAGGTGACACCCGTGAGCAATTTATATCATGTATCCACCAGCCCCCACGGGGAGGCCCAGGATACAACACAGAAAATCATGCGGGATGTGATCATCGCCCTGATTCCCGCAACCGTCTGGGGCATCTGGCTGTTCGGAGCACATGCGGCGCTGGTCGTGCTGCTGTGTGTCGTGGCCAGTGTAGCCACGGAGTACATATGGAACTACTGCATGAAGAAGCCGCAGACCGTCAGTGACCTGAGCGCTGCCGTGACCGGCCTTCTGATCGCACTGAATATGCCCGCCTCCATCCCGCTGTGGATGCCGGTGTTGGGCTGTGTCTTCGCCATTGTCGTGGTGAAGCAGCTCTACGGCGGTCTGGGACAGAACTTCATGAACCCGGCGCTGGCGGCCCGCTGCTTCCTGCTGATCTCCTTCGCAGGCTCTATGACGAGTTTCCCCAGTGTGGATGGCGTTTCCACGGCGACACCGCTGGCCGTGATCAAGAGCGGAGACGGCGCGATCTCTCTGTCTGATATGTTCTTCGGATATACATCGGGCACAATCGGTGAGGTCTCTGCACTGCTGCTTCTTGTTGGCGGTATCTATCTGCTGGCGCGCAAGGTGATCACCTGGGATATCCCTGTGGTCTATATCGCCACCGTGGCAGTGTTCATGTTCCTCTTTGGCGGAACACTGGGATATTCCTTCGACCTGACCTTCGTACTCAAGGAAGTGTGCGGCGGCGGCCTGATGCTGGGTGCCTTCTTCATGGCGACCGACTATGTGACCAGCCCGATCACTCCGAAAGGAAGAATTCTCTATGCCTTCATCCTGGGATGTCTTACCGGTGTGTTCCGTGTCTGCGGTAATTCGGCGGAAGGCGTTTCCTATGCGATCATTCTGGGCAACATCCTGGTGCCTCTGATCGAGCGCGTGACTCTTCCCAAGGCATTTGGAAGGGAGGGCAAATAAATGAAAAACAGTAACAGCATTGTAAAGAATACGCTGGTTCTCTTCGTGATCGCTGTGATTCTGGCTGCTATCCTCGGTATCGTCAATGAGCTGACCAAGGACCGGATCGCGGAGCAGGAGGAGAAGGCCAAGAGTGAGGCCTACCAGGCCGTGTATACCGAGGCTGCTTCCTTCGAAGAGGATGAAAATCTGACAGCCAAAGTCGCGGAAGCGGAGTCTCTGCTGGCGGCGATCGACAACAGCTCAACCATCGAGGAAGCTCTGGTAGCTGTCGATGCCAGCGGCAATGTGCTGGGCATCGTGGTGAACATTACGAATCCGGAAGGCTACGGCGGTGACATCAACCTGTCCATCGGCGTGTCCGCAGACGGGACGATGACGGGCATGAAGGTGGTCTCCAACAGCGAGACCGCCGGTCTGGGCGCCAACTGTACGAAGGATTCTTTCCAGAGTCAGTTTGCCGGGATCCAGTCTTCCGAGATTACCTTCTCCAAGACCGGAGCCACGGCAGACAATGAGATTGATGCCATCAGTTCCGCAACCTTCACCACTACATCCTGCGTAAACGCAGTGAACGCCGGTCTGGCCTTCGCCTACGATTATCTGGGACTGAACTAGGAGGGAGGAAAGATGAAGAATAAATATATTGATGCAATCTATAACGGACTGATCCGTGAGAATCCTACCTTCGTGCTGATGCTCGGTATGTGTCCGACCCTGGCGGTCACGACCTCGGCCATCAACGGTCTGGGCATGGGTCTGTCCACGACGGTGGTGCTGATGCTCTCCAACCTGATGATCGGCTGTCTGCGCAACATCATTCCTGATAAGGTACGTATTCCTTCTTATATTGTGATTATCGCGTCCTTCGTGACGATCGTGGATATGTTCCTCGAGGCTTATGTGCCCAGCCTGTATGACGCTCTGGGTATCTATATTCCTCTGATCGTCGTGAACTGCATTATCTTCGGCCGTGCGGAAGCCTTCGCCAGCAAGAACCCCGGACCGCTGTCCTTCTGCGACGGCATCGGTATGGGACTTGGCTTCACCTGGGCGATCACCGTCATCGGTCTGATCCGTGAATTTCTCGGTGCAGGGACTCTGTTCGGAGTCGAAGTACTGACGAATATTTCCGGCTACGAGCCCATCTCGATTTTTATTATGGCGCCCGGCGCGTTCTTCGTTCTCTCCTGCCTGACGGCGCTGCAGAACAAGTTCAAGGCGCCCAGTGCGACCAACACCGACGACGCAAGCTGCGATTCCATCGCCTGCGGCGGCAACTGCGCGACCTGCAGCGGCAGCCTCTTTGTCTCTAACCGGGAAGTCCTCGAGAAGGCCCGCGCGGAGGCTGAAGCGAAGAAGGCGGCGAAGGCAGCTGCGGCGAATGCAAAGAAAGAAGCCGAGGCGGCAGCCAAAGCCGCTGAGAAGGAATAGGAGGAGGAAGGTAAGAGTATGTTTGTAAAATGTATTTTGGTTTTGTTGTCCGCAGCTCTGGTCAACAACGTCATTCTCAGTCAGTTCCTCGGCCTGTGTCCCTTCCTCGGGGTATCAAAGCAGGTAGAGACGGCAGCCGGCATGGGTGCGGCTGTTATCTTCGTTATTACGATCGCCTCTGCGGTCTGCAGCGCGATTTATCTGGCGATTCTGGTGCCGCTGGATCTTACCTATCTGAACACCATCGTTTTTATCCTTGTCATCGCCTGCCTGGTGCAGCTGGTGGAGATGGTGCTCAAGAAGATGATTCCCAGTCTCTATCAGGCACTTGGTATCTATCTGCCCCTGATCACCACCAACTGCGCGGTTCTCGGTATTGCCCTGAATAACGTGCAGAACTACACGGAACACGTGATGCTGTATTCCATCGTCAATGGTCTGGGTGCATCCATCGGATTCACTATTTCCATTGTCCTGATGGCCGGTATCCGTGAGCGCATCGCCACCAATGACATCACCCGCTCTTTCCGCGGTATGCCCATCGTTCTGGTTACGGCCGGACTGATGGCCATCGCCTTCTGCGGATTCTCCGGCGTGATCTAACAGGGGGGAGAATGAAGTATGAATATGACAGCTGTACTGATGGCCGTCGTCGTCGTGGGCGGCGTAGGCCTGCTGATCGGCATCCTTCTGGGGGTGGCCGGTAAGAAATTTGAAGTAGAAGTGGATGAGAGAGTCACCCAGGTGCGGGAACATCTCGCCGGCAGCAACTGCGGCGGCTGCGGCTATGCCGGATGTGATGCGGCTGCTGCGGCCATGGTAGCCGGTGAGGCGCCCCCCAGTGCCTGTGCTCCGGCCGGCGCTGAAAACGCCAAAGCGATCGCTGAGATACTCGGTGTGTCCGTGGGCGACATCGAGAAGAAGGTTGCCTACGTGAAATGCTCCGGGACCTGTGACAAGACGGTGATGCAGTCTCAGTATTTTGGCATTACTGACTGTGTGAAGGCGACCACGATGCCCGGCGGCACGGACAAGGCCTGCAGCTTCGGCTGCATGGGCATGGGCTCCTGCATGAGCGTTTGTACGCAGGACGCCATTCACATTGTGAACGGTGTGGCTGTGGTCGATCCGGAACGCTGCGGCGCCTGTGGTGCCTGTGTGAAGGTCTGCCCGAAGCATCTGATCGAGCTGATCCCTTACAAACCGATTCAGATGGTGAGCTGCAGCAATACCCAGAAGGGCAAGGACGTGAAGGCGGTCTGCACCGCCGGATGCATCGGCTGCGGCATCTGCGCCAGGCAGTGTGAATTCGGCGCTGTGACCGTGGAGAACAACCTGGCAAAGATTGATCCGGCCAAATGCACCAACTGCGGCAAGTGCGCCGCCAAGTGCCCGGTGAAGGTGATTAAGCTGGTGAAGGCCTGAGACCTGAACTCCTAAAATACCTGTATCGAAAAAGCCGAAAGAATTTTGTGGTATTCCGCCAGGCCAGGCGTATGGCAAAATATTTCGACCACTACAGAGAACTTCAGACGAACATGCTGATTATACAGCGCTCGTCCGGGGTTCTCTTTTTACTTATGAGAAAATCTGCGCACTTCCATGAAAGAACAAGATGAATGATTATCAGTTTTTAAGAAAATTGGCAGGATTTAAGATTTTCTTACGGATTGTTCAGAAGCTGAAATCTTACTTCTTTTTCAAATTTCTTAAATATGTTACCATATTTGACGTCCAAAACAGCGCCATCTGCCATCCGGAGATCCGGGCGGGGCAGGCGAGGCGCAGGTCAAATTTTTTTATAGGAGGAGAACAATGAAAGTAATCAAATGGTTGGATAATTACTTTGAAGAAGTGCTTCTGGTCATCATGTGTGCGATCATGGCCTGTATCATGATGCTTCAGGTAATTATGCGCTATGTCTTCGGCAATTCCCTGACCTGGTCGGAGGAACTGACGCGCTTCATCTTTATATGGTCCGCGTTCCTCTCCATCAGCTACTGCATCCGCAAGAACCTGTCGGTTCGCATTACTCTGGTTGTTGATGCGCTGCCCGGCAAGGCGAAGTACATCATGCTGATGGTGGTCGATGTCATTTCCATCATTCTGTTTGCGTATCTGATTCCTTTCGCCAACACCTATCTGCAGACAACAATTTCCAACGGTCAGCTGAGTTCTGCAATGCAGATTCCGCTGTGGATTATTTACTGTTCACCGCTGATCGGCTTCATTCTGTCTGTGATCCGATCCGTACAGTCTCTGGTTATGAATTTTAATGCCATGCAGAAAGTCGGCAAGTCCGAAGCATAAGAGAGGAGAGAGAAGAGAATGTCACCAGCATTATTGTTTATCGTGTTTATTATCTGTCTGTTCGCCTCCATTCCGGTTGCGAGCTCTGTGACCATCGCTTCCGTGCTGCCGAGCTTTTTCCAGAGTCAGTTCACGGTAACGAGCTTCATCCGTAACTGCATCGAGGGTGTGAACAGCTTTTCGCTGCTCGCCATCCCCATGTTCATCCTCTCCGGTATCGTTATGGCCCGGGGCGGTGTGTCCAAGAAGCTGTTTGAATTCTTTGAGTTTTTCCTGGGCAAGGTTCCCGGCGGTATGCCCTGTGCTGTCGTTGTCACCTGCCTGTTCTACGGCGCCATCTCCGGTTCCGCACCGGCTACTGTGGCTGCGGTCGGCAGCATGACGATCCCGGTTCTGCTGAACCTTGGTTACAAGAGAGAGTTTACTGTATCTACAGTGGCTGTGGCCGGAAGCCTGGGTGTCATCATTCCTCCGTCCATCCCCATGGTTCTCTACTGTATGGCGAACTCCTCCGCCTCGGTCGGCCAGATGTTCACCGCCGGTATCATTCCCGGCTTCCTGGTCGCCGGCTGCCTGTGCGTGTATGCGGTCTTTTACTGCATAAGAAATGGTGAGGATAAGGAGAAGATCAATCAGTCTGTCGGAGAACTTCATAAAAAAGGGTTTATTAAGGTTTTCTTCACCAGCTTCTGGGCTCTGCTTTCCCCCGTTATCATTCTGGGAAGCATCTACGGCGGTATCGCTTCTCCGACCGAGGCTGCGACGATTTCCGTATTCTACGCACTGATCGTTGCTCTGTTCATCTACCGGACGCTGAAGCCGAAGGACATCATTCCGATCCTTGTTGAGGCCGTACAGACCTACGCGCCGCTGCTGTTTGTTCTGGGCTCTGCTTCCGCATTTGCGAAGGTGCTGGCTCTGTTGCAGATTCCTGCCATGATCAGTTCGTTCATGCTGGCTACCTTCCACAGCAAATTCGCCATCCTGCTGGTTGTTAATATCCTGCTTTTCTTTGTGGGCATGGTCATGGACGGCGGCCCCGCGATCCTGCTGCTGACCCCGATCCTGTGGCCTATCGTGCAGGAAGTAGGAATGAGCCCGGTTCACTTCGGTATTAACATGATCGTCAGCCTGGCCATCGGTTTCGTGACTCCGCCTATCGGCATCAACCTGTTCGTGGCGGCGCGTGTCGGCGATCTGCCGGTCATGACGATTGCCAGGAACGTTATGCCGTACATCTGCATGTTCATCGTAGCTCTGGCTCTGATCGTGATCTTCCCGCAGATCTCTCTGGCACTGCTGTAAGCCGTATTCGATCTGCTGATCATTCAGTTCATCTGATAAGTACATAACATAATGGATTTTCTGAACTTTTACAACGATATGTTATCCCTCCCTCTCTTCGGAAGGGAGGAGCATATAAAAACAACTCAAAAGGAGGAAACTGGTAAATGAAAAAGCTGAGACGTGCATTGGTACTGATGCTCTGCCTGGCCATGATGGCTTCTCTGGCTGCCTGCGGCAGTTCTTCAAGCAGCAGCAGTGACACCACCGCGGCCGAGACGGAAGCGGCTGAGACGGAGGCGACGGACGAGACGGCAGGAGATGAGGACGAAGAGTCTGAGGCTGCGGACAGCAGCGACGGTGCTGCGGTGGAGATTAACACCGACAACATCGGTGAGTACAGCTGGTTCCTGGGCATGGACAGCTCCGAGGACACCGTGACCTATCTGTACGCGGAGAAATTCGCTGAGCTGGTCAACGAGTACTCCGGCGGCAAGATGACCATCACCCTGCAGCCCAACGCCACGCTGGGAACCGATGCCGGTATGTTCGAGTCCATCCAGACGCAGGACGGCGTGAACTTCGTTGTGCAGACCACCGCTCCTCAGGTGAACTACCTGCCTGAGCTGGCTGTGTTTGACGCGGCCTGCGTGTACAGTGACATCGAGGATGTCCGCAAGGCTCTGGATAATGAGGACTTCATGGCTGAGATCGAAGCGATCTACTCCTCCGGCGGCTACAAGCTGCTCGGCTATGCCGATCAGAATTTCCGTGTTCTGAGCTGCAACACTGAGGTCACCACACTGTCTGACCTGAGCGGTATGAAGATCCGCACCATGGAGAACAACAACCACATCTCTTTCTGGTCCGACTGCGGCGCCAACCCTACGCCCATGTCCTTCTCTGAGGTGTACACCTCTCTGCAGAACGGCACCATTGACGGCCAGGAGAACCCTTACGAGGTTATTGTCAGCAACGCCCTCTACGAGGTGCAGGATTACGTTATCGTTACCAACCATCTGCCTCACATCCTCAGCCTTGTGACCGGTTCTTTGCTGTATGACAACCTGAACGAGGATGAGCAGGCGGTTCTGGAACAGGCCGTCGAGGAAGCCAAGGCTTATGCCCGCGAGCAGGCCGACGCCCGTGTAGAGGATCGTCTTGCAACGATCGAGGCCAGCGGCACTACGGTCGTGGAGTTCAGTCAGTCTCTGTTCGATGAGATGCAGGAAGCGGCTCAGGATGAGTGGGAGACCGTCAAGGCTGCCAGCGGCGAAGACCTGTTCAACGCCTACATTCAGTATGCCGAGTAATTGTATGTTAAATCAGGAACCTGTTCTTATGTGAACACGACAAGCGGGGGACGGACTGCAGTCCGTCCCCTTTTCCTGAGGAAATTCCCGGGGAAATCTGTTAAAATAGGATTGTTCGGGTTACCGTGTGGGAAGGATTCCGGTTTATTGCCGAAATCACCGCACGGAAACGTACAATAAACAGATCTGGAGGAGGCTTGATCTTGATAAAGAAAGAAACGGTTTATAAGCTCAGTGATCGGTACATCCGCAAGCTGCAGAGGGATATTATCCTCAACATTCTGATAACTCTGATGTTCTATGTTGTTTTCAATATCATGTTTCAGCAGAACGAGGGCTATGAAACCATCCGTATCGTACTGACGGTGATTTTTCTTATTGTGGGTATAGCGGTCATTTATTCCGATGTGCTGCGCGTGCAGAGAAACATGAACATCTGCTATACCGTGACAGAGGATGCTCTTTCATACTGTGACGGAAAAGAGACAACCTGCTATCCCTGGAAGGATTTTCATGAGGTTGTCGTGAATCCGAATAAGATTTCGATGATCTACCCTTATGAATTCCGTACGGCTCAGGGGAAATTTTACCTTCACAAGAGGCTGGCGGATACAGAATTGCTGATTCCGGATATTCTGAAGCATGCCCGTCCTTATGCGAAGATCGATCCGCAGATTCCGGATGTTTTCCAGCCAAAGAAAGATGACTGGCTGGAAAATGTGCAGAAGAGAATATAGGGGGAGAGACATGCAGACGATACTGATTAAACTCCTCTCCATGTTTTTCCCTGTGGTTCTGGCGTATTTTCTGAAGCGGGTCGGTTTCTTCGGACCGACGGATTACCGGATCCTGGCGAAGATTGCCATCAATATCACGTTGCCCTGTACAGTGGTAGCCTCCTTCGCCTCCCTGGAATTAGATACAAGCCTGCTCGGTGTTACGGTGCTAGCTTTTGTACTGAACTGGCTGGTGGTGCTCTATGCGTGGATTACCTCCCGCGGTATCAAAGATCCAAAAGACCGGTGCCGGGATATGTTCTGTGTGGTGGGCTTTAATATGGGGAATTTTCTGATTCCCTTCGCCCAGCAGTTCATGGGAAGCTCCGGCGTGGCCGTGACGGCTCTGTTTGACGCCGGGAATTCGCCCATGTGTACGGGAGGACACTATATCTTTACAACCAGCGTCGTGTCCGTGGACGGGAAAAAGACCACTTTGGGAGATGTGATCCGCAAGCTCTTTTCCTCGCCGGCTCTGATCGTCTATATCCTGATGATCATCATGATGGTGGCAGGGATCTCCGTGCCCGGTCCCATCGCCTCGATCTGTGAGCTGACAGGAAATGCCAATGCCTTTGTCTCCATGTTCATGATGGGGCTGATGTTTGAGATCCGCTTTGACGCCAGCTATATGCAGGCGGCAGCGTTGGCCCGGGTACGGAAATCGCTGTTTGGCGCCGCGGCAGCGCGGTGCTTTTACTATCTGCTGCCGTTCGATCTGCTGGTACGTCAGGTGCTGGTTCTGATCGCCTTTGCGCCGATTCCCAGTCTGGCATCCATTTTCACAGAGAATATAAAGGGAGATGTAGGACTCTGCAGCTTCATCACATCCTGCTCCTTTATCATCAGCTCTGTGATCATTACGATTCTTGTCTTCGCCATGCAGGTGGCCTAGTGGGAAGCAAATCCGGTGTCATGTAAAACGATGGCAGGCGTTCCTGTACGCCATGGAAGAGAAGGGGAAAAGAATGAAAAAAAACAAGAAGAGCAGAAGCCATTTCTGGCAGAGGAACAGCGTCTTTACGACGACCTTTCTCTCTCTTTCGCTTATGTCTCTGTTCACAGTCATTGTCATGTTTATTCTCATCAACTGGGTCGTGACCAGTGATCAGGCAGAGCGTATCCAGGATCTGAACGAGAGTCAGCTTCAGCGGGCGGGGGATGATTTTGATACTCGTCTGGAAATGCTGGAACAGAGCATGTCTCAGGTGATCAATTCCAGCGACTTTATTTCCATTATGGTGAATCCCAGCCAGGTAGACAGCGACAAGACAACCCGGATTGTTTCGACGCTTTCCAGCAGCGTCTCACAGAATGCGCTGGTTGAAGAAGCCTTCTTCTACCTTCCCACGTCCGAGAAGGTATACAGCTCCTCGGGAGATTATGTATCCAGGGACAATTCCTCTTATCAGGAAGTCATTGATGAATATCTGGAGATACGAGCCGAAGGACGCAGCGGCGGCTCTGAAAGCGAATCGAGCATCTTCTACGCGGACGGAAAGCTTCTGATCGCGACGGACTTTGCAGTTCCGAATTTTCTGGGCGTGATCTTTTACTCTGTAAGTCTGGATGAACTGGCATCAACGCTCTCGGGGGAGGACGGAGATATCGGCGATTTCCTGATTCTTGGCGGAGATGGCAGTTGGATTGTCGGCGATGAAACAGTGGGGGAGATCGTGGCCCGGGCTCTCGAAGCGGGAGAGTATCTTTCTATTTCGTCAGGTGATACAGACGGGGATTCGGCAGAGGTCCTCCTCTATGACTCGGGGATCTCCGATCTGTCCTACGTGCTGTACGTGGATCCGGCGGCCAGCAGTGTCAGTCTTGGCACGGCCATATGGATGATCATTCTGTTTATTCTGATCTATGCTGTGTTTGCCGAAGTGTTTGCCCTGTATATCACAAGAAATATTTATCGTCCGATCAACCGTCTGATGCAGATCACCGCGAAAGAAAGAAATGATCTGGATAAGGTGGCCAGTGCACAAAACCGCAATGAACTGGTATATCTGGAGGAAGCTTTCCAGGATACGCTGAAGGAGAATACGCAGCACAAGGAGCTTCTGGTCAGCATTTCCCATGATGTGGCGGAACAGACCTTCCGCAGCATCCTGAACGGCAAGAATGTAAGCGCCGAGTATATTGCCAGTACGCTGCAGGGGATTGGTCTGGAGGATTTTTCACACGGGCGGTATATGGTGCTGGCCGGGATGCTGGTGATGGATAAAAACAGGGAGCTCAGCGCGGTGGAGGTTGGGCTGTACAAGCGCAGTCTGGTGAATCTTCTCGGTGAACTGGGCGGGACAGACTACATTATCTCCCCCTTCTTTGAGGATAAGGAGATTCTGGCTGTAGTTCTCTGCTTCCGGGAGGAATCCTCTGTGATTCAGGTGAAGCATTGTGTGACTGAATGTGTGGAGACCGTGAACCAGTTTACGGAAAATCTTCCCTATTCCGTAGCCTTTGGAAAAGGAAAGGTGTATAACGATATCGCTTCTCTGCGGTTCTCCTGGCATGAGGCGGTAGAAGAGGTTCACTATATGTTTTACATGTCCGAGGAACCGGAGTCCGAGGCGCCGGTTCTGGATAAGATGACGGACGACTATGACAAGCGTTATTTCATGGAACGCGGGCATCAGGTGGCGGATGCGGCCGAGAAGGAGCGCCAGGAGGATGCCGAGAAGATGGCGAATGCCATGATCTGTGAGATCATCGAATGCAGTCCGGAAAATCGTCAGATTTACTGGGAGCTGGCGGTCGATGTGATTGTTGAGAAAATGATCGACAGCCACATTACCTCCGCTGAAATCGAAGCGATGAAACTGAACCAGATGCTGCAGGAGATTTCTGCGATGGAAGATACGGAGCAGATCCGGAAGACCATGGAGACTTTCTTCTCCCAGGCAATCCGTGCTATCCATAACAGCAGCCGCAAGAACCGTTACCGGTATGTTGAGACCGCGAAGGAATACATTGCCGCGCACTATTCCGACGGGAATCTGTCGCTGAATGAAGTCAGCGACGCGATCGGAATCTCCGCGCCCTACCTCAGCGGTGTTTTCAATGAAATCAACCAGGGAAGCTTCTCCTCCTATGTGAAAAATTACCGGATCACACAGGCTAAATATTTCCTGGAGCAGACGACGCACAGTGTGTCAGAGATCGGATACAAATGCGGGTTTAATTCGGCACAGAGCTTCAGCCGTGCCTTTAAGAAAGAGACCGGCTTCTCTCCGGGACGATACCGGGATTATCGTCTGTCGCAGAGAACGGAAGGTGAAGAATAAGAAAAAGAGCAGGAAGGACAGGGAGACGTAGGGATGAACATGAAAGGGTCAGGAATCCGCCGGTGGATGATCTGCCTGGCGCTGCTGCTGGGATTGACAGGCTGCGGAACCACAAAAGAGACAGAAAACAGTACCTCTGCTGCGCAGAGCGACACGGCGGAGACTTCCCGGACCGCGGAGGAATCGGAAGAAGGGGAGGAAGAGGATGTCGTATATCTTTCAGTGGCTACCTCCGGCAACTGGGAGCCTATCATCCGGGGAGAACTGTTCGAAGAGTATGCGGAGAAGCTTCTGGAATGGTCCGACGGGAAGCTGGTCATGAAGATTTATTATAATGCAGAGCTGGGATCAGATCTGGAGCTGATCGCCGGTGTGCAGGAGGGAACACTGTGTATCGTGAACCTCGTGCCTGCCTATCAGACCAGCGTTGTTCCTGAGGCGGCTCTCCTGGATATTCCCGGACTCTTCGAGAGCACAGAGGAGTTCAACTATTTTATTGAAAATTATTATTGGGATCAGATGCAGTCTTTTTATAATGAAGCGGGAATCAGGATGCTTACCTGCAGTGCTTTTGCTTTCCGTCAGCTAACCAGTAATCAGGAAATCTCTTCCCTGTCAGATTTGCAGGGGCTGAAGCTGCGGACAATGGAGGTTGAGTATCAGATTGCCTTCTGGCAGTCCATGGGCGCCACGGTAATTCCCATGAGCTGGCAGGAGGTGCGGCTGGCGATCCAGCAGGGGATCCTTGATGCACAGGAAAACCCCATCGGCTATGTGATCTCTGCCAATCTGGCAGAAGTGCAGAACTATATTACTCTGACAAACCATATGCCGATGGTCAGTTCCTATCTGATGAACGAGGAACAGTATCAGGCCCTG
>JAJQDL010000004.1:17021-17501 GCA_021202235.1 Lachnospiraceae bacterium
CGAAGATATCCAGGACGGCATCCAGGCGGGGAAGGAGGTCGTCATTGAGATGCTCCGCGAGGATCTGGGCGATGATGTCATAGATGACTACCTGGCTCGGGTCGAGGAGGCGAAGGAAGCCTACGCGGCAGAAAACGAGTAGATATAGTATAAAATGATGCACACAATCGCACAGGAAACAGCTGCCTGCGAAGCACGTGATTGTTTTAGGCAGATAAAAAAAGAGGTTCTTCTCTGCATCAGGAGAAGGCCTTTTTTTACATAAATCCTGTGCCGGACGGAAATGAAATGATTGAACAGGGAATTATCCCGCCGCCGCGACCGCATTGGGATAATACAGTTTTTTATAAATCGTGTCAGTGATATAGTCCAGATAGGCATCATCAGAGATATCATATTCCCGCAGAATATAATTCTGAATCAGCTGCCGACGCAGGAAAAACAGTACATCAAAATACTCCACCTAACATTAAAACACAA
>JAJQDL010000004.1:17511-40807 GCA_021202235.1 Lachnospiraceae bacterium
CCTGGGAAAGCGGCTGGCTGTCGGACGCCGGGGAATCAATACATTTGTCCAGATGCTCAGCAGGATACGTAGTGGTACACCAGCGGATGATCTGATCGGTAAAGGCATTCTCTTCCATGATCTGACTCTGGAGCATGCGCACCTTCTGATGGGTGGTAATGCCAAACCAGATGAAGATAAAACCGAACATGATCTCAACGATACAGGCATCCAGAGTCCCTTCCTGCTGATTATACGCCACGGAGAAGAAATGAAACAGTCCGATGGCGACGACGGCGATCCCGGCCCAGAGGAAGGTCTTCGAGGAATTCGTGGAATTGCGGAATTTCTCCTCGGAGGGAACGAAGACAGGGGAGTGCGTGAGACACTGCTCGCGGTAGTAGGCAGCACGTTTTTCATCTTCATCCTCATACTGACGAAAAACGTCCATCAGTTTCTCGGCCAGTTCTTCCTGCGCCGCGGGTACCGTCACCGTATAACAGGGATTATCCGCCGTGGAGGAAACCGTGGCATCCAGTCCGGAATAGGTCAGAAAATCCGCGATGCGGTCTGCGCTCTCCTTGGTATCTTCCGCAACAAGTGTGCGTCCCAGGGTATCCCAGTAGGACATGATCTGACCTCCTTTCCGGCTTCTTCAACGGTACAAGGGGTCAAAAAATTGACCCCTCTCCAGAACACCGTCTATTATAAAGGAAGTGAGGAAGAATCACAAGCCGCAAGGAGAAAAAAAGAGGGAGAAAACTATTAAATTTCTGGAAACAGTTCTCAGGATTATGCTATAATGGGGCGGCGGTACGGGAGAGTAACGACTCCGGAGCGCAGAGGGAGAAGATGCGATGAAAATGACGATCCTGGCGGTGGGAAGATGTAAGGAAGCCTACTGGAACAAGGCCATCGAGGAGTACAGTCGGAGACTCGGCCGCTACTGCACACTGGAGATCCGGGAGGTCGCCGACGAGAAGACGCCGGACGGCGCCAGCGAGAATCAGGCGCGCCAGAGGCGCGAGCGTGAGGGGGAGCGCCTGCTGAAGCTGCTCCGTGAGGACGCCTACTGCATCGCCCTGGATATCCGGGGACAGGAAGTGGATTCTGTGGAGCTCTCACGGAAAATCGAGAGCCTGGGAGTCGGCGGTGTCAGCCACATCCAGTTCGTCATCGGCGGATCATTAGGACTCTCAGACGAAGTCCTGCGCCGCGCCGACTGGAGGCTGAGCTTCTCGCGAATGACATTTCCCCATCAGCTGATGCGCGTCATCCTGCTGGAGCAGATCTATCGTTCCTGGCGGATCGCCCGGCATGAACCGTATCACAAATGAGAAAACAGGACTCACTGTTTACAGTAAACGAACCGATCCCGCATTATTTGCGATCACGCAAAATGCGACAGCTATTCATGATTACAGTTGTGAAACCAGAATTTGCATTATTGTGTGAATTGTGCTATCCTACTGAATAACGCCAAAAAGACGGTCGCACTTGTTGCCTGATCCGTCTCATCATAACAGAACAGCGGTGCAGACACCGCATGAAAGGAGTACAGACATGACTAAGGTAGACATTATCTCCGGTTTCCTGGGAGCCGGAAAGACGACATTGATAAAGAAGCTGCTGGCGGAGGCGCTGCAGGGCGAGCAGGTGGTCCTGATCGAAAATGAATTCGGCGAGATCGGTATAGACGGCGGATTCCTGCAGGATGCGGGCGTGGAGATCCGCGAGATGAACTCCGGCTGCATCTGCTGTTCGCTGGTCGGCGATTTCGGAAAATCTCTGGAGGAGGTCCTCCATACCTACCATCCGGACCGGATCATCATTGAGCCCTCCGGCGTTGGCAAGCTCTCCGATGTCATCGTGGCCGTGCGCAATGCCACAGCCGGAGAGGACGTGCTTCTCAACAGCTCCGTGACGGTTGTGGACGTGTCAAAATGCAAAATGTATATGAAGAATTTCGGTGAGTTCTTCAACAACCAGATTGAAAGTGCCGGAACCGTGGTCTTAAGCCGCACAGGCACCTGCAAGGCGGAGAAGCTGGATCAGGCGCTGGAAATGATCCGCGGGCTGAACGCACACGCGACAATTGTTACCACGCCCTGGGAGCAGCTGACCGGTGCACAGCTGCTGGAGACGATGGAGCAGAGAGGCAATCTGGCCGAGGAGATGCTGCGTGAGATGGAGGAAGCGCATCGTCAGCATGAGGCGGAGCATGAGCATGAACATCATCACCATGATCACGAGGAGCACCACCATCATCACGATCACGAGGATGAGCATCACCATCATGATCATGAAGAACACCATCACCACGATCATGAGGAAGAGCATCATCATCACCACGACCATGAGGAGGAGCACCATCACCACGATCATGAGGAACATCATCACCATGATCATGAAGGACATCATCATCACCACGCCGACGATGTGTTCACCAGCTGGGGCTTTGAGACACCGAAGGCCTTCACTGCGGCGCAGCTCGAGGATATCCTGACGGCGCTGGGAGACGAGGCACTGTATGGACAGATTCTTCGTGCCAAGGGAATGGTTCCCGATGCGTCCGGGGAGACTTGGCTGTATTTTGATATGGTTCCCGGAGAGAAGGAGATCCGTGAGGGCGGCCCTCAGGTCACCGGCAAGATCTGCGTGATTGGCGCGAAGATTCATACAGAGAAGCTCGAAGCTCTCTTCGGTGCAAAGGAGGCGTAAGTATGGCCAGGCAGGAAGTACCTGTATTTCTGATTACGGGCTTTCTTGAGAGCGGCAAGACAGATTTTCTGCGGGATACCATCGGTGAGGAGTATTTTGCTATTGACGGCAAGACTCTCCTGTTGATCTGCGAGGAGGGGGAGGAAGAATACGACCCCGATATGCTGGCCTGGAACCGTACGGTTCCGGTGGTCATTGACTCGCAGGAGGAACTTGCGCCGGAACACATGGAGGAGCTCCGGGAGGAGCATGGTGCCGAGCGTGTGATCATCGAGTACAATGGTATGTGGAATCCTCAGGATCTGCGGCTGCCGGAGGGCTGGTTCCTGCATCAGCAGCTGATGATGGTGGACGGCTCTACATTCAGTACCTATTTTAATAACATGCGGTCTATCTTCGGAAATATGGCCCGGAATTCCGAGGTCATCATCTGCAACCGCTGCGACGCCTCGATGGATCTGGCGGGGATGAAACGGATTTTCAAATCGATTAACCCCGCAGCGGAGGTGGTCTTTGAGGATGATGAAGGGGAACTGGATGCCTTTATCGCCGAAGATCTTCCCTATGATCTGGATGCGCCGGTGATCGATCTGAAGGAGGATGAATACGGGATCTGGTTCCTGGATGCCTCTGAGAATCCGGACCGCTATGTCGGCAAGAAGGTGCGCTTTACTGCGATGGTGCACAAGCAGCGGCGGATGCCGGGCGACTGCTTCATCCCCGGTCGTATGGCCATGAACTGCTGCGAGGCAGATATGATCTTCCTGGGATATCTGTGCAAGAGCCCGGAGGCATCACACTGGAAATCCCGTCAGTGGATCAGTCTGACGGCCCGGGTGGAGAAGGAGTTCGTCAAGGCCTACGGCGAGGAAGGCCCCGTGCTCTATGCGGAGAAGATCGAACCGGCCGCACCGATCCGTGAGCCGGTGACATTCGGCTGAAATAATATATTTGCCTTAGGCCGATACACGGATTACGTCTTCCCCACAAGGGGCACCTGCGGTGTCATATTGTTGCGGAACCCAAAGTCAGGAATACGAATGCAGGCATTCGATTCCTGACTTTTTTTCCTGTATCAGCATAATTCCGCTTCCCTGACAATATATTGAGGATAGGAGAGCGGGTTCGATGGATAAAGAATGGAACCGAATATGTGCGAAACGAATCCGCTCCGGCCTGAATCAGGCAGGGGCGGATTTTTATGACCGGGTGGAGGAGCTCCGCCTGCGGGTGGGCCAGCCGCTGGCTGTAACGCTGGAAGGTAAAAATTATTATCTGACGGCAGAGGGTCAACCGACTGCACGGTGGGAGGAGGCTCTGGTTGTCACAGAGACAGACATGGCGGAAACGATGGAGTATGTCAGCAGCTATTCGCGCTATGCCTATGCCGAGGAGCTGCGCCAGGGCTTTATCACCGTGCGGGGCGGTCACCGGGTTGGTTTTTGCGGCAAGACAGTCATCACTGAGGGAAAGGTACGAGGACTGAAATATATCCAGGGCCTGAACATCCGGGTGGCGAGGCAGGTGCCTGGCTGTGCGGATGCTGTCTATCCCCTGCTGTATGCGGACGGACTGTGCCATGTGCTTCTGGTTTCGCCGCCCGGCTGCGGCAAGACGACGCTGCTGCGCGATCTGGTACGCCGCCTCTCCGACGGCAGCAGGAACCATCCGGGCCTTCGCGTCTCTCTGGTGGACGAGCGGTCAGAGATCGCCGCCTGTTATCAGGGCGTCCCGCAGAATGATGTGGGCCGGAATACTGATGTGCTCGACGGCTGTCCGAAAGCGGAGGGAATGATGCTGATGATCCGGACGATGAATCCGGAGGTGCTGGCGGTCGATGAAATCGGAACCAAAGCGGACCTGGACGCCCTGGAACAGGCGGTCACCTGCGGCTGTCGGATCCTGGCCACGGTGCATGCCGGATCCTGGGAGGAGCTGCGTGGCAAACCTGGACTGGATCATCTGCTGCAGGAGCGTCTGTTCCGGCATCTCGTTTTCCTGGAACGAACCGGATCCGACCGTGTTCGCTGGCGTCTCCTCACGGCACGGGGAGAGGAGGAGGCATGGGGATGGAGGTGAGCATGAAGCTCCTGGGGGCTTTGCTGGTATTGACGGGCTGCACCGGGACAGGATGGCAGCGCAGCGAAGCACTGGGAGAGAGGGTGCACTCTATGGAGGAGATTTCTACTGTCATCTGGAAAATCCGGGGAGAGATCCGCGTGGCCGGTATTCCCCTGGGACATGTCTTTCTTCAGGTCTCTGATCAGGTGGCCTCTCCCTGGGCGGATGTCCTGCGCAGTCTGTCCCGGCGCATGGAGGCCCAGGAGGGAGAACGTTTTCAGGAGCTCTGGGCGGCGGAGCTGAACGGGCTTCCCCGGGAGCGGTACCGGCATGAGGACTGGAACTGCCTTCTCAGTCTGGGACAGAATCTGGGGTATCTGGATCTCACGATGCAGGTGGAGCTGCTGGACGGATTTCTGGCGGATCGGGGACGGCGGTCGGAGGCAAGCCGCCGGGAAAAGCAGGAGAAACAGAAGGTCTGCCAATGCCTGGGACTGGCCGCGGGGGCATTTCTGGTGCTGCTTCTGGTGTAAAGGATGCAAGGGGGCGGATATGACAGTCAATATTCTGTTTAAAATTGCAGCGGTCGGCATCCTCGTCTCTGTGCTGGGACAGGTTCTCAAGCACAGCGGCCGGGAGGAGCAGGCCTTTCTGACGAGCCTGGCCGGACTGCTTCTTGTGCTGTACTGGATTCTGCCATACATCTATGAACTGTTCGAGACCATGCAGGAGCTTTTTGCGCTCTGAGGTCACGAGAATGCCAATCTGTTCGGAGCTACGTCTTTCGGCATACAGAAACCGTGCCGGGAAAGGAGGTGCGCCATGCTGCGAATCTGCGGGATCGCACTGACAGCCGCATTGCTGGCCGGCTGCCTGCGGACGGTGACGCCGGACTATGTGCCGGCGCTGACTCTGGCGGCGACCGTGCTGATTGTGAGTCTGTTCTTCGGGACAGCGGAAAAAGTTCTGGCATGGCTTACTGATCTGGGAGATTCGCTCGGTGTCAGCGAAGTGTACATGGAGATTCTGCTGAAGATTCTGGGGATTACCTATGTGGCGGAGCTGACCTCAGGCGTCTGTCGTGATGCCGGTCACAGCTCCCTGGGGAGTCAGGTGGAGCTCGCAGGGAAATGGATGGTCTGCGCGGTGAGTCTCCCGGTTCTTCTCGCTGTGTGGGATCTCCTGACAGAGCTTCTGGGTGGATGAGAGGAGGCTTCAATGAGACAGACGGGAAAACGTGGACAATCCGGCAGCCGCTTAAGACAGATAAAATGTCTCCTGTCTCTTTTAATCCTGAGTCTGCTTCTGACCGGAATTCCGGCCTTCGCCGCGGAAGACGAACCCGGAGATGTAGCCGGTCTGGACAGTCTCGATCTGGACGAGCTGGAGGAATATCTCTCCTCTGCGCTGACGGAGGAAGAGATTTCCTTCGCCGACCTGGTCCGCGCAGTTGTCTCCGGGAATTTTACCGGTCTGTTCTCTCTGGCTGCTTCACAGGCCGGAGATATTCTGTTCGGTGCATTGCGCGAGAATGGCACAGAATTACGAAAAATGCTGGGACTGACTGTATTCTGTTCACTTTATCTTTCCTTTGCCGGTTCTTTCGTCGTCAGCCGGGGACCGGGTCACATCGGATTTCTCGTGGCCTATATGATGATGGCATCGCTGGCGCTGACCGCCTTTCAGGCAGCGTATCAGGTGGCCGCGCAGGTTCTCACCCGGATCCTTACCTTCATGGGTATGCTCCTGCCGGTCTTTTTCCTGACCGTAGCCTACGCAGGCGGTACGGTCACAGCGACTTCTTTCTATGAACTGATGCTGATCGTTATGACCGTCGTCGAATGGGTCCTGACGAACCTGCTGCTGCCGCTGACGGAAGTGTATCTGATTCTGCGCCTGGTGAATTCCCTGTCGGAGGAGGACTCCCTCTCCCGGCTGGCGGGGCTGATCCGACGTCTCATCGAATGGGGCATGAAAACGACCGTCGGAGTGGTTGTCGGCATGAATCTGATCCAGGCCATGACCCTTCCTCTGGTGGATTCCGTCAGGAATCAGACCGTCCGCAAACTGGTGTCGGCCATTCCCTGGCTCGGCCGGGGGACGGATATCCTCACCAACGTGGTTCTGGGAACGGGTGCGCTTCTGAAAAACGGCGTCGGCGCAGCAGGGATGGTCGTGCGGGGCCTTCTCTGCCGCACGCCCCGGGCGCCGCTGGCCCTGCTGGCCCTCCTCTAACCGGGCGCGGGGGCTCTGGGCCAGCCGCTCGCGGATCCGCGTCTGCTGACGTGTCTGACGGAGACGGGAGAGGGCTGCCGTCTTCTCATGAACCTGGTGCTCTATACTCTGGTTCTCTTTCTGCTCTCTCTGGGGATTCTCTGTGCGGCCTCCAATCTGAATTATACGGCGGGGTAGCAAGCGGCATGCCAGTTCGAAAGTCTCAGGCTGAGGCACCGGGAAGGAGGAACCTGCGATGAGCGGATTATACACCTGGATTCAGAGAGTGGCCGGGTTTCTGATTCTGTCAGCCTTCCTGCGGGAGCTCCTTCCGGGACAGCGTTTTGAGCCTTTCCTGCGGCATATCCTGGGCGTGCTCCTGATTCTCATCGTCCTGCAGCCGGTTCTGGCCGCGGGAGGACTGGATTCGTGGCTTGAGACGCGCATCTCCCGGTGGGAAGAGACCTGGGAGAGTCTCGAAGACGTGAGTCTCGCCGGGGAGGACTGGGAGGAGCTGCAGTGGGAATTCTGGAAAGGGGAGGCTGTGTCACAGGCAGAACAGGAAATACGGGACATTGTGGAGGAACATGATCTGGAAATGCTGGATTGTGACATGAAAGTGGAGGGAGAGGAGTCTTCCGTGCAGGTTCGGGTGCGGGATACGGCACACCGGGAGGAGGAAGCTGTCTCTGAAGCAGCCGGGACGGCGGAAGAAGAGATCCGGGCCGCCCTCTCTCTGGATCAGGTGACGGTGGAGGTGGACGAATGAAGTGGGAGCCGGAGACATGGAAGGACTTTCTGGGGAGAAAACAAAACCGTCTGATTCTGCTGGCTGTCTGCGGCGTATTCTTCCTCCTGCTGTCCTGGCCGCAGGGTGAGGAATCTTCAGAAAGCAGCGGAGAAGAAACCGTGGAAGCGGCCGCTGCGGTCTCCTCCTCCGAGGCCTATGTGGAAACACTGGAAAAACGACTGGCGGAGCTGCTTTCCTCGATGGAAGGAGTGGGAGAGGTCAGCGTCATGATCACTCTGGAGAGCTCTTCGGAACAGATCCTGCAGGAGGACGAGGAGGCGGAGGAAGAGGTGTCGGCGGAATCGGACGCTGACAGCAGCCGCAGTGAGACGTCGAGCCGCCGGAGCAGCAGTACATTTACCGATGGAGACGACATGCCCTATGTCGTAAAGGAGGTGATGCCGGCCATCGAAGGAGTCGTGGTGACGGCGGAGGGCGCGTCCTCTGCCACGGTCTGCCGGGAAATAAAGGAGGCGGTCCAGGCATTATTTGATGTGGAAGCACATAAAATCAAAGTATTAAAGAGGGAGTCCTGAGGGAAAGGAGCAGACAGTGAAGCGAACATTTAAAAAGAACCAGGCAATCCTCACGTTGCTCGCCGTCATGATCGCGGTGGCAGGATATCTGAATTACATAGGAGAGTCGACCGGGGAGGAGACGGAAACGATCTCCTCGGAGGAAGCGGCCGCCAGTCAGATCCTGGAGGAAAATCAGCAGGCGGCGACGGAGGAGGAGAGTGAATCCCAGCCGGGAGACGCTGTGTTCACCAGCTCGGAGATCGTGGAATTTATATCCCAGGCGAATCTGAACAAGGAACAGGTGCGCTCAGAAAATCAGGAGCTGCTCCAGTCGATCATCGACAATGAGAATCTTTCCACGGATGCCAAGCAGGATGCCGTGGATCAGATGGTGCAGATGACGGCTGTGGCGGAGACGGAAAACGAGACAGAGACTCTGTTGGCGGCAAAGGGATTTGAAAGTACGGTGGTCAGTATCTCTGGCGATTCAGTGGACGTGGTCGTGGGAGCTGCGGAGCTGACGGACGCGGAGCGGGCGCAGATCGAGGACATCGTGAAGCGTAAGACCGAGATCTCGGTGGAGAACATCGTGATCTCGCTCGTAGCCGGAACAGTTTCGGATACGGAGGAAGAGGAATCCTCAGAGACCTCCCAGACCTCCTCCGGGGAAGTGCTGCAGGAGTCTGTGTCGGAGGAGGTTACGGAGGAGTAGAGATTCGGAGAAAAGGCTTTCAGCGGAAATACCCCGCAGAAGGCCTTTTTTCTCTCTGTGCTTGACAAGAGAAATAATTCAACTTATAATAGTTAAAAACTTAAATATTAACAAGCAACAAAATTTTTCGTTTACTATATTTGAAAACGATACTTACAGGAGGGATGACCATGCTTTGCCAGCAATGTAATAAAAATGAAGCGGAAAAATACTATATGGGAAACTGGAATGGCAATCTGTTCCTGGCCGCTTTCTGTGCGGATTGTGTGGATCAGATGGGACATAAAGCTTCTGCCGCCGGATACGGCGAGGTATTTCACCGGATGACCGGATGGGTTGAAGGAAAGGAGGATCCCCGTGCCGACGGGACGGTTCCGTTCCCGGAGCAGGCGGATCCGAAGCTGATCACGCGGACACGGCTGAATGCTCTGCGCTATCGTCTGGAGGAGGCGGCCGATCGGGAGGATTATCAGGAAGCGGCCCGGCTTCGCGATGTGATCCGGGCCATCGAGCAGGAGGAGGGCTGTCATGAATTTTGATATGGAGCTGTACAGCCCGCGCAGCCGGGGACTGTTTCAGGAAATGTATACGCTGGTTGCCCGGCTGGGACACGGATTTATCGGCAGTGAGCATGTGCTGTGGGCCATTTCCCGGGAAGGCGGTATCGCTTCGCAGGTACTGCAGGAATACGGCATTGATCCGGAACTGATCGAGTCCTATCTGCGTCAGCACGATCACGATGCCGCAGAGAAGCAGGGAGGAACCCAGGTACTGCAGTTTACGCCGGAGACGGAGCGCGTCTTCAGTCTGGCCGAGAAGCAGGCGCAGGAGCTTCACAAAGGGAAGGTGGAACCCGAACATCTGTTGCTCGCCATGCTGGAGGAAGAAACTTGCGCGGCGGCCTGTCTGATCCGCTCCCTTGAAATCGATGTGGAAGCTCTGAAAAGAGATCTGCTGAACCGGGGATTCTCACCGCTGCTGTCGATGTCCTCCGAGGAGGACGGGGAAGAGGACGTGGAACCGTCAGACGACGGGGAACCGGGGATGCTGGAACGATTCGGACGGGATCTCACCGAGGAGGCGGAGGCCGGACGGCTGGATCCGGTCATCGGACGGCGAGAGGAGATCGAGCAGATCGTGCAGATCCTCTCACGGCGCAAGAAGAATAACCCTGTACTTGTGGGCGAACCGGGCGTCGGCAAGACTGTCATCGTGGAAGGCCTGGCTCAGCGGATCGTTGACCGGCGCGTGCCGGAGGCTTTGCTCGGCAAGCGTCTGATCACTCTGGATCTGGCGGGGATGCTTTCAGGAACCCGTTTCCGCGGGGATTTCGAGGAAAGGCTTAAGAGTGCGCTGGAGGAAGCCCAGGCCGCGGGGAATGTGATCCTCTTCCTGGACGAGCTGCACACTCTGATCGGCGCCGGTTCAGGGGACGGCGCGCTGGACGCCGCCAATATTCTTAAGCCGGAGCTGGCGCGCGGGGAGATCCGTATCGTCGGCGCCACCACACCGCGGGAATACAGCCAGTATATCGAAAAGGACTCGGCGCTGGAACGCCGTTTTCAGCCGGTGCAGGTGGACGAGCCGACCCGCGAGGAGGCACTGCAGATCGTAAAGGGTCTGCGGCCCCAGTATGAGAAATTTCACGGTGTGTCGATCACCGACGACGCACTGCAGGCAGCCGTGGAGCTCTCAGACCGCTACGTCCAGGGACGCTATCTGCCGGACAAGGCCATTGATCTGATCGACGAGGCGGCGGCCCGGCTGCGTTCCCGCCTCACTTCAGTTCCGGAGGAGCTGGAACCGCTCGATGAGGAAGTACGAAAGGTACGCCGGGAGAAACGCAGCGCCGCGGACGCCCAGAAGTATGAGGAAGCCGACCAGATGAAACGCCGTGAGACGCGGCTGAATAAGGAATATGAATCACGTCATCATGCATGGCGGAAGAGTCAGCGGGACTTCGTGGATGCCGGGGAGATCGCGGAGGCTGTTTCCCGCTGGACCGGAATCCCGGCGACCTCTCTGACACAGAGCGAGCGGCTGCGGCTGCGAGGGCTGGAGGAAACGCTGCATACCCGTGTGGTCGGGCAGGACGACGCCGTATCCGCTGTAGCGCAGGCCATCCGCCGGAGTCGGGCCGGGATCGCCGATCCCCGTCGCCCCATCGGCTCCTTCCTCTTTCTGGGACCGACCGGCGTCGGCAAGACCGAACTGTGCCGGGCACTGGCCGAAGCTCTGTTTCAGGACGAGGAGGCACTGATCCGTTTTGATATGTCGGAATACATGGAGCAGTATACGGTTTCCAAGCTCATCGGCTCGCCGCCCGGCTATGTGGGACATGATGAGGGCGGCCAGCTGACGGAGCAGGTGCGGCGCAAACCGTACAGCATTGTTCTGTTGGATGAAGTAGAGAAAGCCCACCATGATGTCTGGAATATCCTGCTGCAGATCATGGATGACGGCCGTCTCACCGATTCCCAGGGACGCACCGTCAGCTTCAAGAACACAGTGATCATCCTGACCTCCAATCTCGGAGCCCGGGATATCACGGAGCGAAAGTCTCTGGGCTTTGCTCCCGCGGGAACCTCCCCGGAGACACCGCCGATGGAAGAAGTGCGTGAGAGCGTCATGGCCGAAGTGAAGCGTGCCTTTCCGCCGGAATTTATCAACCGGCTGGATGAGATCCTTGTCTTCCATCCGCTGGAGCGGGAACATATCCGCGAGATTGCCCGGAAGATGACCGACCAGCTGGCCGGACGTCTGAGGCCGCAGGGCATCATCCTGACGGTGGAAGAGGGCGTTCTTGATATCCTGGCTGAGAAGGGCTTTGATCCGCTCTACGGAGCCAGACCCCTGCGCCGGACGATCCGCACCCTGTTGGAGGATCCTATAGCGGACTATCTGCTGGAGCACGACCTGGAGGCGGAGACGCCGGTTACAGCCCTGGCAGAGAATGGCGAGATTCGTTTTGTATGGTCCCGGTATCTCCTGCCCACGCAGCCGGAATCCGCACAGAGAACGGAGGTCCCCAGTGAATGAAGAGCTGAGAGAACAATTTATGGCAGTCATGGCGCGCTGCCGCAAGATGGATGCCGCCTTCACCTCCCAATGCGAGATGCAGACCAATGAACTGACGATCCTGCACATCATCTCAGGCAAATGTGCCTGCTGCGAGAGCCGCGGCGTCAATCTTGACATCCGCAAAGTACAGGATCATCTGCAGATCTCCAAACCGGCGGTCTCCTACATCTTAAATACGCTGGAGAAGAAAGCCTATATCCAACGGGAGATCGATCCCCGTGACCGGCGCCGCATCGCCATCCGCATCACCCCGGAGGGCAGCGCTGCCGCCGAGATCTCCATGCAGCACTATTCCGAGGCCTGGAACCGGCTCCTTGGCGAATTCGGCGAGGAGGAAATGAAGGAGCTGGTCGTGCTCCTTAACCGGTTATTCTCCATCATGGAGGGAGAGTGCGGCTGAGAAAACAGAAAGAAGAGAGAAGGCATGCTCGGAAAAGGAGTCTCAGATGAGGCTCTTTTTTCTGTTTTGTGAGAAAAAGCAAAAAATATTTATACAAAATGAATCTATGTTAATGAAAAAAATAAACAGGTGTGGTAAAATAAATAATTAGTGGAGAGAGTAAGGCGTCGTCCTGATTCATAGATCATACAACATATAAGGGGAGGCTATTTATGAAAAACAACCTGAAACGACTGGTAGCTTTGGTTCTTGCACTGACCCTGACAGCAGGACTGTTTCCTGACAGTGTATGGGCGACTGAAACTGAAACGGATGAAACGGAAGCTGCCACTGATGCAACTCTTGAGGCGGAAGGCACTGACGACGTCGGTTCTCTGATCGCCGACGCATTGAATGAGGCAGAAACAGAGCAGACGGAGGAAGAGAATTATATTACAGACGTGACTGTCGAAGAGTCAACGGCAACCGTTACCTACTATATTCAGGAATCGTCCGTGACAGCGGACGTGGTGGTAGCCATCTGTGATGAGACGTCGGAACAACTGCTGGCTTCCGGCACGACCGAGGTCAGCAGCGATGAAAGCAGCTGCGCAGTTGCCATCGACGGGGAGATACCGGATACCTTTCTTGTTGAGGTGTATCTGCTGGAGGCGGAGACGCACCAGCCTCTGAGCGCGGTCTTTACCAGTCAGATGTACACGCAGGAAATGCAGGAATTTCTTGCCATGACAACGGAGGATTTTGATGAGGAGCAGGTGTTGAACCTGGACGATGACAACGCGACCAACTTCCTGGTATTCAGTGAGAGTACAATTCTTCTGTATGAATCCTCCGGCGACGGCACTGTCACAGACAACGGAGATGGCACCTATACAGTCACTGATGCGTGTGCAGCTTTTCTTGCTCTGCAGGCGGGGGATACCTTCGCCTATACATACACAGATGATACTGTACTGATTGTTAAGGTTGCATCGGTCACTGTGAATGGGACAACCGTGACTGTTACAGAAGCGACAGATGCAGAGCTTGAGGATGTATTTGATTATGTAAAGATTGAAAGTGATGGCAGCGAGGGTGATGTTTCTCTGGACACCACCGATATGGATGAAGGTCTGGAATTTCTGGGGGTTGACAGTTACGATGCCTCCGAATATGAAACAGAAGATAGCGGAACGTCAACGGCATCCCTGGATACAGGCCTTCTCTTTCAGGAAAATCTGACATCCGTCGCGTCCCTGACCGCAACAAACCTGGAAGGCAGCTACAAACATTCTATTTCATTTAAAGCGGAAGGGAAGGTCGGAACAGACCTTTCCGGGTCTTTCAGCGCCGCCATGACGCTCGGCTTTGCCTTTAAAGTCAAGCTGTATATGACGACATCCCATCAGTATGTCTCTGTGTCTGCAGACCTGACCTTCGTCATCTCCGGTACCGTCAAGACAGAAGGTAAAACAGAGATTCCTCTGGGAAAGATTAAATACATGGTTGTCGCGGGTGTCAATGTTCAGATGGAGACAGCCATTCAGATTAAAGCCTCCGCGGAGCTGACCGGCAAATGGGAACTGGCCAAAACGACTGTTGGATTCTACCTTGACACCGATGAATACGACGGCATCCACAGCCTGTGCAGTAAGGGGGAACCCAGTGCGGAGGTTTACTTCGAAGGATCGATCTTTATCGGCATTGTGGCGAAGCCATCGGTCAATTTTGTCAGTGATAAGCTCGCCAATACGGAGCTTTCCAGTGAGACGGGCGCGGAGATATCCATGAGGCTCGATATTCTGGACACGTCAGGTGATCAGAAACACAGCTGCACAAATTGTTATGCAGGAACTGTCAACGGTGTTTACTCTCTTAAAGCAAAAGTGGCGCTGTGCGGAAACTGGCTAAAAAAAGAAAAAACATTTAAAGAGGTCTCTTTCAAGATCTGCGATTTTTACTGGTGTGTTGACCATGACACGGTTGAATTCTTCACAACCTGCCCGTATATCTCCTACCATACGGTGCTGACCGTGGTGGACCAGGTTGGCGAGCCGGTGGAAGGGGCTTCCGTTGAGGTCATACTCATGTCGGGGAACACGGAGTCGGGGTTTCATTCAACTACGCTGACGACCGATGAGAACGGGCAGATTGAGTGCTATCTTCCGAATGGAGACTATACGACAGAGGCGGTTCTGGAAGGGGATTTCGGTTCAGTCTCCGCAGTCAGATCCTTTAAGATAAACTGTCTCAAAGCAAAAAAACCATTACAATGAAATTACCCACGGAGGTTGCCTCCGGCAGCTGCGGCAGTAATCTGACATGGACGCTGTTTAGCAATGGCAGACTCTACATTACCGGCACCGGTGAGATGGATGAGTGGAGCAGCTATGGAAAAGTTCCCTGGTACTCGTATCGAAGCCAGATTGAGGAGGTCATGCTGACAGACGGCGTCACTTCCGTCGGAGAATATGCGTTCTATGGATGCTCAGCGATGACTTCTGTCACTATCCCGAAGGGCGTGACATCCATCGGCAGCAATGCGTTCAAAAACTGCTCCGGACTGACATCCATCTCTGTACCTGAGACAGTGACAGAGATGGGAAGCAGCGCGTTTGCTTACTGTACGGGGCTTAAGTCCATCAATATTCCGGACAGTGTGACGGAAATTTCCAGCTATCTCTTTGATACCTGTGAGAGCCTGAAATCGATTGATATCCCGGACAGTGTGACAGAAATCGGGAATGCTGCTTTTATCCGCTGTGCCGGCCTTTCCACGGTCGAAATTCCCGACGGAGTGACGACTCTGGGTAATTATATCTTTTACGGCTGTACCGGCCTGACCTCCGTGTCTATTCCGGAGGGTGTGACTTATATCGGCTATGAAACGTTCGAGGACTGCACGAGTCTGAGTTCCGTGTCCATTCCGGAAAGCGTAACACGGATCGGCGGCTATGCGTTTTGCCGGTGTGAGAGTCTGACCGAAATCAGCATTCCGGACGGCGTGACAGAGATTGAGACAGGAACCTTCAGTGGGTGTACCAATCTGACGTACGTTAGCCTGCCTGAGGCCGTCACATCGATTGCCAGCGGAGCCTTCAAGAACTGCACCGGTCTGGAGGATGTGTATTATGCGGGGAGCATCACGGAATGGCTGAATATTTCCTTCAGCGATGCGTATGCAAATCCCTGTTTTAATGAAGCAAATCTGTACACGGCAGAGAACGGTTCATCGGTTCTCCTGACAGAACTGGAGATTCCGGCGGAGATCACGGAGGTTGGCGCGTATGTTCTGACCGGATGTGCCAGCCTGACAGAACTGGTCATCCCGGATACCGTGACTGCCGTGGGAAAAAGCGCTTTTGCCTTTTCCCCCAGCCTGGAGACCGTCACTATCGGAGAGGGTCTGACTGTCACCGGTGAATACATGTTTTACCAGTGTACCGGGCTGAAAAGCGTCACGATCGGTGAGAATGTGACGGAGATCACAGAGCAGGCCTTTTATGACTGCATCAGTCTGACGGGCCTTGTTCTGCCGGACAGTATGACCACAATCGGAAGCAGTGCATTTTACGGCTGTACGGCTCTGACAAACATTGACCTGGGCGAAGGACTTGTCACAATCGGGAGTGAGGCTTTCTATGGCTGCACTGCCCTGGCCGGCATAAGCATCCCGGACAGTGTGACCTCTCTCGGAAGCAGTGCTTTCAAGGGGTGTTCCGCGCTGGCTGAAGCACATCTCGGCACCGGCCTGACGGTCATAGAAAATGATACCTTTTATGAATGTGGATCCCTGACCAGCATTGTCATTCCCGAGAATGTGACCACGATTAACACTACTTCCTTCGCATACTGCGGGAGCCTGAGTGATATATATATTCCTCTCAGCGTGACATCCATCGGCAGTCATGCTTTTTACTGCACCGGAGTAACCGATGTGTACTATGCCGGAACGGAAGAGCAGTGGGAGGAAGTATCCCGCGGGACTGGTGCATTCTGGAACGGGTATATGAATCTGGTTACTATCACTTACCATTTTAACAGCACGGCGATTTCCACGGCTTCGGAGGAGGACGGCGGCACACCTGCTGTCATTTCCGAGGAGGATCCTTCCACAGAGGCATCCGCCGAAGAGGAAAAACAGTCAGAGGAAAGCACAGAGGAGAGTATCGAAGAAAGTACAGAGGAGAGTATTGAGGAAAGCACGGAGACGGAAACTCCTTCGGCAGCGGAAACTGAGGCGGAGACTTCTTCCGAAGCAGAAGCAGCCACAGCCTCCGGAACAGGAACAACCGTTTCTTCCAGATCGTCACGCACCCTGAAATATACGAAGGATCGGGAAAATACCATAGTTTCCCTGAAATCCTATACCGGCACATCAGAGACTGTGGATGACTCGCAGACGGTGACCTTTACCGATCTGGCGGCGGAGGAGGCCTATGTGCTGCTGGTGATAAAGGATGCGGAAGCGGAGAGCCTGCTGCCGGCGGATAATCTGCTGGCGATCGCGCAGGCAGATGCCGATGAGGACGGCAGCGTAACATTTACCTACATACTCAGAGAAGAGACGGAGAATGCAGCCGTTCTCGCCTTCGGCGCTTCGACGCAAAATCTGGCGGACGCCGTTATCACGCTGGATGCGGAGGGCGTCGCCTACACCGGCGCAGCGGTCGCGCCGTCGGTTACAGTGTCCTATGGCAGCGTAACGCTGGAGGAAGATGAGGATTACACAGTCTCATATGCGGATAATATAGAGATCGGGACAGCCACGATGACTATCCGGGGACGCGACAACTATGCCGGAACGGTTTCGCTGACATTCATGATCGGCGAGGAGCAGACTCTGACCGCGGATGTGAATACCTCTGAAGTTCTGGTGGGCGGCACGGCGCAGATTACCGCCTCGACCACAGGTGACGGCACTCTGAGCTATTCATCGGACGATACGGATGTTGCTGTAGTCGATGAGACTGGTCTGATTACCGGCGTGGCAGCCGGTACAGCGGTGATCACAGTCACAGCCGCTGCCACGGATACATACATCGCTGCGACTGTGACGTTGACGATCACGGTTTCCGAGACAGGCGAGAACGGATTCACAGCGGCAGCAGCCGACAGTTACTATCACACAGTCGTGTCAGGCGGAAGCGTTATGCTGGCCGTGACAGCCACAGCTGATTTCGGTGCGATTCACTATTCCTGGTGGAAAGAAGAATACGACACGGAGGATACAGAGTTTGAAGAGACCGGAGCCTCCCTGACGCTGACGGATGTCACGGAATCCGCGTGGTATTACTGCTGCGTGACGGATGACTACGGAAATTCCCGGTCGATCTGGTTCTATGTTGACGTGCTCACCTCACTGACCGTGTCCTATGACGAGAACTACACTGCTCTGCCGGAATCAGACGTCACGCTGTCAGTCACTGCGCTTTCACCGAATCCCATCACCTATCAGTGGTATCAGTGGGTGGAAGAAGATGTTTATGCGTATCAGTTGCTGGACAACGAGACGGATTCGGAACTTGTTCTCAGTGGTGTGACAGAAAGCCAGAGCTATCAATGTGTTATTTCCGACGGAGAGACAACCGAGACAGCATATATCTATCTGTATGTTTCGAGCGGACTGATTCTGGATTATGACGGGGATGTCGCCGTCGATGGAAGCGGCACGGCGGTGCTGACCGTAGCGGCAGCCAATGAGATGGAAACATCGCAGTTTAGCTATACATGGTATTATTACGGGACGGATTGGGAAGAAGAGGAGGAACTGGATGAAACGACGGACTCGCTGACGGTCAGCCGGATGGGTTACTATGCGTGTGTCGTAAATGATGGATATATGACGTCCTGCGCTTATTTCGAAGTGACGAGCGGCCTGAGCCTGACCTATACCTACAGCTGGGATATTCAGCCGGGTGAGACGGTTGCTCTCACGGTGACAGCCACAACAAATCTGGCAGATCCTTCCTGGTCTTATACTTGGTACGCCTACACGGAAGATGTCGGGTATTACGAAGAAACGGAGGAGACATCGAACTCGATTTCTGTGAATGCGGCAGGATATTATGAATGTGTGGTCAGTGATTCTGCCTGGACGAAGACAGCATATTTCCATGTTTCCGTCGACAGCCAGCTCAGCGCTTCCACAGAAAATTCGACTCTCTACATATCAGTGGGAGACAGTGCTTCGCTTGCTGTGACCGCATCCACGATCGCCGGTTCGCTGTCCTATCGCTGGTACCGGTACGACGAGCTGAATTATGACTATTCAGAGATTGATGGGACTTCCGCAACACTTGTTCTGGAAGACATCTCGGAATCGGCGAGATACAGATGCAAGGTTTCGGATTCATATAACAGCACATATGTCACTTTCTATGTGTATGTGATGGGAGAGAGTGCTGCGACTTTTGCGGAGGCGAAGACGCTGGAAATCCACAGCAACACACTTTCCACTATCGCGGAAGCGGGCGATTCCATGTATCTGCAGATTACTCCGACAACCTCCGGAACATACACCTTCTACAGCACAGGTGCCTCCGACACCTATGGAATCCTGTATGATTCAGACCAGAATGAGTTGGCCTGTGATGATGACAGCGGCAGCGGAACGAATTTTAAGATCACCTGTGAGCTGACTGCCGGAGAGACCTATTACATTGAGGCCAGGTTCTACAGCTCAAGTACGGTCGGAAGCTTCCAGGTCTACGCCGTTTCCGGCACCTCAATCTGTACGCATGACAGCCTGACTGCCCATACGGCTACAGCCGCAACCTGTACGACTGCCGGAACGATCGCCTACTGGAGCTGCGATGACTGCGGGGATTTCTCCAGCGATGCGGCAGCTACAACACGGATCTATAGTGTGACCGCCGCGGAGGCGACGGGGCACAGTTGGGACAGTGGAACTGTTACGAAGGCCGCGACTACGACGGCGGAAGGCGTGCGGACCTACACCTGTACGACCTGCGGCGCCACCCGTACAGAGACGATTGCCAAACTGGCATCTACAACCACGGACGAGGAGACGGGAAGCGGTTCCACAACAACGGATAACAGCGGAACAGGAAGCGGGGCGAGCGGCGGAAGTGATACGGGCACCGACAACACTGATAACACGGACACTTCGACGGCTGAGGTTGGCTCCTCTGTCACAGACTCCTCCGGGAATGTCACCTACCAGGTGACGGCGACGGGGACAAGTCCGACCGTAACATATACTGGAACGACCTCCGCCGGAACTTCCGTCACCGTTCCTGCCACAGTTACAGTAAACGGCGTGAGCTATAAAGTGACGGCGGTTGCGGACAGCGCCTTTGCAGGCAATACAAAGATTACCACGGTGAAGGTCGGCTCCAATGTCACCACGATCGGCACAAATGCTTTTAAAGGATGCACGAAGCTGGCCAATGTGACCATCGGCTCTTCGGTCACATCTGTCGGCGAGAATGCCTTCTATGGCTGCACATCCCTGACCACGGTGAAGATTCCCTCTTCTGTGAAGACCATCGGTACGGCGGCCTTTGCAAAGTGTACGGCTTTAAAGACCGTTACTGGCTGTGCCTCTGTCACTACGGTGGGAGAGAAGGTTTTCTACGGCGATACGAAACTGACAAAGATTTCCGGGATGACGAAGGTCACGAAGGTCGGCAGCAAGGCCTTCTATAAGTGCTCTAAACTGGCCACGATCGGCAGTACCAGCGGTACCGTGAAGCTGGCGAAGGTGAAGAGCCTCGGTAGCAGCGCCTTCTACAACTGCAAGGCCATGAAAAAGATCAGTCTGACGTCGACATCACTGACAAAGATCGCTGCCAGCACCTTCTATGGCTGCACTTCCCTGACCACCTTCAAGGTAGCTTCGGGCGTGAAGACCATCGCTTCCTCCGCCTTTGCCAAGTGCACCGCTCTGAAGACGGTCACCGGCTGCGCGGCAGTCACCAGCGTGGGAGCGAAGGCCTTCTACGGCGATACGAAGCTGACAAAGGTCTCCGGACTGCAGAAGGCCACGTCTGTCGGCAGCAAGGCCTTTTACAGTTGCGCTAAGCTGAAGCAGATCGGCAGTTCTTCGAATAAGATCACACTGGCGAAGGTGAAGACCATCGGTTCCTCAGTATTTTACAAGTGCACGACACTGATCTATGTGAACCTGACATCGACCCAGCTGACGACGATCGACGCCTCGGCCTTCCAGGGCTGCACGGCGCTGAAGACCTTTGTCAGTAAGTCCACGAAGCTGGCGACGATCGGCAAGAAGGCGTTCTACGGAGATAAGACTCTGGCTTCCGTGACGCTCAAGACCTCCAAGCTGACCAGCTCGAAGGTTGGTGCCAGCGCCTTCAAGGGAATTAAGAGCACCTGCGTATTTAAGGTACCGCGCACGAAGGTCTCCGCAGATAAGAAGATCTTCAAAGCGAAGGGCGCCGGGAGTAAGATCACGGTGAAGAAAGCGTAAAACAAACAGATTCAGCACGTAAGAAAAAGCGGACAAGGGAAATTCTCTTCCCTGTCCGCTTTTTGGGGGATTAGCTGTCTGTCAATATGAGCGGTGTCCGCCTACACAACGACTTCCAGAATTCTTTTCCCATGATAGCTCACTTCATGTATTCCTGTCTTCTTGTTCTTGTTAAAGTTGAAGCTGAGCAAATATCCAACATCCTTCTTATAATATGACAGATATTCGAACAACTGCGCTTCACCGCGCTTATTGTATTCATTTCCATGGTAATTTTTCAGCTCTATGACGTGCTGTATTCCATGATAGTCCACGATCACATCTGTTCGTTTCATATCTCTGATACGTGCTTCTACATAGTAGTTGCCACTGCCATTGATGATCGGTTTTAAATATAATAAGAAGAGCTTTCGACCCTGCTCCTCCAGGAGCTTCTCGTCACTTCCCGCATAGATTTCCTGAAAATGATCGTAAAAACTGCGCATGACAAGATCCATCTGGAGCTGTCCGTTTATCACGAACTGATTGTAAATTCTCATGCTGGCCCAATAGGTTTCCTTGCTTTCACTGTTAATTGCCATTTCAGCAATAAAAGTGTCATACATAGCAGTTTCAAAAATGCGGTTGGCGACTGCGACTGTACCATTGTTTTCTTTTAGAAACCCGAATTGGACACCGAGCTGTATTTCTTCAACTCCCATATTAAATGGATACCGTGCTCCGGAAAAGAGGATCTCACTGATCATCTTCTTAAATTTCGGATAGCTTTGCAGATTTTTTGTAAGATCATCAAACAGCGCCGGTACAGGAATACTCTTTCTCAATCGATGCTCTGCTTCTGCGACTCCCTGTCTTGTCCACACAGAAACTCCGTTTTCAGAGCCGAGAACATTCGTCATCTGTTCATCCATGATCTGACACAGGGCAGAAACCAGATAAGGGTAGCCAGATGTATAATCATAGAGAGCCTGTCCTACCTCGTCGACATCCATCCCCGCATGATGATCCTCCTCATAGGAGGAGAGCATTTTTGCAATTTCATTGGCGGAAAAACTCATATCCAGGGAAATATTTGCGGAAATATTCCGGGGAGAGTTGTATCTGACTGATTCATCCGGCAGCAATTTAAGCTTCAAATTCTTGATATCATAAACCCCCGCCAGTATGACCGAGTGAAATGTATTTCCTTTTCCTTTCTGTCTCTCCAGATATTTTGAGCGGAGCAATCCCAGAAACGATAAAAACACCTGATTCTCTGAGCATTTGTCAATCTCATCAATCAGTAATACGATTTTCCTGTCGCTGGAATTGCATAATTTTGTGATCCGTCCGCCCAGCTCTTTCATTGGGAATTCTGTTTCAAACGGGCGCTTCCAGTCGCTGATGATCTTCTCCGAAAGGCTTTGGTCTTCCAGACGTTCTCCGATTTCCAGCTGAAGGCCTCTCGCCAGATGTGCCTGAGAGACAAAATACTCTTCCGAGGATTCAAAGCTCGTGCTGATTACAATGTATTTCTCCAATAAAGCTCTTTCCAGCAGATACAGAAACGTTGTTTTTCCATATTGTCTCGCGCGGCTGATGGTAAAGTACTTTCCACGCGAAATGACTTCCTGCTCGATCTTCATTACCCTGGATGTCAGGTCAACCATATAGTTTTCTTCTGGAATACAGGAGCCTTCTGTATTAAAAACCTTCATCGGCCACCTCCCGGAACATAATACGCGATTACGCTTTAAGATGTAAAAATTATAACATGTATTAAGTTGGAAGGAAAGACAAATATCTACTGCGGCGGCAGCTTCTTCCTGAATTTATAATTCGTGAAAATCTGGGGACGAATGGGTGATTTGGAAAATGTTGAGGAGGCAGTTCATTAATATGGGATGGTTCGTCATTCAGGCTTGTAGAAATCTACAAAAATTTCCAGTTTCTTTTTGTCATAAAAGAAATTTCCTTCAAAACGGGGTTTTGTTATAATTTCGATGTCAGAATGCAAAAGCTGCAGCAAACGTTCAGACATAGAGTTGCCAATATCTGACAACAGAACCCATTCAACTCTTATTTCAATAAGCAAAGGAGACATAACCATGCGTTCATCCAGAGAGATCATTGAGAAGACTGAAAAATATGGAGCTCATAACTATCATCCAAAAGAAGTGGTTTTCGAAACAGCATCCGGAGCGCGGGTCACAGACCCCGAGGGCAGACAGTATTTCGATATGCTCAGCGCCTATTCGGCTCTGAACTTCGGACATCTTCATCCGGAGATTGTCGAGGCGGCAAAGAAGCAGCTGGAGCTGGTATCCCTGACCTCCCGGGCTTTCCACAATGACCTTCTCTGTGATTTTTATGAAGCGCTGTGCAACCTGACCGGTAAGGAGAAGGT
>JAJQDL010000027.1 GCA_021202235.1 Lachnospiraceae bacterium
TCGTATACGCCTCTCTAGCCAGCGCACTGCGGCAGCATCTGCGCTGGGGAAGCAGCTCCAGAAGAGCGCCGACGGAATCGGACGAGCTGATCCTGACTGTAAAAAATAAGCGGGGACAGGTACGTCTCCTGATGTCTGCCAGCGCCAGTCTGCCGCTGCTGTATTTCACAGAGACGCCCAAACAGAGTCCGGCGGCAGCGCCGAATTTCTGTATGCTTCTTCGCAAGCATATCGGCAACGGCCGCATTCTCTCCGTCACGCAGCCCGGATTAGAGCGCATCGTCCGACTGGAGATTGAGCATCTGGATGAGATGGGTGATCTGTGCCGCAAATTCCTTATCATTGAACTTATGGGGAAATACAGCAACATTATTTTCGTGGACAGCGAGGAGACCATTGTAGACAGTATCAAGCATATTTCCAACAATATCAGTTCTGTCCGCGAGGTGCTGCCCGGACGTCCCTACTTTATCGCCGACACGGTCCATAAGCTGGAGCCTCTGACCATCACTGAGGATGTCTTCCTCTCTGAGATCTGCGGAAAACCGACTACCGTCGCCAAAGCTCTGACCTCCGGTCTCACCGGCATCAGCTCTCTGATGAGTGAGGAAATTGCCTGCCGGGCCGGCCTCGACTCAGCCCGGCCGATGCAGGCTCTGGAAGAGCGCGAGAAGCTCCATCTCTTTCATACGTTCTCCGGTCTGATGGACGAAGTGCGTTCCGAATCCTTCTCTCCACGCATCATCTATCAGGGAAAGGAACCGCTGGAATTCGCCGCTCTTCCCCTGACGCTCTATCCCGAGGCGGATCAGCGCATCTTTCCTTCTGTCAGCCAGGTACTGGAGACCTATTATGCAGAAAAAAATGCGGTAACCCGCATTCACCAGAAGTCCGCCGAGCTGCGCCGCATCGTCCAGACCACTCTGGAGCGCGACTGCAAGAAATATGATCTGCAGCGGAAGCAGCAAAAAGACACGGAAAAGAGGGACAAATACCGCATCTGGGGCGAGCTGCTCCAGACCTATGGTTACAGTGCGGAACCGGGCGCCCGGTCACTGACAGCAGAGAACTACTACGATAACAACCGGGAGATCACGATTCCTCTGGATTCGACCCTGACGCCACAGGAAAACGCTCAGAAATATTTCAGCCGCTACAATAAGCTGAAGCGCACCCACGAGGCTCTCACCGGTCTCCTGGAAGAGACACAGGCCGAGATTGATCATCTGCGCTCCATTCAGGTCGCCCTGGAGATCGCCCAGAAAGAAGAAGACCTGGTCCAGATCAAGGCAGAGCTGCAGCAGGCTGGGTACATCCGGCGTCATCCGGTCCGGGAAAAGAGGCGGGAAAAGATCACCAGCCGCCCCTTTCATTACCTCTCCAGCGACGGTTTCCATATCTATATCGGGAAGAACAATCTGCAGAACGAAGAGCTGACCTTCCAGTTCGCGAACGGCGGCGACTGGTGGTTTCACGCCAAAGGGATTCCCGGCTCCCACGTTGTGGTAAAGACGGAAGGACGGGAGCTTCCTGACCGCACCTTCGAGGAGGCCGGAGCCCTGGCCGGATATTATTCCAGTGAGAAGAATTCCGCCAAGGTGGAGGTCGATTATATTCAGCGCAAGCACGTACGAAAGCCCGCCGGGACGAAGCCCGGCTTCGTTATCTATCATACTAACTATTCCCTGATGGCGGAGCCCGCCCGGGCACGGGAGCTCACACGGATTGAGGATTAATCAGGCAGGAGGCGGCTTTTTCGCCTCCTGCCTGCGCGGAACAGGACGGAACGCCATCCCTTTGGGACAGCGAGCCGTCCTGCATTTATTTCCGGGTGCAGATCTATCCGCGCACCTGTCCGTTCCCATAGATAATATACTTTGTCGTCGTCAGCGCCAGCAGGCCCATCGGGCCGCGGGCATGGAGCTTCTGCGTGCTGATGCCGATCTCCGCGCCGAAGCCGAACTCAAATCCATCCGTGAACCGGGTCGACGCATTGACATAGACCGCCGCCGCGTCCACCTCATTCAGGAACTGCTGCGCATGGCTGTAATTATTTGTGATGATTGCCTCCGAGTGGCCGGTATTGTAGCGGTTGATATGCGCAATCGCATCATCAATATTCGGCACGGTATTCCTTGAGAGCTTATAGTCCTGATACTCCCGGCCCCAGTCCTCTTCAGTCGCCTGAGAGGTCTCCGGCGCTACCGAACGGATGGTCTCGTCAGCAAAGATCTCCACCCCGGCCTCTTCCAGGTTTCTGGCCACCCGCGGAATCAGCTCCTCCACCACACTCTCATGAACCAGCAGAGATTCGCAGGCATTGCAGACGCCGACCCGCTGTGTCTTGGCATTCTGAATAATGGCCGCCGCCATATCCAGATCAGCCCCTTCCTCCACATAGATGAGGCAGTTTCCGGTTCCCGTCTCGATCACCGGGATCGTCGCGTTCTCCACTACCGACCGGATCAGACCGGCTCCGCCTCGCGGAATCAGCACATCCACATATTGATTCATGCGCATGAATTCCACAGTGATCTGACGATCCGTATCCTCAATGATCTGAATCATGTCCGGCGTGATGCCCTGTTCCTCCAGCGTTTCCCGGATGCAGGCGACGATCGCGACATTACTGTGGATCGCGTCGCTGCCGCCCTTTAAAATCACGACATTTGAGGTCTTAAAGCAGAGCGCGAAGGCATCCGCTGTCACATTGGGACGGGACTCATAAATGATGCCCACTACACCGAGGGGAACCCGCTTCTGACCGATCATCAGACCGTTGGGACGCTGCTTCATGGAAATCACCTCTCCGATCGGATCCTCCAGATCTGCCACCTGACGCAGTCCCAGCGCCATCTGATGGATAGGGTCCTCCGACACAACCAGGAGATCCAACATAGCCGACGGCATCCGGGGCTCCCGGGCCGCCTTGAGATCCTTCCCGTTCGCCGTAAGGATCTCCGCGCTGTGTTCCTCCAGCGCGTCCGCAATCTTCCGCAGTGCTGCATCCTTTACTCCGGAGGAAAGCTTTCCCGCCTCGTGCTTTGCGTTCTGTGCATGTCTGCCGATTTCCTGTAAGTTCATCTTTCCATGTCCTCCTGTGCCGTTCTTTCCTGTTATTCCGTCTGTGCTTCCAGATATGCGCGAATGTCAAATACCTCACGGGGCTGCGCGCGAAACCAGGTTCCGCGGAAATCTCCTTCCACGATCTTCCGGAGTATCCCCACGTCCCGGCCATTGGCAATGACCATATCCGCCCCGGAGCCAGTGGCAATACGTGCCGCCGCCAGCTTCGTCGCCATCCCTCCTGTCCCTACGCTGCTGCCCGTGGAGGCCTTGGCCATCGCCTCATAAGAAGCATCCATCTCAGCCACACACTCAATGAGCGTCGCCTGCGGATTCTGACGCGGATCATCTGTATAGAGTCCGTCGATATCCGACAGAAGAATCAGAAGATCCGCTCCCGTCAGGGAAGTGACCAGAGCCGACAGAGTATCGTTATCTCCGAATTCAATCTCATGAGTCGCCACCGTGTCATTCTCATTGACAATGGGAATGATCCCCATACGAAACAGCTCATCAAAGGTATTGTGCGCATTGATGCGGCTCGTCTCCTCCAGGATCGTATACTTGGTGATCAGAACCTGTGCCGTCACCTGGCTGTATTCGGCAAAGATTTTCTGGTAGGTCATCATCAGCCGCGCCTGTCCTACGGCTGCGCAGGCCTGCTTGGCGGCAAGGTTCCCCGGGCGTTCTGTCAGACCAATCGCCTTGCGTCCGACAGCAATCGCGCCGGAGCTGACCAGGCAGACGTCCATCCCGCGATTGCGCAGATCGCACAGCTCCCGCACCAGCTTCTCGATCTTCCCATAATCCATATCTCCGGTCGCTCCGTGCTGCAAAGACGACGAGCCGATCTTTACCACGACCCGCCGCTTATACTTAAAATAATCGTTGACGTTCATTTTGCGAATTCCTCTTATGCTTCCGAAAAAATCTTGATACGCGGATTTCTGCGCTGAAACATTCCCCAAATCTTTATCATCATATCATAGATCCTCACGAGATTCAACGTCGAATGCTTCCGCGCCGGTTACGGAAGGTCGGCGCCAGTCAGCTCTTTATAATAGATCGTGACCTGCTCGCCCCGTACCTCAACCCTTTCTACGCACTGAAGGAGGATCATACGCTGTTCCCCCGGCTCAAGTGTATCCCAGACATCGGAGAGACCGTGCAGCTTCCCGGCCAGCTTCCGATTGCGGAGCGTGACAGAGCGGCGTTCCTCTTCCATCTTCCACAGTTTCTCGATTTTTTCTTTCTCCTCCTGTGTCCGTCGGATGACCTCCCGCAGCGTTTCATCTCCGCTCTCTCCGTAGAGATCATAGAGACGGGACAGCTTCCGGTCATTTTTCTCCCGCTGCTCCCTGAGACGCTGTCCGGCCGCGGACTCCCCCTCTTCCCCGGATATTTCCATATCCAGACGGAAATGGAACAGGTCGTGTACGACGGCTTCCTCAACCTCATCTGCCCACACCGGTTCCTGCGGACAGTCTGGATCGTGAATCAGATACAGTTTAGACTTCTGATGGGAATAGCAGACCAGCTTATGTCCCTTCTTCCCCCACTTCTGATAGCGCATCCCGGCGCCGCAGTGTCCGCAGCGAAGCAGCCCTGTCAGAAGATGGACGGAACTGCTCTGATTCAGACCGGAGCGCTGCTCCATTTCCAGCATCACAGCGTCGAATAGCTCCGGCTCCACGATCGGTGCATGACGTCCCTGATATTCCCGGCCATTATACACGATCTTTCCCAGGTTCGTCCGTCGTTTCAGAATCTGCACCACCTGACGGTCATATTTAAGTCCCGTCATATCCGCGATATTCTGCGGCGAATAGCCTTCAAGATAAAGAAGATACATATCCCGCACAGTTTTCGCGTCTTCATTCGGCACGAGGATTCCCTGTTCTGCGTCGTAATCATAGCCGAAGGGGATCCTGCCGCCGCCCATCCAATAACCGTCCCGTACCCGCTCCAGCATCCCCATGCGGGTGCGTTCACGGATATTTTCCCGTTCCAGCTGTGCAAAAGCGGACAGAATGCCCAGCATCAGACGTCCCATGGGAGTCCCCGTATCCATACTCTCTCCCAGAGAGACGAAGGCGGTCCGGTGCGGATTCAGAACGTCCTCAATGAGATACAGCGTATCCTTCTGACTGCGTGAGAGGCGGTCCAGCTTGTAGACCAGAACGTGACTGATTTCATCCCGCTGCACATCTTCGATCAGCCTCTGCATGGCGGGACGGTTGAGATTGCTCCCGCTGAAACCGCCGTCAATATAGTATTCATATGCCCGAATCTCCCGGGAAACGCAGTAGGCCGTCAGCGCTTCCTTCTGCGCCCCGATGGAATATCCCTCCTCGCGCTGTGCATCCGTGGACACACGTATATAGATAGCGGCCCGTTTCATCGGATCATACGGTACTCATTCGATCGGAGAAGGCCTCTTTCCTCACTCTCTGTGATCTCTGAAGGAGGTTCCTCTCCGGCCGAAGCCCGCGCAGAGGGCGGGACAGGTCTTTCACTCTCGCTGCGCTGAAAGCTTCGATCAACAACGCGGCGGATCTCCTCTCTTTCCGCCAGATCAATGCTCCCCATCTGTTCCTCATTCAGGTCCTGTCCCCCCATAGAACGCAAAATGACAATTCCCATAAAAACACCTCCTACGGGAATTGTCACCATTTTCTTCGTCTTTAATCTGTTATTGATCCGGATTCTCCGCTTTTCCCAGCAGATGCGTAATAAACTGTGTAGCTGTACGCCCCGACATGCCGCCGTGCGCCAGCTCCCACTTGTTCGCTTCCGCCAGAAGCTCCTCCTCGTCCATCTGCACATCGTTCCGTTCTGCCAGTGTACGGACAATATTCTGAAACTCTTTTTTCTCCGGCATTCCATAGTAGATGGTGACGCCGAACCGGGCCGCCAGGGACAGCTTCTCCTGCACCGTATCAGAACTGTGCAAATCGTCGTCCGCCTCCCGCTTGTCGCTGAATTTCTCCCGGATCAGATGACGGCGATTGGAGGTGGCGTAGATCAGCACATTTTCCGGTCGACGCTCCATACCGCCTTCGATGATCGCTTTGAGATACTTGTATTCGATCTCAAACTCCTCGAAGGACAGGTCGTCCATATAGATGATAAACTTATAATTTCGGTTCTTGATCTGCGAGATCACCGAGGTCAGATCCTGAAACTGATATTTATAAACCTCGATTAGGCGCAGCCCCTGATCATAATAGGTGTTCATGATGGCCTTGATGCTGGAGGATTTCCCGGTTCCCGCATCACCGAACAGAAGACAGATAATCGCTATCCGTCCCTGCACGAAGGCCTCCGTGTTCTCGATCAGCTACTATTTCTGAAACTCAAACCCCACCAGATCATCCAACGTCACATGCTCTGTCCGGGTAATGGGAAGGATCTGCACCGGATGTCCTTCTTCATGTTCTACCTTGAAGGCCTTATGCAGCCCGAATTTGCCGACGCCGAAGTCCCGGTAGAATTCTGTAACACAATCCAGAAAGGCGTCTTCGTCTTCCGCTGCGGCCAGGCGTATCGCCAGATCAAGGATCCGGTCATGAACCCGCCGGTTATAGACGCGGTTGGCTTCCCCGGCTCCTTTATACTGCGCCAGCACGGCAAATTCCTCCGTCCCGAAGGTCGCATCCAGGCTGCTCAGATCGAAGCGGAACCATTCCAGGAACAGGCGAAAATCGTGGAGAGCCAGGCGATTGATACTCCCCTCGACCCGTCCCCGCACCTCACAGGCCATGCTGAAGGCATTCTCGTGGTTGGCCAAAGTATATGCCAGAAAATTGTGCCATACATTTCCCTCAAAACCATGGCGGGCGGTCATTTCCACCAGACCATTGATGGCCTCGTACAGGTGGGTGCCGTCCCCCTCCATCAGCTCCTCCATATAGTCGATCAGTTCCTGGTGCTCCACATCCCGATAGAGCAGGATCTCATGTCTTCTCAGCATATTCTCCGTCTCGGCAATCATTCCCCCGCCCTTTCCAGAGG
>JAJQDL010000098.1 GCA_021202235.1 Lachnospiraceae bacterium
CGTGCGTGGAAGAGTCGAATCAAGGGCAGAGACCTTTACGATTATGTGTTCTATTTGACAAAGGGAACCTCTGTGAACCAAAAGCACCTGCGGGAGCGTCTGTTGCAGTCTGGATATATTACGTCGGATGCACCGTGTACGCTGGAAAACATCAAGGCAATGCTGTTGGAGCGATTCGATTCGATCAATTATGCACAGGCGAAACGAGATGTAGAGCCATTCATCCGTGACACATCGGCATTGAATGTGTGGTGTGCTGAGTTCTTTCGGCAGATTACGGAACAACTAACAGTGATTTGATGGGTAAGAACAACAAGGTATATCCCCAATGCGGACATAAGATGAAGCAACAGTTTATCGGCTTACAGCACTGCCGCTGCGGGATGAGATGGAAGCGAGATATAGGTTTCTTTGAATGAACACCGCCTCATGGGTGAATGACGTCTTGACGAGAAACAGATTTATGATAAAATATGATACATCATGGATTTTCGTAAAATGGAGGCGCGGAATGGCATATATCAAGAGAGAGCTCGAACGAAAATTTCTGAAACTCAACCAGTTCTTTAAGGCGGTTCTTGTTACAGGTGCCAGACAGGTCGGCAAGACAACGATGTTGAAACACCTGGCGGAAGGAAGTGATAGAACTTATGTGACCATGGACAATTCCATGGCCAGAGATCTGGCAAAATCCGATCCTGTGCTGTTCTTTCAGACCTATAAGCCCCCGATTCTCATCGATGAGGTGCAGAAAGCGCCGGAATTGTTTGAACAGATTAAGATTCTTTGTGACGAGAGCGACGAAAACGGGCTCATCTGGCTGACCGGTTCTCAGCAGTACGGGATGATGAGAAAAGTGCAGGAAACACTGGCCGGAAGAATCGGAATTCTGGAGCTGTACAGTCTGTCGGCACGGGAAAAGGCCGGGATTGTGTTGGACGAAGAACTGGATTTTTCGCTTCCCGCCCTGCAGGCGAGACAGCGCAGGCTGCCCAAAAACGATGTGCTCCAGGTGTTTCAGCATATCTGGGAGGGCGGAATGCCGCAGGTGCAGGGTGTGGATGAGGAGCTCCGGCAGGAATATTTTAATTCCTATGTCGATACGTACCTGATGCGGGATGTGACGGAAGCAGGAGGAATTACTGATTCCGTACGTTTTCGCAGATTTCTTGTCGGCTGCGCCTCTCTTGTCGCAGAGCAGGTTAATTACACAGCTTTGGCTGAGTCCGCCGACATCGCACCGACCACGGCCAAAGAGTGGCTTCGGGTATTGGAGAGCCTGCATATTATTTACCTTCTGCCGCCGTATTCCAATAACGCGCTGAAAAGGCTGAGTAAAACACCGAAGCTGTATTTTTGTGACACCGGATTGTGTGCGTATTTGTCACTGTGGCTGACGCCGGAGACTTTACGCAATGGTGCGGCCAGTGGACATTATTATGAGAATTATGTGGTGATGGAGCTGGTAAGAAATTATGCTTATGCGAAATCGCGGGTGAATATGACTTACTTCCGGGATTCCAACGCCAAGGAAATCGACATTTTTGTGGAGGAGAACAATGTGATCCATCCGCTGGAGGTCAAGAAGAGCGCAGCGCCGGACCGCCGTGAGGTGAAAAAATACAAAATCATCGATAAGGCTTCGCTGAACCGCGGCTGCGGCGGCATCATCTGTATGTGTGAGGAGCCCATACCGATTGATGAAGAAAACTGTTTTATCCCCCAGCAATCTGATCTGAGACGACATGAAATACAGACTCTTTTTTATTCTTCATCCGGTACGGGGGAGTAAATCGCCCTGATGGAAATATTGCATAAATTGTCATATTTTCCTGCAAAACATATGGAAAAGTATAGAAGTTAAGAAGAAAACATGATTTCTAACACAAAAAAATATGAGAAAACACGGGGCGTCGGGGAGGAGACACAAGAGGAAAACCAGAAAAAATCATGTAAACCGGGACTCTTCGGATTAAAAATTAAAATGTTGGCAAAAATATACAGGGGTATTGAAAAAAAGGAAAAATAGTGATACAATATAACAGATGGCTGTGGGTTCATGGCTTTTTGGCGAGAGTTTTGCTATACCTGTGAAATGAGAACCGCAGCAGGAAGACAGATTCGTGAAAGCAGACGCCGGAGAGGGCAGAAAGGAGAGCCAGATGTTTGGCAAAGGCGAATATATCATTTACGGAAGCAAGGGAGTCTGTGAGGTGAAGGATATCACCACAATTCAGAGGGACGGCGTTCCAGGTAACCGCCTTTACTATTTACTGACACCGCTGAATTCACAGGGGAGCCGGGTATTTACTCCGGTAGACAATGATAAGATCGTCATGCGTCCTCTGATGAGCCGTCAGGAAGCGGAACAGCTGATTGAGGAGATGCCGGAGATTGAAGAGCTGGAAGTGCCCAGCGAGAAGCTGCGGGAGCAGTCCTACAAGGATTGCCTGCGGACCGGGAGCTGCCGTGAGTATGTGCGGATCCTCAAGGCTCTCTACCGGAGGAGGCAGACACGGATCGCCAGTGGGAAGAAGGTCACTGCGACCGATGAGCGGTATACGAAGCAGGCCGAGGAGGCGTTGTATTCGGAACTTTCGATTCTGCTTTCGATTCCGACGGAGGAGGCTCCCTCCTATATTAACGAGAGATTGCAGACGACCGGCGTGGCACAGTAGACGGCTTGCAGACAGCATGCAGGGAAGATTCGTTTGCACAGTAAATACTGTTGACCCTGAAATCGTGAGATACAGTGGAGGTTTATCCAAGGTGGTAAACATCTTTTTTGTGTCATACATTAAGACAGACAGGCAGAGTGGAGCCGCTGGGACATGAGACAGAGATGGGAATGGGGGATGGGGGCAGCACTGATTCTGATGATGCTGCTTCTGGCCAATGTCGGTATGAAGAAGATCTTTTCGGCGGCGGCTCAGACGGGTGCTGCGGGGGTGAGCTTTGCTTCGACGGGTGCGCGCGGTGCCGAAGAAGATGCCGGCCCAGGCAGCGCGGAAGAGAACGACGCGGGGGAAAAAGATCCGGAGTCCGGCTGGACGCACATCGTCGCCATCGACAGCGGTCACGGAGGCATTGATCCGGGAAAGGTGGGCGTGCACGGCGAGGAGGAGAAGGATATCAATCTGGCCATCGCACAGAGGGTACAGTCGCTCCTGGAGGCCAACGACATTCTGGTCGTCATGACCAGAGATTCGGATGAGGGATTGTATGACGAAAGTGACAGCAACAAAAAAATGGCCGATTTGACCGCCCGCTGCGCCCTAATCAATGAGAGCGGCGCGGAGCTGGCGGTGAGCATCCATCAGAACAGCTATCACGATGACTCGGTCTGCGGCCCGCAGATGTTCTGCTACCGGGATTCGGAGGAGGGAGAACGGCTGGCTCGGTGCCTGCAGCAGACATTCCTCAGTGTGCAGCCGCAGAACACCCGGGACATCAAATATAACGACAATTATTACATCCTGCTCCATGTGGAGTGCCCGATCGTTGTGGCCGAGTGCGGATTCTTAAGCAACTGGGAGGAGTCGGAGCTGCTGATGCAGGAGGAGTACCAGGAGCAGGTGGCCTGGGCAATTACGATGGGGATATTGACGTATCTGAATACGTGACAGACGCATCTGCGAAAAGGGCGGTCGGGCAGGCTGTCTGATTGTATTTTTGCATAGTTGTCTGCGTTGACAGGGAGAGCGGCAGGAACTATACTGACAGAAAACTGAGGCCGATGTAGCCTGTAAGGAACCGTAAAGAATAATTCTTTAACAGGTCCTAAGGGCAGGGAAGGGATGAACGAGAGGATGAAGAGTCAGAGTAAACGGGAAGAACTGGAGGCGCGCATCGCGGAGCTTCCGCTGCTGGAATATGGATTCCTGAAAACCGATCAGGTGGAATTTCTGGACAGAGTCCGTACGGTCTGCCGGGAGGAATGTCCGCAGTACGGAACCTCCTGGGCCTGTCCTCCGGCTGTGGGAACGGTCGATGAATGCCGGGTGCACTGCCAGGCCTACACTGATGTGATGATCTTCTCCACGATGACAGAGGTGCAGGATATCACCAATCTGGAGGAGACTCTGGCGACCCGGGAGAGTCTGGAAGTGATAGCGCGGGCCCTGCGGGAGATTCTGCAGGGGCTCTTCGGCGACTGTCTGATGCTCTCCACGGAATCCTGTGCCGTCTGCGCGCACTGCACTTACCCGGACGCGCCCTGCCGCCACCCGGAGCGCATGCTCCCCTGCGTGGAGAGCTACGGCATCCTGGTGACGGACCTGGCCGAGAAGGCAGGGATGACCTTCTTCGAGGACTATAACACGGTCGTGTGGTTCGGGGCGGCGTTTTTTAAAGAATAAGACTGTATACGTTGAGAACAGCCATGATTGCCAGAACAAGCAGGTTGATGATAGAGACGGCGAACAGTTCTACGAACAGCTTGTTCTGAGGGAAGCGTGTGTCGGCATCCTTTTGCTGAGCAACGCCGGCCATAATCAGAGCGCCCGTGGTGGAGATGGGAGTGTAGCCGGCGATGGTGCCACCGATGACAACCATTGTGACCAGATAGACGCCGTCAGCCCCGATGCTGGTTGCGAGGCTGCCACAGATAGGGACCAGTGTGGGGAACACAACACCGAGACCGGAACTGAAGAAGGACATGACACCGGCAAGAATTGCCATGATGGGAGCTGCGTTCTTGGGCCCCATGATCGCCTCCATCGAAGAGACCATCAGATCGATTCCACCGGACAGGGAGACGACATTCATGAGCATACCGACACCCATGACCATGAGGATTACATTCCAGGGAATATGAGCGATGGACTTCTTTTCATTCCCGCCGCCGACAATGACCAGGATGGTGCCAATCAGAAAGCCGGTTAGCCCAACGTTCCAGGAGAGAACGAGGACACCAAAGGCCATGAGAATCAGACCCGCCAGAGAGAGCCATTGTTGCCAGGTAAAGGCAGGAAGTTTTTCTCTGTCCGAAACAGAGACTGCCTTCTCGACATGCCATCCTTTGTAGTAGATGTAAACGAGAATGGCAGTGATGACGGTTGTGACAAAGGTACACACCATGATGGGTACGGTGCTGCTGGCGAGTCCCTGTTCTTCCATCAGACTGCTGACGACCGCTGATTCCGGGGTCAGCGGACTCATTCGTCCGGCCATGGCGTCCAATCTCCGATGATGGATACCATGATAGGATTGATTCCTGCGGACAGGGAGATGGGAATCGCGATGACGGGAATGATCGCCAGGCAGGGAATGGATCCGGGCCCGGCAGCGCTGAGAGCCATACCGATCAGGAACATAACGATGGGGATTGCACGGGCCGGAACCAGATTGACCAGCTTGCGCGCCATCAGTTCCAGTGTGCCATTATCCTGAATAATGGAAAAAAGGTACGTGACCCCCACCATCTGGACAAACAGAGATGTGCCGAACCCGGACACAACCTGAGATGCGGTGATGGTATCGTTGTAGATGATACTCAGGATCATGGAAAATCCGATGCACAGGATGCCGACGTTGACATTGCGGGTAAAGCCGATGATGATGGCGGCAATCAGCAGAATAAGTGATAACAGACCTAAATTCATAATAGTACCTCTCTTCTCTCAAAAATTGCTGTTATTGAAACACGATACAGACGGGGCTTTCTGTTTGGATGATTCTGTGTGTGGGAATCAGCTCGCCGGTGGAAGAATTAAAAGAAAATTCGACAATGGTATCGCTGTCCTCATTTGCTATATAGCAGAGGCCATTCGGGGCGAAGCAGAAAAACCGTGGTGTTCGGCCAAGGCACGGATAGAAACCGGTGTTCTTCAGATAACCTGTAAGGGCATCAATGTGGTAGATGGCGATGCTGTCCGTGTAGCGGTTGGAGACAAGAACCCATTGTCCGCTGGGATCGATCATGACTTCGCTGGCATCAGAATACCCGGTGACAGTTTCCGGGACGGTACTCAGCTCCTGCAGAGCTTTCATTTGTCCGTTCTGCTCATCAAACTGGAAATACAGAACTTTGTTTCCCTTTTCCTCGCACATATACAGCCAGTGATTGTTGGGATGCATGGCAGCGTGACGCGGTTCGTCCCAGGTACGGGACAGAAACTGAGATGTCTGAGTAAAGGTGCCGTTCTCCGGATTGTAGCGAAGCGCGCGCATCTGTCCGAAACCATGGACGCGGCTTTGAGCGCAGGCGAAAAGATAGCTTTTAGTTTGATCCCAGAGACACTGATGGATGGTGGAGACATCTCCCTCCTTCTTACCCTCGTAGGTGTAGCGGGCGACTACTTCATCCAGCGCACCGTCCTCCTGGCGATCCAGGGTGTACAGCGTCCCTCCCTGCAATGCAGCGACGATGACGCGGCGGTTGTCTCGGTCTACAGTGATATCTACAGGATTTCTCCCCTCGATATTCACGGTGTTTATGTGTGCCAGGGTGTGATCTGGGAGAATCCGATAGCTGGAGACCAGTGTGGTATCTCCATGGACGGAGTACAGAAATCTTCCTTCCTGATCAACTGTCTGAAAGGAAGGGTTGGGCTCTGTGCAGAGACACTGGAGCTCCTGCCATTCTCCGTTTGGCAGGATTTCGTAGGTTTTTAATCCCCGTCCGCGCGCGTTCCTCTCTCTGGTTGTGCGGCAGCCAACATAAGCGTACATACTGTTCCTCCTCATTATCTGACCGTATGGTCATCAAGGTACCCTTTTAAAAGGGTAATTTCTTTTTCCTATTTAAAAATATCATGAAAAGAACAGGAACAGAAATTCATCTTTTGACTGGAGACGCCATTCCCAAATGGAATGGGGGAAATGAAAAAGGACCGGAGCGTGCCTTTACGGGCTTCGGTTCCGATCCTGTGGTGAATGTGCCATCATGGGCAGGATATGCGTAAATAGGTCTGGATAAAGTCGATATATTCAGTGATTTCTTCAACCTGACCGTGAT
>JAJQDL010000084.1:0-383 GCA_021202235.1 Lachnospiraceae bacterium
TCGGTCGGCGGCGGCAAGGAGCTGTCAATGCTCACGTCTCCTCTGTCAAATCATCTGCAGCCCGGCGCCATCATGCAGTCCGGCGGCGGCATCAGCCGTACCCGCGAGGAACTGACGCTTCCTGTCGCCGAGAAACGGGGAAAAGAAGCACTTGAGAAGATGGGCTATTCCTCCATTGCCGAAGCCCGCAAGGCCACCCAGGAGGAGCTCCTGGCCGGCGTCCGCCAGAGTGTCACCGGACACGCAGCGATGAGTTATTTCAGTCCCAACGCCGACGGCTATGTCTTCCCGAAGCACTGGAATGATCTGGCGCTGGACGGCGACTACCCTTCCGACCTTCCCATCAGGATCGGCTGCACCTCCGAGGCATTCGGCGCGGCAGC
>JAJQDL010000084.1:393-39437 GCA_021202235.1 Lachnospiraceae bacterium
CACGACGCCGACTCCCCATCCGACCAGACCCACCTGACCGCCAGCCCCAGCCAGGACTTCGCCGCGGACACCCGCCACACCGGCGGCAAGACCTCTGTTCCTTCCCGCGAGGAAGCCATTCAGGACGGCGAGAACATGCTCGGCCCCGGCAGTGGTGAGGAATATCTGGCCTCCATCCATTATGACGATGATCCGGAGATCGCGGCGGAGATGTACCGCAAGTTTGTCCGTATGACCGGAGGCACGCTGGCTGCGGATCTGGCCTGGTGCCAGAATCAGAATGAGAAGGGCAAGCGCCCCTGCTATCAGTATTATCTGACGCTGGTGCCGCCCGGCGCCACCAGTGCGCACCACTCTGCGGAGCATCACTATGTCTTCCAGACCCTGACGAAGAGCAGCCGTCCCTATACGGGCCGCGACTGGGATCTCTCCAATCAGCTGGCAAGCTACTGGGCCAACTTCATTAAAACCGGCGATCCCAACGGAGAAGGACTTCCTGAATGGACGCCCAACACGGCAGAGAGCCCGCAGGCCATGGATATTGACTATGATCTGCACATGATTGACGTTCCGGTTAACGATTTCGTCGCGCTTCTGGTTCGTCACAATCGCAAACAGAGATAACTTTTCTTCCTCTTTTATAACGGTGCCCCCGCCGCCTGGCCCGGGCACCATTTCATCGGAAAACCATAAAGGTTTTCTTATTTTTCATTCCCCCGGAAATCTAAATATAACTTTTCTTTATATCTCGAAAAATTTTTATATTTTCTTTATTATTTGTTTTGATTTATGATAAACATGCTGAGGCACCGGGCGTTCTTTGCCCTGTTCCGACGCCTTCATGAATGAAAGGAGAAGATCTGTCATGGCATTATTACAAGTACAAACCAGGAGCGGACTCGTAGAAGGTCTTCCGGCCTGGAATCAGGCGGTCACTGTCTTCCGCGGCATCCCTTATGCGGCGCCCCCCGTGGGCGACCTGCGCTGGAAGGCTCCGCAGCCGGTTGAGCCCTGGGAGGGCGTCCGCGGCTGCTATAAATTCCCTACCATCTCCTACCAGGAGCGCCGCGCCTCCGAGGGCGGCGGAGATATCATCGGCAACGAATTCTACTGCCTGGACTGGCCGCGGGGAGAAGACTGCCTCTATCTGAACGTCTGGACTCCGGCAAAGAGTGCGGATGAGAAGCTTCCTGTCGGCGTGTATTTCCACGGCGGCGGCTATTCGCAGGGCTACGGCCATCTGAACTGCTACGACGGCGAAGGCTTCGCCAAGCGCGGCTGCATCACCGTCACGCTGAATCACCGTCTCGGCATTTTCGGCTATCTGGCGCATCCGGAGCTGACCGCGGAGGATGAGCACCACACCTCCGGCAACTTCGGCGTCCTCGATCTCATCGCCGCTCTGGAGTGGGTGCGCGACAACATCGCCGCCTTCGGCGGAGATCCCGAAAAGGTCACCGTCTTCGGACAGTCCGGCGGCGGCATGAAGGTCATGACCATGATTGCCTCCCCGCTGGCCAAAGGCCTAATCCGCGGCGGCATCATGCAGTCCTGCGGCGGCATCGACCGCACCCGCGGCGGCTGCTCCGATCTGGCGACGGCCGAGAAGCTGGGCGCACAGGTCCTGGCCGACATGGGATACTCCTCCATCGCCGAAGCGCGCGCCGCTTCCCAGGAAGAGCTTCTTGAGGGGACAAAGAAATTCATGAGTGCACATCCAGAGATCGACCGTATGATGATGTTCGCTCCCGTGACCGACGGATATGTATTCCCGGAGAGCTGGAACGATCTGTTCCTCTCCGGCCAGTACCCCGACATCCCCACGATGATCGGCTGCACGGCGGATGAGATGGAGATGAAGAACGCGACGCTTCCCACGGAGGAAGAGGCCCGCGCGAAGGCAGATTACCTGTTCGGCCCAGGCTACCAGGAAGCTTTCCTGAAGGCCATCCATTTCGGGGAGGACCCCGAGACGACGCTGCGCATGTTCCGCAAATATGTCAATATGACCGGCGGCACGCAGGCAGCGGCGGTCGCCTGGTGCGACAACCAGATCGCGCAGGGGAAGACACCCGCATACCGCTACTACCTGACGCTGGTTCCGCCCGCGGCGGAGAACGCGCACCACTCTGCCGAGCACCAGTATGTGTTCCAGACCCTGCCGAAGAGCAGCCGTCCCTACACCGGCCGCGACTGGGATCTCTCCAATCAGCTGGCCGACTACTGGGCGAATTTCATCAAGTACGGCAATCCCAACGGTGAGAATGTCCCCGAGTGGACGCCTCACACCGCGGAGAGCCCCCTGGCCATGGACATCGACTACGATCTCCACATGTTCAAGGAGCCGGTCAATGACCTGGTGCAGATGATGACAGATTATGATCTGAAGAAGATCTGAGGATATCAACAAATCCCTACACGAAAGGAGAAGACATGGCACTCTTACAAGTCAGAACCGAGGGCGGCCTCGTTGAAGGGCTTCCCGGCTGGAATCAGGCCGTCAGCGTCTTCCGGGGCATCCCCTACGCGGCGCCCCCCGTGGGCGATCTCCGCTGGAAGGCTCCGCAGCCGGTCATTCCGTGGGAGGGCGTTCGCCCCGCCTACAAGTACGGCAACATTTCCTATCAGGCCCGCTATGCCTCCGAGGGCGGCGGCGATCTCATCGGCACCGAATTCTACTGCCTGGACTGGCCCCGGGATGAGGACTGCCTGTACCTGAACGTCTGGACGCCGGCCAAGAGCGCCGACGAGAAGCTGCCCGTCGGCGTCTATCTGCACGGCGGCGGCTGGGCGCAGGGCTACGGCCATCTGAACTGCTACGACGGCGAGGGCTTTGCCAAGAGAGGCTGCGTCCTCGTCACCGTCAACCACCGGCTTGGCGTCTTCGGCTATATGGCGCATCCGGAGCTGACCGCAGAAGATGAACACCACACCTCCGGCAACTACGGCGTGCAGGATCTGATCGCTGCGTTGGCTTGGGTGAAACGCAACATCGCCGCGTTCGGCGGCGACCCCGATCAGGTCACCACCTTCGGGCAGTCCGGCGGCGGCGAGAAGTCGCGCAGCATGATTCTCTCTCCCCTGGCAAAAGGCCTGATTCAGGGAGCCATCATGCAGTCCGGCGGCGGCCTGGAGCGCACCCGCGGCGGCGGACGCCCTCTGGCGGCGGCCGAGCAGGAGGGGGTAAAGTTCCTGGAGTACCTCGGCATCAAAGATATAGCGGAGGCCCGTCAGGTCCCGCAGGAGAAGCTGCTGGAAGCCTCCCGCGCTTTCCAGGATCCCGCCGCCCCGCCCATGTCCCAGTTCTCACCGAACATCGACGGATATGTGTTCCAGAAGCCCTGGGATGAGACCTGTCTCGCCGGAGATTATCCGGACATCCCCGTGATGATCGGCTGCACGGCGCAGGAATTCGCCCGCAGAATTGATGCACTCCCTTCTCGTGAGCAGGCTCTGGCCGACGGAGAAAAGATCTTCGGCGGCGGCCACGGAGAAGAGTTCCTCGCGGCAATTCACTACGACGATGACCCGGGGACGGCTCTCGACATGTATCAGCATTCAATGGGTCTGACAGGACCGACGCAGGCACAGTGCGTAGCCTGGTGTGAGAATCAGGCGGCGCTGGGCAAGGCTCCCAGCTACCGCTACTATCTCACCATCGTCCCGCCCGGCGCCGACAGCGCGCATCACTCCGCCGAGCATCACTACGTGTTCCAGACCCTGCCGAAGAGCAGCCGTCCCTACACCGGCCGCGACTGGGATCTTTCCAATCAGCTGGCCGACTACTGGGCCAACTTCATCAAGACCGGCAATCCCAACGGCGAAGGGCTTCCTGAATGGACGCCTCACACCGCGGAGAGCCCTCTCGCGATGGACATTGATTACGATCCGCATATGTTCCAGGAGCCTGTCAACGACCTGGTTCAGATGATGATCCGCTATGATCTGAAGAAGCTGTAAGCCCTTTCGTATCATAAAGCGGTTCCCTGTTACCCTTAAACCACCACTCTAAAACGAAGGAAAGGAGAAGCGCCGTCACGGCGGAAGAATCCACTGACGGCGCCAAAAAAAGTATGAGTGCATTAACGATCACTGTCATCATCACAGTCATCATGTCTCTGCTGTTCCTGGTGAACAAGTTCCCCTTTGGCCTGGTCACGCTGAGCTGTTGCGTGGCTCTGGCTGCCACAGGCGTGCTCTCCATCTCGGAGGCCTTCAGCGGATTCAGCAACCAGACCATCATCCTGGTCTCCTGTATGTTCTGCCTGAGCGCCGGCCTGCAGCGCACCAATCTGGCCTTCGCCCTGAAAGGCCTGCTGGGCAGCATGGGCGGCAAGCAGGATCTGGCGCTGGTCGCCGTCCTCTTCGCCATCTACTGGCTGATGCTGCTGGCCATGCCCGGCATCGTCGCCATGGCCATCATCATCACCTTCCTCGATGCGCTGCCCGAGACCGGTGAGGTCACTCCCTCCCGGGTCATCATGCCGCTGCTGATGTTCAACGTCGTGTGGGAGGGCGTCGTCCCCATCGGCATGGGCGCCACCATCGACTTCACGACCAACGCCTATATGGAGAGCATCGTGGCGGAGGATCAGCTGCTGACCTTCCTGAACACCTTCTCCGTGCGTATCGTGCCCGGCCTCATCATGATCCCGATCTGCCTGTTCATCTGGAGACTCTTCCCCAAGAAGCAGCTGAACCTGGACAACGTAGAAGCCAAGAAGATCGACAAGAGCGACCTGCCCGCCTGGAAGCAGTATCTGATCTATGGCTGCTTCATCCTGGTTATCCTGGTCATGATCTTCAACTCCTACTTCGGCAGCCTGATGTATGTCATGCCCGCCATCTGTGTCGCCGTCCTCGGCTTCACAAAGACGTTGACTCCACATGAGATGATTACTTCACTATTCTCTGACACGGTTCTGATGCTCGCCGGTATCATGGGCGTCACCGCGGCCCTGACGGCTTCCGGCGCCGCTGACCTCATCGGCAACCTGCTTCTGCAGCTGGTCAGCTGGACGGACAGCAGCTTCATGGTGCTGTGGATCACCACCCTGTTTACAGCAGTCATGACCACCTTCCTGTCCAACTCGGGCGTGAAGTCGGTGCTGACTCCCCTGGTCGCCTCTATGGCGGTCGCCGGAGGAATGAACGTCGCCGGTCTCGCAATCTGCGTCACCGCCGGTTCCGCACTTTCCTTCTGCTTCCCCACCGGTTCCACAACCTGCGCCCTGGCGTATGCCTCCGGCGAGTACAACCCCTTCAAGATCCTGCACATCACCATCCCGCTGCTTCTCGTGATGACGCTGGTGATTGCCTTCATGGCCAACCTGCTGTTCCCGGTCTGGTAAGAGATTTCCTTTCAGAGATCATTTCCAGTCCGTTATCTCCTCAAAGAGGGCGCTGCCGCAACCGCGGTAGCGCCCTCTTTTCCATCCGTTTGCTTTTTTGCCCTCTGTCTTCCACAGCTTCTCTGTCTCACAGATCCGCTTGGCCAGACGCCTGACAGATTTATCGTTCCAGAGATCGGATATAGTCAATAAACATCTTTTTGTTGGTGTATCGCTCCGTGTCCTTCTTCCAGTACACATGAACCTCCGAGCGTCCCACCCACAGTTTCTTCCCCTCCTGCTCCGGGAGCGGGATCCTGCGGAAGCATTCGATATCCTGACAGAAATCTCCCGCAAGAAAGGCCATGGCGATGTTGTTGTAGACAAAATTCATCAGCCCTGTCATCTGCGGCATGACACCCACCACATTCATCTTGAGTCCATATTCCGCCAGCACGTCGCCCATCGACGCCATCATCACACTGTGCCCGTCCCAAAAAACAATCGGATAACGGCAGAAATCCTCGAAGGATACATGTGTCTGGCTAGCCAGCGGATGATCCTTATGGCAGTACAGGCTGGGCTCCTGCACGCCCAGCAGCTGAGATTCGTAGCGCTCCTTCCAGTTCATCGGCATAATGCCATTCCCGGCCACCAGAAAGTCGACGACATCATCATCCAGATAGCTGGCCGGAACATAATTCGACGTCTCATGCGCGTACAGGACAGCTTCCGGATGCATCTTCTCGAAATCCCTGTAGATCCGGAAGAATAAATGCTCTCCCCCATAGGGCCGGAACCCCACCTTGAGCAGGTTCTGATTCTGCGAGATCCGCGGAATCTCCCTCTGCATCAGATTAAAACGCTTGACAACAGCTTCCGCATGCTTCAACAGCAGCAATCCCTCCTCCGTCGGATAGACGCCCTTGCTCTTCCGATGAAACAGCTTGAAGCCGACCTCCTCCTCCAGTTCCGCCAGGGACGCTGACAGGGCCGGCTGAGAGATATAGAGCATCTTCGCTGCCAGAGAAATGTTCTGATACTGGCACACCTCGATAAAATACTGCATCTGTACGATCGTCATCTTCTGTTCGCCTCCTGCGTACGTCGGTGCCTTCTAATTATTATAGCCATCGCATAAAAGGTTGTCAAGCAATGCAAGATATGATGAGTTTTTGAACATTGACTGTTTCTTAATTTTCGATAAACTATTTATAAACTCTGAGTCTCAGACATCTGTCACTGTTCACGTCTCCGCGCCCTGCTGTGCGGAACAGCCAAGAAAAGAGGTTAGCAAATGAAAGAAGAGAAGAAAGGCTTCCTTGCCAATCTGGAAGAGTATCTGATGCTGATTCCTCTCGCCATCGCCTGCGTTTTTACGCTGCTCGGATTCATCCTGCAATTCATTAACGCGGATACCGCGAGTGTCCTCAATCAGTACTCTTACTACGCCTATACCTGGATCGCCGCTCTGGCGTTTTCCTATTGTGCGCGGGAAGGCACACATCTGAGCGTCAACTTTGTGGAAAACAAATATCCGGAATCCATTCGAAATGCCTGGAAACTGTTCAACGAAATTATTGGCCTTATTATCTCCATCGCCATTTTCATCGGCAGCTTCATGGTTATATCAAGCGCCATGGGAGCCACCGGCGAGGAAGCCGTCACGCTTCCCCTGATGATCACTTACTTCGCACCCTTGGTCGGCTTCGGCCTCGGCACCGTACGCACCGTGCAGCACTTCATTGCGGAGAGGAGGACGAAATGACACAAGCAACAGCGATTCTCATATTTTTTCTGATTTATCTGATCACCATGATGCTGGGCTTCACCCCCATGATTTTCTCCATGGGCGCCGCGGCTCTGGCTGTCCCGCTGTTCTTCAGCGGCATCTCCAGCTTCAGTGTGGCCGATATCGCCTCTGCCTTCATGACGGGCGCCTACGGCACCAACACCGGTATGACGATCATCCTGTTCGTGCTCTCCGGCGATATCATGAGCAGCGGGAAGATCTCTGAGAAGATCTTCAACATCTTTGCCTATTTCCTTGGGAAGAGAAAAGGCTTCATGCCCATCCTCTGCATCCTGACTGCCATGTTCTACGGAGCCATCTCCGGTTCCGGTCCGGCCACCACCGCGGCAGTCGGCGCCATGTGCTTCCCGGTGCTGGTCTCCCTCGGCTATGACAAATTCTTCAGTGCAGCCATCCTGGTTGCGGCCGGCTGCCTCGGCGTCGTCATCCCGCCCAGCGTGCCGGTGACCGGCGTCTCCGCCCTGAGCGGCGGCCTGGATCTGGTGGTGCTGTACAAGCTGTCTGCCGTCGTCGTCGGCGTCATCTGCGGCCTGATGATGATCATCTACTGCTTCTTCTACTGCCTGCGCAACGGTAACGGCGACACTATGAAAATTAACGCCTGGGTCGACGATCTGCGTTCCCGCGGCTTCGGTGCCATCCTGAAGGACAGCATCTGGGCCATCCTGATGCCGGTCATCATCCTGGGAAGTATCTTCTCCGGACTGGCCGACACTGCACAGGCTGCCATGCTCTCACTGATCTACGCAATCATTGTCAGTGTATTCATCTACAAGTCCATCAAGCCCAGTGAGATCGTGCCGTTGATCATTAAGAGTCTGCGCGGCGGCGCCGGAATGCTTGTGCTGATCGCCTTCTCCACGGTCTTCAGCAATGCCCTGACCGCACTGGATGTCAGCACGCTGATCACAAACTTCGTAAACAACGCACAGATTCAGCCAGTGATCATCATTGTCATCATTATCTTCTATCAGCTGTTCATGGGTATGGTCGGCGGCCCCGCCGGTGTCACGGTGGTTGTTCCTCTGACGTTCCCGATTATTCTGGCCACCGGCATCGAGCCCTTCACGGCCGGCATCGCCATGGTGCTCATGCATGCCGCCGGTATGGTCACGCCTCCTGTCGGCCTCTGCCTGTTCGTCATGACCGGTATGGCCAAGTGCGACGTAACGGATCTGATTAAACCGCTGATTCCCTATGTCGTGATCATGGTGGCAATCGCCCTGGTCCTGGTTCTGTTCCCCGGCCTCTTCTCCGGCATCGTCGCCGGCGGCTACATCCCTTCGTAAGCCGGAACAAACAGCGTTCAGGAAGGAGAAGCTATGATTTTAAAACCATGCCCCGGATATGAACAGCATATCCAGGCGATGTCCGACAAAACCGCAGGGAGGGGAGAAGGAGGGGAAAGGAAAAAAAGAAACAGACCGCCCTTCGTCCCCCCCCCAAGGGGATGAAGGTGGAAAACCGGATCATCCCCGGCTATCAGGAAGGAACCGAACAGATGCTGCGCATCTACCGCCCTCAGGGCATTTCGGACGCGGCGCCGGGCATCCTGGCCAATCACGGCGGCGGATTCACCGGCGGAGATCTGGATATTGATGACACACGGTGCGCGTTCCTCGCGGAGCATACCCCCTGCGTCGTTGTCAGCGCGGAATACAGCCTGTGCAGTGAGACCGTGCATTATCCGACACCGCTCCTCGATGTTGTCAATGCCTGGAAGTATCTGTGTGAACACGCACAGGAATGGAATCTCGACTCACAGCGCATGGGGCTTCACGGCACCAGCGCCGGAGGCAACCTGGCTGCCGGACTGTCCCTATACATCCGCAACCATCGCCTTCCTGCGCCGCTTTTGACGGCTCTGAACTGCCCGATCCTGACGGATGAGAAGATGCACAGTACACAGCAGATCGACTTCGGTCCCATGACCGGAGAGGAAGCGTACATGAACCAGGCGGAGCATCTGTACTACCCCGGCGAAGATGGGCGGGAACCCCCGTACTATGCGATGCCTCTTTACTGCCGCGACCTGACAGGATTGAATCCCCACTATATCGTGACCGCATACTCGACTCCCTGCGGGATCAGGGAGTCGAGTATGCGAGACGGCTTCTGCAGGTCGGCGTTCCCTGCGAGTTGGTCGTGGCCGGCCGCGTAGCACATGCGTTCTGCATCCTGCCGACCGAGTACAGCAGCCTGATCCAGGAGGGCGTTGCCTTCGCCTTCCGCCGGGAATTCGGTTTGCTGCAGAGTTAAAGAAAAGGAACATTTCAGGAAAGAGTGTCTGGGGGCGTGAAGAACTCTCTCAGGCATTCTTTTGTCACCCGCAGCAGTTCCTGCATCTGTCCCGCGGGAAGCATATCCCGGTTGTACGTAAACAGGATATAGTAGCTTTCTATCTGCGGAGCCATCCGCGCCAGAGAAAACCCTGCCTCCTGTGCCTGCCAGAGAGCCACCATCGTATCCATGAGAATCGCCTTCTTACGGCGCACCGCGGTCAGAGCCAGACCTGTATCCAGAGAGCTTCTGTGTATATTCCGGGCCTCCACGCCGTACTTCTGCGGAAGCCTCTCGGTATAGAAGACCTGCCTCGTCTGCAGCGCCATGTTGCTGCGGATATAAACCTCACAGGCACGCAGGTCCTTACTGCGCACAGAGAGATGGCCCTCCTCATCCGTAAAGCACCGCTCCAGCAGCGGATGTCCATCGGGAATCGCCACGACATCCGGATCGTCCATCAGATAGACGGCTTCCAGGGGCGCCGGCGGCGTCAGATAGGAATTCCTCAGGGAGAAATGTGCTTCTCCCGCCTGCAGCAGCTCCATCGCCTGCGGCGAGCTAATCGAGATCGGTTCAATCTCCACGCCCGGGAAGGCCTCCATTAGTGCTGCTTCCAACGCGTCATAGTAGGTGGCCGAATTGATAGTATTCAGGACAACACGCAGAGGCGACGGCAGCTGATGCTCCCATATCCGGACCTGCTCACGGAATTCCTCCTCCAGAACCAGAATCCGCCTGGCATACTCCAGGTAGATCTTCCCATACGCCGTCGGGATCAATGTCTTGTTCTGCCGAAAAAAGAGCCTGTATCCCAGCTGCTCCTCCTGCGCCTTGAGATAGCTGCTCAGCGCCGGCTGAGAGATGTACAGCTCCTTCGCAGCCTTCGTAATACTTCCGCATTCCGCGATCGTCGCGATATACTGCATTTCCTTTACATTCATACGACACTTCTCCCCTCAGAGTCCTTTTAATTACGCCCAAGATCATTATACCACGTCTTTCGTCTAAAAGACAGAGGTGCATAAGAAAAAGTTATTCTTAGTTCTTCTTTTCTTTTTTGTATAACGTAATTTGGTAAAAAACCACTTTCCCTTCTCACCCATAAAAATCAAAAAGTGTAAATTTCCTGAGGTTTCTGTTACAATCTTCATGGTGAATTCATAATGGTGAAGAATTTCCCATGAATACAGCAGAAAAAGGGGAGGCAGGATCCTTGAAGTTACAGCAAATCAACCATTTTCTGATACTTGCCCGGTATGAACACATGGCGGTCGCTGCCGATGAGCTGGGAATCACGCAGTCGGCACTCAGCCGAAGCATCTCCACGCTTGAGGCGGAGCTTGGCTGCAAGCTGTTCGACCGCATCGGGAACCGCATCCTTCTGAACCATAATGGCGAATCCTTCTTCTCTTATGCCGGGAACGCACTGGAATCACTGAATCAGGGGCAGGCTGCTCTGCGGCGCAATACCTATGAGGTCTCAGGAAAAATCCGGATCGCCTGCAACGCGCCCTTTCTGGGGACGCTGCCCTGCTTCCAGGAATACTCCTTTCTGAATCCTCTGGTCAGCTTCCGCATCACACAGAACCACACCGACCAGAGGGATTCCCGGAGTGAGGTCTCCAACGATTTTATTCTTGATATGAAATGCTCCGGCTCCTCCTGCTCCTCAAACCGACAGTTCTGGGTGGAACAGGAACTGTATCGATCCGAGTACTGCTTTGTCGTCTCTCCGCAGTATCCAGGCTATAAGAATCTTCGCTTCCGGGGCGGCCGCATCGAGCTTCCCTCAGCCAGCGGGGAACGCTTTGTCACACCGCAGGAGACGGGACCGGGCGCCCGCTCGGCCACCCGCGCCATCTGCACCAATGCGGGGTTCCTGCCGAAGTCCTACTATCAGACCGACGATCTGATGGTTACGCTTTCACTGATCGAGCGGGGCATGGCGGTGGGCCTCCTTCCCGCTCTGAGTCTGCCTTCTGATTCCGGCTTATGCCGGAACATTCAGGAATACCGCATCGCCGACTACGATGCCTCCTTCTCACTGTATATCATGCGCAAGAAAAAAGAGCTGCTGAAGGAGGCTGCGCTGGATTTCTGGGAGTTTTTACTGAATTACTACAACCTGCCTGCAGATACGAATTGTTAAAAAACGCCGGCCTTCATGCGGTCGGCGCTTTCTCTATTTCACTTTGTCAGGCAGACAGAGGCTCAATCAGAGTCTTTGTCAGTACCTGCTTGAACTCCGGAAGTCTCGCCCCCACTCTGGCGTTGATTCCGATCACCAGACCCCGGTGTGGCAGAACGATGCTGTTCTGTCCGCCGGCGCCGGCGAAGCGGTATCCGTCATCCACAGGGAATTTCCAGATCAGATAGCCGTACCCACAGTCCCAAGGGTCGCGTACCGGCGTGTCGATCTGTTTTCCGGTCGATTCGTGAATCCAGGAAGCATCGAGAAGCGTATTACCCTTCCAGTCTCCTTCCTGGCAGTACAGCAACCCCAGCTTCACCATATCGGAGGTTCGCAGGAACAGCCCGGCATCCCCATAGGTATGCCCCCGCAGATCAGACTGCCAGAACGGTTCTTCAATGTCAAGAGGCCGGAAAAGCCGGTCATAAAGATAATTCTTCACCGTCAGTCCCACCGCCTGCTCCACACAACGCGCGGCGATATCCGCGTCCGAATTGGCGTAGGAGAAGGAGGTTCCCGGCTCCTCCACGAAGGGTTCCTCTAAAATCCGCTCGAGAAGGTCCTTCGTCCGCTTTCCCTCACACTCTCTGAGCTCGGAGAGCTGGCAGGCCGGATCATCCCGCAGCGGCCCGAAGAGGAGTTTGCTCTGCTGTCCGGAAGACATCGTGAGCACGTGGCGCAGCGTCAGCCGGGACAGGCGTCCCTCCGCACTCGGCAGCTCTGCGAACTCCGGGAACCAGTCCACGATACGGTCCTCCAGGGAAAGGAGGCCGTCTGCGACCGCCAGACCGACGGCCGCGCTGGTAAAGCATTTCGTATGAGACCAGATATTGACCGGCGTATCCTCCTGCCACCGGTGACGAGCCCGCAGTTCACCATCCCTGTAGATCTCGATGCCCAGCACCTCTAGCCCGGCGGCATCAATTTCCTGCGCGCATCCTTCCAGAAGACGTTCGTAATTCATCCGTATCCTCCCTTCAAGTGCTCATCACCCATACACAGGGAAGACAATATTACAGCAGATAGCTGTGACAACACAGAGAATCACCAGGAGCGGCAATGTGTATTTCAGGACCTTCGCCGGGTTGTACTCTCCCAGTGCGAAGGCAAAGGCACAGGTCGTACTTCCGGTCGGGAAGCAGAACGCATATCCCGCAGAAATCGACACGCAACAGACCAGACCCCGGGGATCCATTCCCGCAGAGACCGCCATAGCCGCCACCAGAGGAAGCAGCACACCGCGGCAGCCGGAGTTGGAGAGAAAGGTCGTCATCAACGCTGTGAACAGACTGATGATCAGCATGATGACAAATCCATTGTCGGTCCAGCTGACCAGGGAATACATGACATTGCCGATCAGATCCGCCGCGCCGGAATTCGTCAGGGCTGCGGTCATTCCCATGATACCGGCCAGCATCCAGATCGTATCTGAGCAGACATTCTGCGTGATCTCCTTCGGCGACAGCACCCCGGCGAAGCCCAGAATCACAAGACCCAGGCCGGGAATGACATACATCAGCGATCCGAAGTAGGAATTGAAGACCAGAACCAGCACCACGCAGATGAACACGATGTAGACCAGCCACTCTTTCCACTTGGCCAGATCTCCCCGCCGAATGTTCGAGCTCATCTCATCGTTGATATTGAGCTCCCGCTTGGGCAGCTTCTTCCACACCCAGCAGGCATAGATCACAACCAGGATCGCCGGGATGATACGCACCTTGAACATATCACCGTAGACCAGAAGCTGCTCAGCGGCTACGATGTTCTCGATATAGGCATTCGCCTGGAAGTCCTGCGTCGCGCCCATGCCCAGAGGGATGCAGGTCTCCCAGCACACATTGATCATCAGCATGGGAAGAATAACACGGGAGGGAGTCACCTCACTCTTATCTCCCAAGGCACCCAGAAAACTGGCGAACATGACCATCAGCACCATGCCGGGAAGAACCAGCAGCATGACGATAAAGAGCACGGACAGGGTGATCATAAGGGCCATGTCACTCTTTCCGGACATAATCCCGATGAGGTCCTTCAACCTAAAGGCGAGACTCGTCTTTTGCAGTGCCGCGCTCAGGCCGAACATCGAGGCGACCATGATCACGGTCTGGTTGGAGAGGCCGCTGAAAGCCTCACTGATGTCCGAGACACCGGTTACGACCAACAGGAAGCAGCAGAACATCGCTGCCAGTCCGAAGGGAACCTTCGGCATCATAAACAGGATCGCCATCAGAATTGTAATGGCGATAACAATTTGGATTGATGACATTTTTGTATCCTCCTTCTGTTTTTTGTGTTATTATTGTATCAGTTCCCAACGCTTCCTGTCAGTAGACTTTCCTGCTCATTTTGAGCCTTTTTTCGACCAAAAACAATAAAAAAGACAGGCCATTTACCTGCCAATCCTGCTTTTTATGAGGTGATTTCCATGACAACCGCTTACTCCTGCCCCGCTTCCTTTCTGGTAAGATCCATCTCCTATAAGCCCTCCCCCATCACCTGGGGAAGCCGAATACACTGCCACAGTTCCCATGAGTTCTGCTTTATCGTCTCCGGGGAGGGGTATTTTACCGACAACACTCACACGATCGAGGTGCATGCCGGCGACATGACGCTGACCCCGTCCAGGCAGTATCACTGTCTCTATCCCTCTGCAGGCGGGGACCTGACCTATGCCGCCATTAATTTTCAAGTGACGCAGCCCGGTTTTTTCGCAAAAGAGCTTCAGCGTCCCAATATCTCTCTGCGCAAGAGCGGCGAATACGCTTCTTACATCCGGCAGATGATCCTTTGCCTCCTCGCCACGCGAAGGGACTCTCCTTCCAGCTCCCTGGAGGCGGCGCTCTCGCTGACGGACGCCATTCTGGTTCTGGCCGAGTGGCTCTTCACCAAAGGTTCCCAGCCGATTCTTCACAACGCCGTCTTCCATGAAAATATGAATCTGGCGCACCAGATCTTCCACTATATCAATAGCCACTATCTGGAACCAGTCTCACTGGAATCGCTGGGGCAACGCTTTCACATCAGTCCGTCGCACCTGAGCCATATTTTCCAAGCGGAGTTCGGCATCTCCCCAATCTATCTGGTGCTGCAGTCCCGGCTGATCTACAGCACGACGCTGCTGATCACAACAACTCTGACCATTGATGAGATCGCTCAGCGGGCGGGGTTTTCCACGACGACAAACTATCTGCGGCAGTTTAAAAAACACATCGGTAATACTCCAACAGACTTCCGCCGGGAGAACCAGTTCAATCTGACCGTGTTTCGTCCCGAACTGTAGGAGTCCCATTACAAAAAGTCCTTCATGCCATCTACTGGAGGACTTTCCCTGTATCTTACAAATCCGATTGTAATTCTCTGAAACATTCCATCTGAACAAATGCTCTGTATCACAAACGGGGAATGCCCATGCTGCCCCAGCACCGGCATCCCCAGCTGGAATGACTACAATACGCATAAAAATCATTCCTGGCGGGAAACCCCGGCCTCCCGTCATTTCACCGGTATCTCAGCCTCCCGGAACACCTCCCGCAGTACCTCCATCTCGTCCTCCTCCGGACGGCGGAAGCGGGTTCCTTCCGTCTCCAGCTGCTCCCTCTTGCTCTCCCCCAGCGGATGATAGGGCAGGAGATTCACCTCCTGACAGGTGGGAACCTTCTTCTTGATAAAATCCACCATCGCCTCCATGTTGGCCTTCATGTCGTTAAACCCCGGGATAATCGGCGTCCGCACGATGACAGGAATTCCTCTCTCCCCGGATAGCCGGGACAGGTTTTCCAAGATCCTTTCGTTTCCTACGCCGGTTCCGCGGCGGTGCGCTTCCGAATCCATATGCTTCACGTCATACAGAACGATGTCCGAATGATTGAGAAGTCCCGCCAGAGATTCCCAGCTCCCGTAGCCGCAGGTTTCGATGGCGGTGTGCAGTCCGCCTTCCTGGCAGCGGGCCAGCACCGCCGCTGCGAAGTCCGGCTGTGCCAGGACCTCTCCTCCGGTCAGGGTCACACCACCGCCGGAACCTTCATAGAAAAGCCGGTCCTGCTCTGCCTCCGCATAGACCTCCTCCACCGTCATGACACGTCCCGTGATCTCCCGAGCCTTCACTGCACAGACAGCCACACAGGCTCCGCAGCTCTCACACAACTGACGATCTGTCCTCGTTTTCCCTTCCTCCAGCCGCACCGCCCCCCGCGGACAGGCAGCCACACAGGCTCCACAGCCCACGCAGCTGTCATGGCGCACCATCAGCTGAGCCTGCCGCGCCTGAGACTCCGGATTCTGACACCAGAGACAGCGGAGAGGGCATCCCTTGACAAACACGTTGGTCCGAATTCCCGGTCCGTCATGGATACTGTAATGCTGAATATCAAAAACGACTCCCGTCACTTCATTCATGGAAATGCGCCTCCTTCTCCTGTTCCTTTTACCTTAGCAGATATCTACTTCCATATACAAGAATCGTCCACATAACAAGATGATTTTTGTGCAGATTTCCACCTTGTGGCTCCCAAACTGTGAAAACCTGCACAGCAGACATTTACTTCCTTCGATTGAGCTTTGATTTGTCATCGTGTATAATGGTGGTATCTGTTTAAATCAATGATCGAAAACAGCAAGCCAAATTTGTGCCTGCGTCACCAACACAATTCGTAATAGACATCAAAGGGAGGACTCCAGCCCATGTGTGACCTCAACTACCTGATCGAAACGCTCCGTCCCCACGAACTGTATTTTCACCAGTCCCACTCGCTCTTCTCTCCGGAGAACCCTCCGGAATTGTTAGACGAGGAAACGGTTCCCGTCCCCGCAGCGGGCATTCTGTACCTCGGAGAGACCGAACAAACCATCTCCGCCCTGCGCGATGCCCGCTTCTCTCAAACAGCTTCCGCTACTTTTCTGGTCGCAAAGGGCGCTGATTTTCCCATGTCCTCCTTTTATGACTCTCCCCACAATATCCTCGTGACCGATCTGTCCCTGGCGGACCTCTTCCGCCGGGTGGCCAATGTACTGGCCGGGTACGCCGGATGGGAGAGGCACCTGAATGATCTGCTGGGACGCGGACTTCCCCTTCCGGATCTTCTGAAGCAGGCTGCAGGGCAGCTGGGAGCCTCCCTTCTGCTTTTCACACCGGGCTTCCATCTTCTGGCCTGCGGAGAGGCAGCGGATGCCCCTCTCTCCGACATCATGCCGATGAAAGAGGCGGTGGAAAACAGATTTTTATCCCGTGATATACAAAAAAAGCTCCCCCCTCTGTGGGAAGCCATGATCGATTTGCCCATATCCTGCCGTCTGGCCGACCGTGAACTGCTCCTGCTCCCTCTCCGGGACCGAGATTTCCCCGCTGCCCTCCTGCTCTGCCTTCCGCCAGCCCGGCGGCCGGAAAAGGATCTCCGATACGCGCTCCGGCGGCTGGGCGACTGCCTTGCATCCCGCCTCTCCGGCTACACGGTACCCTCTGCAAAAGAAGCCTCCCCCTTTCAGGAGCTGGTAAACGACTTAAGCGGCCCTTCCTCCGTCAGCGATGCAGAATGTGAAGAACGCATTTCTGCTCTGCTGCCTCCGAATCGCTACATTCGCTGCCTCCTGGTCACGCTTCCTGGCGGGACAGAGCCTTCCGGAAAACAGGCACCGTCTGCGAACGAGAAATATTTTGCTGCCTCCGGGCTGCTCCAGGCTCTCGCAGAACTCTTCCCGGACTGCCCTGTCGCACTCTTCGGCCATCAGATTGTGCTGCTCTACTCCAACGAAGAGCAATCATTCACACTGCCGGAAGAGTTCCACTCTGCGGCATTCCTGCGCCTTCTGGAGGAATATCAGGCACAGGCCATCCTCTCCAACGGCTCCAGCCGCTATCACCATTTTCGCACCTTCTATGAACTGTGCCGGAGACTCAGCCCCATCCTGGCAGCACTTCATCCCCGTGAAAGAATCTGTCATTTCACAGAATATGCGGATTATCTGGTAATCGATCTGGCCTGCCGCCGTTTCCGGGAGGACCTGGGACACAGCGACATCATCACGCTGACCGATCCCTGCCTCATCACCCTGACACGGTACGATTATGCCCACGGCACCAACCTGCGGGAAGTGCTCTACTCTTACCTGCGAAACGGCCGCAACATTGCGCGAACCGGAGAAGAAATGTACATGCACCGCAACACGGTGCAGAACAAAATCCACCGTATCACTGAGATTCTGAATGTTGATCTCACAGACGGCAGTATTCAGCAGCGCCTCCTGTTCGCCTGTCGGCTGATTCGTTACTATGAGGGGTATCTCCATCGGAGGCTGGAGCTCTGAGAGCAGGGGATTCTCTTTCAGAGCCCCCTGCTCCCCCCTCACCCATCGCTTCTCAGACCCCTTCCAGGCCGCAGTCCGCCAGGAATTGCACGAAGGCTGAGATCGGGATCTCCATCATCTGGTTGCCGCCGCCAAATTCCATCGCCAGAGGCTGCTCGTCCGTGAAGGACTCCCATGTCGGCAGTTCCTCGCCATTTGGATTCCCGGTCTTCATAAAATTGCACCAGTAACCGCACATCTTCTGCGACAGTTCGAAGTCTTCTCCACGATACGGGCGATCCATGCGAAACAGGGTTTCATTGATATAAGGATGCTCTGCCGAGTGATAGGCGCCGCCCTCTCCCTCCAACCCCGGAGGTACCTGGCTGAACCAATATTGATAGGCCGGACGCCGTCCCAGCCGCTGCTGATTCACACAAAAAGCATAGGAACCTGCCAGCATATAGTTGCGGATGTAATGGCGGTTGTGCCGCACCAGTCCAGACACATCGCGGATATCTGCCAGTTCCATATAGGCATCTGCCTGATCCCCGTAAATGCTCAAAAGCGACTGACAGAACCCCGCATAATCCGGATTTGGGTTCAGGTCATACGCCCAGTCCTCATCGGCACAGCTTCCTATTATATATGGAATATCATGGTGGTGCCCTCCCCGGATCGCATCCACGGGAGACTCCGGATGCAGATAACCGTCTACCAACGGTGCAAAAGTCACCATCGCGCCCATGACAGATTTAAAGTACTGATCAAAAATCTCCAGCAGACGATCCGGTGAGAGCTCTCTCGCTTCCGCAATGGAGGATACTCCGGCAAATTTCAGAAGAGCCTCTCCGTCCCGTTCTCCCTCCTCCAATGTCTTCCTCATGCCGCCGTGGAGATAACTGAGACCGCTGCCGCTCTGCAAAATAGCCCCACGAATCATTCCCTTCGTTAAGGGAGTCGTTATCATACTTCTCACACAGTCCGCACCGGCAGACTGACCGAAGAGCGTAATATGGTCCGGATCTCCGCCAAAAGCGGCGATATTCCGAACCACCCACTGAATCGCCGCCACCTGATCCAATGTGCCGTAAGATCCGGAGACATGGTGCGGGGATTCTTTGGACAGCTCCGGATGCGCGAAATAGCCGAACAGATTGACCCGGTAATTGATGCTGACATAGACAATCCCCCGTCTGGCGAAAGCCTCCCCGTCATAGGTCTGCTTATGCGCATATCCCTGGCGCATCCCGCCGCCGAAAATATAGATTGCTACCGGCAGCTTCTCTCCGGCAGCTTCCGCCGGCGTCCATATATTCAAATACAGGCAGTCCTCGCTCATCGGCCAGTCGATCGGGTCGGATTCCTTCTGATAGAATGTGCCTTTCCGGCTCCGGGGCTGATAGGGAATCGCTGCAAAGCGGTACGCCGGACGCACTCCTTCCCAGGGTTCCACCGGCTGCGGCTCCCGCCAGCGGTTCTCTCCCGTAGGCGGCGCTGCATAGGGTATTCCACGAAAAACGCTGATTCTCTGCATTCCGGCAGGCATTCCCTCCACAAAACCGCTTTCTGTCTTCGCCAGTAACATTGCCATAAACGCTGTTCCCCCTCTCGATAAACTCAGAAACATCTCTCTTTTAGTTAATAAGACAGCAAATATCATGCCAAAAAAATCACAGCAGATTTTTCGGTTTTTGTCCGTTTTTCGTTACTCTGATCGAGTAAAAGGCCGTTTTTTCGCCTCTTACTCGCCTGCGCGGGGCGCATATAACGTAAACCATTAAAAACCCTGTGCGCCCTTACGTATTCAAAAAAGGTTTCATCTGTACGTAGATGAAACCTTTTTTTCACATGAAACCCTTTCGTGCTTATTTCCCCGGAGGCAGCCAGTTTTCCTGCTCCCCGGCCTTGCTGTCCAGCCTTAAAATTTCTCCCCGATCTCGTATTTTTTCATTTTCCGCCACAGCGTCGATTTACTGATCCCCAGCTTCTCCGCAGCCGCCTTCCGATTGCCCTGGGAGCGATTCAGTGCCGCCAGGATTCTCTTTTTTTCATCATTCTCCTCCGGCGCTGCATCCTCAGTCTGACTGTCTTCCTGACTCTTTTCACGCTCCGCTTCACCCGCTTCCTGCAGCTTCTCCGCCTCCGGCTGTGTTTCTTCGGGTAACAGCATAAAACTCTGCGCTAACTGCTTCGCTACGAAGTCTCCTTCCAGAATGCTGCTGTTGGCCACTACAACCAGCTTCTCACAGAAATTACGAAGCTGACGAATATTGCCCGGCCAGCTGTAAGAGCAAAGCACAGCCTCTGCTTCCGGAGACAGGGAGACCAGCTTACGATATTTTTTCCCATGGCTCTTAAAAAAGTAATTCGCCAGAAGGATCACATCCCTCCCCCGCTCTCTAAGCGGCGGCAGGTTCAGCGTCAGGACATTCAGCCGATAATAAAGATCCTCGCGGAATTTCCCCTCCTCCACAGCCTGTCTCAGATTCCGGTTGCTGGCCGCAATGACCCGGACATCAATGGGAATCATCTTGTCATCTCCCACCTTGTGAATGACCCGCTCCTCCAGCACACGGAGAAGCTGTACCTGTTCCCCCAGGTCCATCTCCGAGATCTCATCCAGGAAGATCGTTCCTCCGTCCGCAATCTCAAACAGCCCCTTCTTTCCCCGGCGCGAAGCGCCGGTGAAGGCACCATCCGCATAACCGAAGAGCTCACTTTCCAGGAGGTTCTGCGGGATGGCGCCGCAGTTGATTGCCACAAAGGGCTTTCCGCTGCGCAGACTGGCATTGTGAATGCTCTGCGCGAAGAGCTCCTTGCCGATTCCCGTCTCCCCGAGGATCAATACATTGGAATGATACTTGGCAAACTGCGCGGCAAACCGTTTCGCTTCCTGGATGCCCTGCGATTCTCCCACGATGGAATCGAAGGTATACTTGGCCACATGTCCCTTCGAGTAGAGCTCCTTGCGAACAACTTCCGACATCTGCTCGATTCGCTGCAGCTCTGTAAACTGTACGATCGCTCCGCCGTTTCCGTTGCGGCTCTGAACGGCACTGACATTGACCGTGGCAGAAAAGTCTTCAATCTGGACGATCGTCCCGAAAATATTGCGGCCGGTTTCCAGTACGTTCCGGATATCCGTCTCAGCGATCTGAGGAATCACATTCCAGATATATTCTCCCACCATGATCCGGCGCTCCCGGTTCAGTCTCAGTTCTGCTCTCTGATTCAGCAGAGTAATCTTCCCATCCCCATCCAGCAGAAGAATCGCCTCAAAAGCATTGTCCATCATCGTGCGGAGGTTCTGCACACTGGTCTTCATCTCCGCCGTAGAAGCCGCCACGACCGCCGCCGTACGCAGGCCATCGATGATGGCATCTTCCGCCATCTCATGGAAATCACAGAAGGCCGACAGACCGACCATCTCGGCGATGGGCTTGATGCTCCGTCCGCAGGCCACACAGTCGTACCCTTCCTCCCGGATATTCCGCAGGAACGGCTCCATCCGCGTCAGGCTGTCCTGGGGGATCACCACATTATGAACCTCCATTTCGAACACCTGACTGTAAATTCTTTCATTAATAAAAAGCGGCTGATGCGTCAGCAGGCACACCTTGCGGGAAGGATCCCCCTCCCCGCGCTCCCGGTAGTATTTTCGGATGTTCCAGAGAATGGACATCGTCTCCTTTCCCGAAAAATAATTGGGAACGATGGGAATCGTACAACGAATATCCCGCAGGAAAGCCCGAATTCTCCCCCGGCTGAGGATCGCTTCTACATTGGACTCGTAGGCATCCGTCACAAGCTTCTGGCAGTGCGCAGCCTCATCGTTCGATGCGAGGTATGGAAGCAGATCTACCTGCAGCTGTTCTGCGATCCGGATCGCCGTATCCAGTTCCTGCTGTTCCATAGTGCAATACATCACTCTGGCCATCCGCCTTCACCCTCCATCCACGTATCAAAACGGCAAAATACCTTTTATCCCTTGTATCATACTATAACAGATTTTCAGGAATAGTTCCAGTACGGCACAGACGAGAGGCGCACCTGAAAAACGGGCACGGCGTTCGCCGTGCCCGAATCTCACTGATTACAGAGATTTCTCCGTTTTCTTCTTACTGATTGCTCAGCCAGATTTTCTCGCAGGAATATCCGTACGCGACATCCTGACGATTCAGTCCCTGCACGTAGTCCTGCACAAAATAGTTGGTATCAACCGCCCAGCTGGCGAACATCAGAGCCTCATCATAGCTCAGCAGACGAGAGCACTTCTGCAGAAGTTCCTTCTTCTCATCCAGCGTAGAAGCCGACATTGCAGCTGCCAATGTCTCCTCGTATTCATCAGAGTAATTGATAATCTTTCCAGATGAACTTTCTCTTGAGTAGACACGTTTCATCGTAGAGGCAATATCCAGATAGCCCGGTGTCAGGCCCAGCAGAATGCCAGGAATCGTTCCCGACTCACGGATGTCATTGAGGGTCGTCACAACCTCCACCTCAGCGGTAATGCCAATTTCCTGCAGACAAGCCTGAATAGCCGTAGCATCGTTGGTCATACTAGATGTCGTATATATTGTCGTTTCAAATCCGTCGGGGTAACCAGCCTCCGCCAGCATCTCCATCGCCTTATCGGGATCATATTCGGTGTATTCCAGATCCTCGTCATAGTGATATGAACCGGAAATACCAATTTGGTTGGTACGGTAAGCGATAGCACCCTGTGAAGCGTTGCCCACGCCTTCCCAGTCAATACCGTAGAGGAACACCGCCTGACGAACCGCTACATCATAGAAAGGATCATCTTCGATAGTGCTAACAGGATAGCAAAGACCCAATGACACATCCGCCGGATATCCCTTTGAGGTATCCTCATAACCGGCCTCGGTAAGGGTTTCGATCTGGTTTGCATTGGTGCTCATCAGGAAATCTACTTCTTTATTCAGGAAGGAAGAAGTAGAAGTCGTCGTATCCGTGATGCAATAAATCTCCATGCCGTCCAGATACGGCGTTCCCTGCCAATAGTCATCATTTCTTACGAAGGTCAGCTTTGTATCCTGCACATACTCCTCAAGGATATACGGGCCGGTTCCGACCATGTTGATCTGGCACCACTCCTCACCGTTCTCTTCATAAGCCTGTTTGGAGTGCATATACATCTTGCCGATCAGGGTCTCCCACTCCAGAGAGTAGGTCTCGAACTGGATAGTGACCGTATAATCATCTACGATCTCATATCCGGTAGGACTTCCCAGGGAAGCAGAACGCCCAGCCTCCAATGCCGTGTCGATAGTCCAGGCCAGGACCTCCGCATTCAGCTCAGAACCATCCGTGAAATAAATCCCCTCGCGCAGCTTCACGGTCAGCGTCAGATTCTCATCATCACGGGTCATGGACTCAGCCAACAGGTAATCATAGGTACCATCCTTGTAGATACGCAGCAGGGGCTCCACTGCGGGCGTGATGAACAGATCCGCGTTAGTGGAGGAAGCGGTTACGGTAAAGAAGGACATGGGAACCACATTCTCCGCCGTCCGGTAAATACCGCCTGTCGTCACCTCTCCGGTCTCCTCACTCGCTGTTTCATCCGTCCCGGTTTCCTCACTTCCGGTTTCGGCACTCTCCGTGCCATCCGCCGTCGTCTCCGCCGCGGTAGTCTCTGCCGCCGTCGTCCCCGAATCAGAGGAGCTGCCGCAGGCCGCCAGAGATGCCGCCATGGCGAGCGCCAGCATCAGAGCAACCAGTTTCTTCATTCGCTTCATACTTCTTGAACCTCACTTTCCTTTTTTTGATATAAGAAACACGCGACCTGATGCGTTGCGCCAACCTGCATCAGCTGCGGAATCTCCTGTTTACACCGCTCGCCCGCATAGGAGCAGCGGTCGCTGAAGGGACAGCCCTTCGGCCGGTTTAAGATACTGGGCACCTCGCCCTGAAGATGGATTCGCTCCTTTACTCCGTCCACCGCCGAATCAATGGTCGGAACCGCTGAGAGCAGCGCCTGCGTATACGGATGCAGAGGATTCTCATACAGACTGTCACAGTCCGCCAGCTCGACGACCCGCCCCAGATACATCACCAGAATCTTGTCACTGATGTGCTTCACCACCGCCAGATCATGCGCGATGAAAAGATAGGTGATGCCCAGCTTGCTCTGCAGTTCCTCCAGCAAATTGATAATCTGCGCCTGAATCGACACATCCAGCGCCGAGATCGGCTCATCGCAGATAATCATGGACGGATTGGAGGACAGCGCCCGGGCGATACCGAGTCTCTGTCTCTGTCCGCCGGAGAATTCATGAGCGACACGATCCTTCAGATTCGGATTGAGTCCCACCAACTCGAAAAGCTCATCCACCCGACGGTCATATTCCTCCTGCGTCTTTGTCAGCTTATGAATCCGCAGAGACTCTCCCACGATTGAACCGGCGCTTTGCCTCGGATCCAGAGACGAGAAGGGATCCTGAAAGATCATCTGCATCTTCGGACGGAAGGGACGCAGGTCCTTTTCCTTCAGATTCGCAATGTCTTCTCCCTCAAAGCGGATGCTTCCATCATCCGGGTGATACACCCGCATGATGCATCGAGCCAGCGTCGTCTTACCGCAGCCGCTCTCTCCGACGATGCCAAGGGTCTCTCCCTTATTCACCTGGAAGCAGATCTCTTCAATGGCCTTGACGTCTGCCACCTTTCTTCGCATGATTCCCTTGTAGACCGGGAAATATTTCCGCACGTTGCGGACATCCAGGAAAACCTCCGGGGAAATGTGCTTCTCCGGCGCGGCGGGAAGCTCTCTTCCTTCCACTTCCTCCACCTTCGCCTGCATCTCCTCGCGTGTCAGGCAGCAGCGGATCCGATGCTCCGGCTCCACCTCCACGACCGGAGTGTCCTCGATCTCACGGCATTTGTCCATACGATAAGGACACCGGTTATAGAAGGGACAGTAATCCGGCCGTTCCGCAGGACTGGGCGGCAGCCCGTCGATCGGCACCAGGATCCTTCCCTTGGGATCGCTGAGCCGTGGGATGGCCCGCAGCAATCCACGGGTATACGGATGTTCTGGGTGGGAGAAGAGGTCTTTCGCACTGGCTGTCTCCATCAGCATCCCCGCATACATGACATAGATACGCTGTGCATACTGCGCCACGATGCCCAGGTTATGCGTAACGATGATGATGGACGTCCCCTTCTTCTCCGAGATCTCCTTCAGCAGCTCCAGCAGCTGCGCCTGCGTCGTCACGTCCAGAGCGGTCGTTGCCTCATCGGCAATGAGAATATCGGGCTCGGCCGCTAATGCCATGGCGATCATGATCCTCTGGCGCATTCCTCCGGAGAACTGCTGCGCATAATAGTTATAGCGGCTCTCCGCATCCGGGATATTCACCAGCTTCAGCATCTCGATGGCCTTCTCCTTCGCGGCCTCCTTGCCGAGCCCCAGATGCAGCATGATCGTCTCCTGAATCTGATATCCCACGGTCAGCACCGGGTTCAAAGAGGTCATCGGCTCCTGAAAGATCATGCCGATGGTGCCTCCGCGGATGGAGCACATCTGCTCTCCGTTCTGCGGATACTTGAGGATATTGTCCTTCGATTCCTTCAGATATACCTCCCCGCCGGCCACCCTGCCGGGAGAGGCGATGAGCTGAAGGATACTCATCATCGTCACCGATTTGCCGCTGCCGGACTCTCCCACCACGCCGATGATCTCACCGGGCTTCAGATAGAAGGAGACATCCTTAACCGTCGTGACTGTCTTTCCCTCCACGACAAACTCTGTATTCAGATTTTTAACTTCCAGTATTTTTTCCATGGCGTCTCTCCTCCTCTCTACGACTCACCGCGAAGCCGGGGATCCAGAGCATCCCGGATTCCGTCTCCGAACAGATTCAGACAGATTACCAGGATGGCAATGCAGGCGCCCGGCGCTATGGCGAACACGGGATTGGTCAGAAGATAGGCCTTTCCGTCGCTGACCATGGATCCCCAGGAAGCGGTCGGCACGCTGATGCCAATACCCAGGAAGCTTAAACCTGCTTCCACCAGAATCGTCTGTCCCACCTGCTGTGTCATCATAACGATGATCGGGGACAAGCAGTTGGGAAGAATATGAGTATACATCAGACGGAAATTCCCGCTCCCCTGCAGCCGTCCCGCCATGACATAGTCGGCGCCTTTGGTCTTGAGAGCTTCCGCCCGCATCATTCTCACATATCCCGGAATCGTCGAAACGCCGAGGATGATGGCCAGGTTCCTCAGGCCGCCGCCGAACACGGCGATCAGCGCCATCGCCAGCACCGTACTGGGAATCGACATAACCGCCTCGCAGACACGCATGATCACCGCATCCACGGCGCCGCCAAAGTAGGCCGCCAGTAATCCGAAGAAGGTTCCAATGATACAGGCGATAGCCACGGCCAGAACACCGACCATCAGAGAGACCCGCGCGCCGTAGATGATCCGGCTCAGCACATCCCGCCCGAAGTTGTCTGTCCCCAGCCAGTGCTCCCAGCTGGGATCATTGAGCGTATCCCGCAGGGATACGGCGTTGGGATCATAGGGTGCAAGAACCGGAGCCAGGATTGCCACCAGAATAAAGAACAGAACGCCCACTGCGCCTATGATAACGACCTTTCTTTTAAACAGTGCCCGGAGGAATTTCCTCCGATTTTCCGCCTTACGATTGACTGTTTTTTTCTCACCCACGCTCGTCACCCCCTATTCCGACTCGACCAGGCTGATTCTGGGGTCTACGACCATATACATGATATCCGTGACGATGTAAGCCACACAGGAGACAAGGGCGGTCAGGAGAACACAGGCCTGAATCAGCTGGATGTCCTTCCCGGAGACCGCTTTAACAAACAGGGAACCCATGCCGGGAATGTTGAAGACCTCCTCCACGAACATGGAGCCGCCAATCATAAATGCCAGCCGGTTGCCCAGCATCGTGATGATGGGAATCAGACCGTTCTTCATAACATGCACCGAAATGACCTTATTCTCATGCAGTCCCTTGGAACGGGCGGTTCTCACATAATCCTGCCGGATCACCTCCAGCATACTGGAACGGGTCTGGCGGGTAATCCCGGCGATACTTCCCAGAGACAGACAGGTCAGCGGCATGATGAGCTGCCGGATATGCGTTCCGAGGTCCACCCATGGCCAGGTAAATCCGCTGGACGGCAGCAGACCGGTCCTCAGCGCCAGTGCATACATCAGGCAGATGCCGATCCAGAACTGCGGCAGACAGGCGCAGATATTGGCGATCAGCGTCACCACCGTATCCGCCGCCTTTCCCCGCTTCACGGCGGTCAGGATTCCGAACAGAATGCCGATCGGGAAGCTAACCAGCGTCGACAGAATCGCCAGATACAGAGTCACCGGCACCCGCTCCATCAGGACCGACACCACGCTGGTATGATACTGCGTGGAGGAGCCGAAATCTCCATGAAGCACACCGATCAGCCAGTCCACATATCGCTCAGCCACCGGCTTGTCCAGTCCGAGCTTCAGATACTGCACCTCATATTCCTCCGGAGTGATATCATCGCCCAGCATTGCGTAGACCGGATCACCCGGGATCATGGAAACAAGGAAAAAAACCAGCGTCGAGACAAGAAACATAACCAGTACCGTCTGTCCCAGACGCTTTAACAGGTACTTTCCCATAGCAGCAACCTCCTCCTCTTTAGATACTCTTATAAAGAGCAAATCTCATGCCAATTTATATTTTCGGATTTTATATGACAATATGCCGGATTTATATGTTCCACCGGGTCTCGATAGCGAAACTATGGTTTCACTCTGAAATAATGGTTTCATCCGTCCATACGAACTCTGGCGCAGGCGGGTTTCACTGCCAGAAGCACAACTCCGCAAAGAATTGCCGCCAGAAGATAGATCACACCCGTCCCAGCCGCATCGGCAGCAACTCCAAACAGCGCCGCACCCAGACCAAGTCCTCCGTCCTGTGCCAGATAAAACGTCGCATTCGCCGCACCGCGCCGATGAGCCGGTGTATTGAGCACCGCCGCCGCATTCAGCACTACCATGGCAAGACCAACTCCCATTGCGTAGACCACGCCGATGATCAACAGCGGATAAATACCGGGAGAAAGGCGAATCCCCACGAAAGCCACCATCATGCCGACGAGTCCCCACATCAGACACCGTTTACTGCCAAACCGTGTGGTCAGTTTTCCCGCGAAAGCCCGGGAGACAGCCAGTCCGGCCGCCTGCACCGTGAAGAAAAGTCCGATGTTTTCAATTCCCTTTTCACTGCCATAGGTTGCCAGGAAGGTCGTCACGGAGGAAGAGGCAAAGGAAACACCCACCATTAAAAGGCTGGGAATCAATGCCGTCGGCTCCACGATTCGATGCCACCACCGTGCGGGACGTTCCTCTGTCTGCGGTTCCGACGTTTTTTCTGCTTCTGCCGCTCTCTGTTGCAGCTCCTGAATGCGCCGCTTCTCATACCGGATCAACGGCATCAGCGCCAGAGCCAGCAGACAAAAGCACCCACCTGCGGCAAAGTCGATCCCATATCCGACGACTCCTGCCATCCAGAGAGCCAGCGCCGGTCCTACGGCCTGAGAAATCGTGGAAGTCAGGCCATAATACCCCAGTCCCTCCGTCAGTCTTTTTTCAGGAACCAGATCGGTGGTCATCGTCGACAGCGAGACCGACTGAATAGAGAAGCCAATGCCGCTGACGATCTGCAGAGCATACATACAGGGCAATGCCGTCAGGAAACAGAAGGGAAACATCGTGACAGCCACCAGCGTTGCTCCCACGATCAGAAGCCGTTTCCGTCCCTGCGTATCAATGAGATTTCCCACCACCGGACGAAACACCAGTGCTGCCAGCGTATACGCCGTGGTCGTCAGTCCCGCCGCCGACTTGGAGAATCCCAGTTCCACCACATACAGCGGGAGTACAGAGCTCTTGAACTGCATGCAGATTCGCAGCAGTGTCGCCACGACGCAGACGATCAGAAAATCTCTCGTCCAGAGTCTCTGTTTCTTTTCATCCTTCATCCGGATCCTCCTCCAGGCGATCTAATACATAATCCCGGCGGAATGCGGACATCTCTGTCTCCGGCATGGAACGCATCTGTCCCTCACCCCCGAATTCCTTCACCAGAGGGGACGCCGCCGTATAGGGCGTCCAACGCACAAGCCCCTCTCCGTTCGGATCCCCGTTTTTTATAAAATTCGTCCAGTAAGCACAGATTTCATTCGACAGGTCAAAATCCCGTCCGTCATACGGGCGATCCATGCGCAGGAGCGTCTGAAACACATAGGCATGCTCCCCCGAATGGAACGCGCCCCGATGATCCTCCCCGGGCGCCGGTTTGGAGAAATAATACATATACGCCGGTTTCCGGCCAAGCTCTGCCTGCTTCTCCGCAAAGGCCTGGGCGGAGGCCCACATCATATCCGACGAAGAACTCTGTTCCGTCGCCTCTGCCCCCTCTCGGGTATCCGCATGCGCTGCCCGCAGATATTGTTCAGCGTAGCGGCCGAATTTCGCCCGGATATCCCGACAGTAAGCCTCCAGATCGATCGAACGGGGAGGCATGACATAGCGGAATTCATCCGCCATGGCGCCCGTCAGATAATCCGCGTCCGCATACTGCCCCGTTTTCACACGATGAACTGTACTGTCCGAGAACAGCCAGCCGTCCAGATTCATGCCGAACGGCGAGTAAGAATCGCCTTCCTTCCGGGGTCTCTGGCGACAGAAATCATAATAAAACTCCACCATCTTCTGCCCGGGAATCTCCCGGGCCTCGGCCACATGGCTTACCCCCATATAGGAGAAGAATTCGTCGCCGATGGCCTCCGCCTCTGCCAGCGTCACGCCGACTTCGCCGGTGATGCCTCCCAGACCTCCGCCGCTCTGCATCACACAGCGATGAAACAGTCCCTGCGCCGCGTCCATGGCCGCCAGATCCATCACAGCGCCCGCTCCGCCTGATTGTCCCATGATGGTAACATTCTCCGGATCTCCGCCAAAGGCAGCAATGTTGCGCTGCACCCAGCGCAAAGCCGCCAGAATGTCCTGATACGCATAATTGCCGGAAGAGGCCACCCCAGTCTTCGAGGACCGCACAGAGCAGAGTTCCCATTAATACAGGAATCCTCACAAGAATAACCAGGACCCGAAAGACAAAAAAACCATGCCGCCGAACACGTTTAACCGGACCCCGAATCTCAGAAACACAATGCCCCGCTTCGCAACAGCCTCCCCCTCATAGGCCATATTGATGCAATCCCCGTGCTGCATGCCGCCGCCGTGAATCCACACAGCCACCGGCTGCTTCTCCCCGGGCTCTTTGGCTGATGTCCAGATATTTGCCGTCAGGCAGTCTTCACTGAACGTTCGGTCCGCATAGAATTCCTTCTGATAAAAATCTCCGCCGCCCAGAACTCTCTTCTGAAAGCAGGCATCTCCCCACACATACGCGGTTCGTTCTCCCTCCCAGGGCTCCACCGGCTGCGGTTCTCTCCAGCGATACGCACCCACCGGCGACGCCGCATAAGGAACCCCTTTGAAGACGGCCACGCGCTGATTTCCCGCCAGCGCCCCCCGGAGTACTCCGCTCTCCACCGTCACTCTCGTCAAAGCCATCTCCTACACATCCTTCCTCTTAAAACGAATGCAGGGTGTCTCCTGTACCTGAGCCATCTCCGGATGCGGCCGAAGAAGCATAACCTGGGGGTTTTCCTTTGTATAAGGTGTCCACGTCGGTAAATCTTCCCCATTGGGATCGCCGTTTTTGATAAAATTGGTCCAATAGTCACAGCAAATATTGGAGAGCTCCCAGTCTTCCCCTTTATAGGGACGCCAGATTCGGTTCAGCGTCTGAAAGACATAAGGATGCTCCGCGGAATGAAACGCACCGGGATGATCTTCTCCGGGCGGCTCATGTGTAAACAGATACTGATATACAGGAGGCCTTCCCTGTTCCTCCTGCAGCTCACTCCAAGCACAACAGCCGGCCACATGCCTCTTCGGCATATCAGCCGCGACCAATCTGTCTACGTCCAGAATATCCAGATAGGCCTCACATCCGGCACCCATTCTGGCGCGCACAATGTCTGCTGCGGAAGCGTCCTCCGGCAGCACCGGTTCTTTCATGAAGCCGTCCCGCTCCATCTCATCCAGCGTGCAGCCGATCATATAGGAAATGTTGTGATGCTCGTTCTTCAGTACATTGTTCAGCATATCCTCACGCAGCACATATCCGTCCACATTGACCTTCAGCGGAATCTGCGGCGGTATCTTATCTCCTTTAAAACGCAGATAGCAGTCCAGCAGCTCCTCCGTACTGAGCGTCCGGCCCTTCTCTACCGTGCCGATCCCGGTCTCTTCCAGAAATCTCTCTCCGAAAGCTTCCGCCTCTGCCAGCGGTTTATTAATAGCACCGTTCAGCGGCGTCAGGGTGATCGAGCTCTGAATGATCGCCTGATGGATATCTCCCCGCGTCAGCGGTGAACCACAAAGCATCTGTACGCTCCCGCCTCCGGCTGACTGTCCGAAGATGGTGATGCGATCCGGGTCGCCTCCGAAGGCGGCAATATTCCGTCTTACCCATTTCAGCGCCGCAATCTGATCCATGAATCCATAATTTCCTGAAGAATGGTGCGCACTCTCCGCGGTCAGTTCCCGCGTCGCCAGGAATCCGAAGACGCCAACACGGTAATTGAAGGTCACCATGATCACGCCGCGTTTGGCAAATCCCTCCCCGTCATAGCTTTTATTGCATCCCATTCCGGCCGTAAAACCACCGCCGTGAATATAAAAAGCCACGGGAAGCCGTTCCCCGGGATCGTTCGCCGGAGTCCAGATATTCAGAGTCAGACAATCCTCGCTCATCGGGAAAGGAACTCCGTAAAATTCTTTATTATAAAATGTTCCCGTCCGAAACTGCTCCTGCGGACAGATTGGGGAAAAGGTATAGGCGGTACGAACCCCCTCCCACGGTGTCGGCGGCTGCGGCTCCCGCCAGCGCAGTTCTCCCACCGGAGCCGCCGCGTAAGGAACTCCCTTAAATACACTGATGCGGTCATTTCCCGCATAGGTTCCACGGAGACGTCCACTCTCTACATTCACTTCCAATAAGGCCATACTGGTTCCTCCTTTGGGGTCGGCCGCTCTGCCGACATGTTTCTGTTTCAATGCGCTCTATTTTATGTTTTAGCAATATCCATGCCATTTTTCGTATTTTTTTGCCAGTTTTGCCTTCTCATCTTTCATTTCTCTGTTTTCACCAAAATTTGTATCAACGGATTCCTGCGCATTTTCACTCATTTTCCACCTCTTATCTTTTTCTGCAATCTACAGGAAACTTTCTGGCATATATTTTGCTTCATTTATATATAGGGATGATTCTTGTCCCTTTCCTGAATCATTCATTTCAAAATGAACGATATGTATCATAATCATCATTGAAGGAGTCGCCTATGTGCCAGTCAAACCCTTTATATCCCTGCCAGGTCAAACGTTCTTTTTATTTCACGGCCGAAGACGAAACCCGCCTCGCCGCTGATCTGATTTTCCCTGCGGAGAAGGCTGAGGAACCGGCTTCCGGACCTTTTCCTGCCGTACTCATCGTCTCCCGCGGCGGACGATATACCCCGGAGACGGGAAATGGAGATGTTTTTCTCAACTACCTGATTCCCCGTGGCTATGTCGGCGCCATCCTGGAATCCCGCGGCTGCGGCGCTTCCTACGGTACCTGCGACAGCTTTGCCAGCCTTTCTGACCGCAGAGACGCAACGGCTTTTATCGAATGGCTCTCTGCTCAGCCGTGGTGCTCCGGCCGTGTGGGCATGGTAGGCATCTCCAACCGCGCCTACATCCAGCTGGCGACAGCTACCGAGCAGCCGTCCGCACTGAAAGCCATCACACCCACAGTAGCTATCACGGATTTTTATTATCAGAATTACCCCAACGGCGTATCTGCCATGCCCTTCCTCAAGAATCCCGCGCTGCCCGCCCGGATGACAAAGGAAGAATTTCTCAAGAAGGTAACACCGGTGGACGAGGATCAGGACGGTGAGATGGCCTATCAGGCCTACTGTCAGGATCAGTTCGGAAAGAATCGCTTTTTTGTTGGTCACCTCATCTATGCCAATATGAACCGGGACACAGAAAATCCGCATTTCGGTGGCGAAAAGACCAATCTCACGCTTCCACCTCTGACACGCCGGGATCGACTGGTCTCCTCGGGCATCCGACAGCATCAGTTCATCGGTCAGCTGGAATCCGGCGCCCTGGGCCAACTTGCGAACTACCGGGATATGGGCGGCAGCTTTACGCTGGGGCCGTGGACGCATTTCCAGTCCCGCTGGGGGAATCCCGATGTACCGGAGGGCATGTTCCCATTCAATGAAACCTATCTGGCCTATATGGATGCCGTCCTCAAGAACAAGGACAACGGTTTCCTCTCCGCACCCCCTGTCACCTACTACGCCTTCCACGCACCGGACGGAGAGCACTGGCGCTGCGCGGATTCCTGGCCTCTGGAAGGAGAGCGCCGGGCCATTCTCTACCTGTCCCCGAAGAAATCCGGGACCGCCGCTTCCGCCAATGACGGCAGTCTAACGCTGGAGAAGCCCGCCGCTTCCACCGGCACACCCTACCAGGTGGATACCTCGATCTCCGTCTTCGACAATCACGATGGAAAGGGAGCCACCTACAACCGGATGACCATGTGCTGGGACGGCGACATGGAACCCGATGTGGACAGCAATGGGCTGACCTTTACCTCGCAGCCGTTCTTCCCTGTCTATGAAAACCTCCTGGCAGGCTGCGTTTCTGTCGACCTCTGGGTCACTTCCACCGCCCGGGACGGGGATTTCATTGCCTACCTGGAAGAGGTTCTGGCCGACGGGACCTCCCACTTCATCAAGGACGGCGTCATCCGCGCCTCCCACCGCACGGCCGGGAAGAACAAGGCCTGGGAGGCGATGGGCGCCACCTGGCATACCAGCATGACAGAAGACGTCGAGCGCTGCCTGGCTGAAGGCATGGAGGAGCCGGTTCATCTGCAGTTCGCGATCGAACCGATCGTGTACCAGTTCCGCAAGGGAAGCCGTCTGCGGCTGACGATCACCTGTGCCGACACGCACACCTACCAGCACCCTATGTACGAGGAAGGGCTTCCCACTATCACGCTGTACCAGGGCGGTGAGCACGCTTCGTTTATCAGCGTTCCCTTTGTGGAACATGAAGAGAATGTTTATAACGGCACCGTCACCACAGAGAGCTATACCGGCCCCGGAACGCTGTATTTCTTCGAAAAACACGTGTACCTCTATGCAAACGGCGTCTGGAGAAAACTGTCCGTGGCCGACGGCGAAGCCGACTATACAGTAAAGGGATACGACGCGGTCTTTTCCCGTGCCGGTTTCACCTTCCGGATGGAAGGGAAGCCGATCCGGGACGGCATCCTGCAGCACTATGAGGGCGGCCAGACGACCGAACAGCCCCTCCCCGCCTTCCGCCATCTGTTCCTGGATCAGGTTCCCGTCCGAGCCAGCGCCCACTCTCTCTTCGTCCCCACGGTGAAGACGCTGAAGCTGGATGTCTTCGACGCCGGAGGAGAAGCGGGCCGCCCCTGTGTTGTGAGCATTCATGGCTATGGAACCAGTTATTCCATCCTCCAGGAGCAGCAGAAACTGCTTTATGACAACGGTTATATCGTCGTGGGAATCGATCTGAGAAATTATCCTTCCAATCCCTTCCCGGATTATCTGATGGACGTAAAGGGAGCCATCCGCTATGTACGTGCCCACGCTGACGAGCTTGGCATCGACCCGAACCGCATCGGCTGTTACGGCCTGTCCCTGGGAGGGAACTCTACCCTCATGGCCGCAGTCACCGGTGAAAACGCAGAGCTTGAAGGAAATGTCGGCGGCAATCCCGGTGTCTCCAGCCGTCTGCAGGCCGCGGTCGCCGGGTTCGCCTGGAGCGATCTGCTGTACATGGGAGCGGACATCCTGGAAGAATACACCGGAGAGCCGGACATACAGGAACAGAAACGGGCCCGCACCGACGGCGCCTTCGCCCCCTGCGCTGAGGCTATTGATTTCGCCGGAAAGGATCGGGGCATCGGCGTACTGCGCCATTATCTGGAGGAAGGGCTGGAAGGAACCGACCCGGAACTGGATCAGAAGCTGGCACAGGCCCGTCAGGCTTCCCCGGTCAACCACATCGGTCCTGACTGTCCGCCCATCGCCCTTTTCGGCGGCTACGGAGCCAGACAGGTGGACATCGCCATGAATCAGACGCTGCGTTCCTTCCGCCGCTTCCACGATTATGACGTGACCTGTTTCCTCTTCGCCAATACGCAGGGAAACTATGGGAGGAAGCCGGAGGTTCTCCATGCTGTACTGGACTTCCTCGACCACTACCTGCGGGATGGCGGTGCAGACCGCAAGCTGGTACTGCGCCATGACGGCGGCGTCATGATCGTCAACGGTCTCCCTGAGGAGGAGGCGACGCGGGTACTGCACCGCGACGGTGCTCTCTATCTGAACACACTGTTCTTCCACGAGCTCTTCGACATAGAGGTATCCGCAGACCTGATTGAAAATGAGCGAAGCTACGTCCGCCTGGATGCCCACGCCACACTTCCCGGCATCACCGTGCGGGATTTCCCGGACCGGGGCATGATAACATTGACAAAGTAATAAACCGACAAACAGATACCAAAACCGGGCATTCTGTATAAATTTGAAAAATAAGCAAAAAAGTTCTCAACCTGTTACGGTTGAGAACTTTTTTTGCTCATTTGCAATCAAAAGCTATTCCCTTGTAATTAGCAGTTAAGGATTCTGCACAGTCAATTTATTTTCCAGAGCAACTTCTTCCGCCAGTGAGCCGGAAGGGGTTACGATCACAACATTCGGGCAGGATGCCGGGTAGGTAATCACCGCTTTTCCGCTGCTGTCTTGTCCAATGTCAGTTACACTGGCAGGAATGTAAACCTCAACCAAGGCACCTGCGCCACTAAAGGAGCAGGCCCCCATCGACTCCATGCCATCCGGGAAGGTCAGGGAGGTCAATTCGTTGCAACTCAAAATTCCAGACTCCTCAATCTTTTTCAGCCCGCTTCCCAGATTGAGCGTCTCCATATCGCACATATAGAACGCCTTTTCGCTGATATACTCCACCGTGTCAGGCAAGGTGATTTCCTTTGCAATGTTGTTCACAAACGCACCGCTTCCAATACCAATAACTGTCAAACCATTGATTGTATCCGGAACAATCAGGCTATCAATAGCCTCACTGTAACCCAGAATACAGCCTACAATCTCACAGCTGTCGTTGCTCAGTTGTGCAATAGTAAACCCATCTGCTTCGCTGGTTTCCGGAACCGCTTCTTCACTTTCTTCTTCGCCGCTGCCTCCAACCTCTTCATAATAGGAACGGTTATTAATAAAATTATATGGAGCGCCATATTCCTGTATATAGCTGTACTGCCAGGATGCCAAATCCAGATAAGCATTCAATACCTGTGCTGCTTCCTCCTGGTTTTCGACTGATTTGATAGCGCTGACCACAGAATCCGCAATAGCTTCTTTGAAATTTTCTATACTTCCGAAGTAATAATCGTATCTCTCAACATAAATTCCCCATGCAAATTCCAGATAAGTTTCCTGATAGAGAAAGCGCTCATAATAGCTCATAGAGTCCCAATCTTCTTCAGCCGCTCCTTCGACGAGACAAGCATATCTTTCGGCCCGTTGGTCTGAATTAATCCGATAGCCATCGATAAATACTTCCCAATCGCTGTCGTTTTCAATAAAGCTAACTGCATCCAGGAATGTCTGATACGCAGACTCCGGATCATCCGTAGAGACTATCTTTATCTCATAGTCACCTTCGGTAATATCTGCAACACCCTCTGTCTCTTCACTGTTTTCCTGATTTTCAGTTTCCTCTGTTACCGTACCTGAACCGCTTTCATTTGCATTCTCTGTACTTTCCTCCGTCTTAGTGGTACACGCTGTCAGGGAACACAAAAGAACCAGAACCAATGCTGCTGAAAATAATTTTTTTCCCTCTCATATAAATCTCCCTCTCTTCAGAACGTATTTCGCAGGAACTGCGTTTTTCTCCATACTGAAAAATCATAACATGTCAAGAACAATTTTGCAATAGACTCTTCACTGCGTCCTTCAGCATGTTCCTCTATAACTCATCACATAAAATGCACCCAAAATTTACAGGTTCTCACCTGATCAAAAATCTTCCATTTACGCCCTCTCCAAAAACTGCTATAATGAAAATATCTGATTTTTTGCTTGCGGTGTTCCGAAGCTCTGTTCAGGGAGAGTCAGGAGGATACCATGAAAGCAGATGTTATCTTGAAGGAATTCTGGCAGTCCAACGAACGATTTGCTGATCTTTTCAACACTGTTCTGTTCAACGGCCAGACGATTTTGCATGCGGAGTCTCTCCTCGAAGCAGACACCGACATGTCCGGCCTTATTCGGCTCAAGGGCTATGAAAAACCGCTTGCACGTACAAGAGACGTGGTGAAAAAGACCGCTTACGGCGTAGATTTTGTTGTCTGCGGTCTGGAAAACCAGCAGCGTGCCCACTATGCCATGCCTCTCCGAACGCTCCTGTACGACGGATTGGGGTACCTGAAAGAATATCGGGAACTCACCGGGAAGCGTCGAAAGGAATCTGGCAAACAGACGGAAGAGGAATTTCTGTCCGGATTACATCGGGAAGATCGCCTTCACCCGATTCTTACCCTTGTCGTCTACTATGGAGAGAATCCATGGGACGGTCCGCTCTGTCTCAGGGATATGATCACGGAGATGCCGAAGCCTATCGGGGATATTTTTTCCGATTACCGGATGAATCTTGTGCAGATCTGTGACAGCGAGCGCTACGAGTTCTGTAATGAAGAGGTTCGCACGGTATTTGAAATATCCCGGGAGCTTCAGCGTGGTCATGTAGACTATGTTCTGGAGCAATACAAGGACAAAGATGTCACAGAAGAGATTCTCACTGTGATCGGAACCATCCTCGGTTCACAGCAATTTATACAGCCCGGGAAGAAAAGGAGGTCAGAACATATGCAATTATGCACAGCACTTGAGAACTGGAGACAGGAAGAAATCAAAAAAGGATATTCGCAGGGCATATCAGAAGGTATTTCCCAGGGAATCTCTCAGGGCATTTCCCAAGGTATTTCTCAAGGGATTTCTCAGGGTATCTCCCAGGGTATCTCCCAGGGTATCTCCCAAAGAAATCGTACTCTGGCCACAAAATGGTTCGCAGATGGTCGAAGCACAGCGGAGATCGCTCTGCTTCTGGGACTCCCTGAGGCAGAAGTTCGTGAAATGTTGATGTAACAAAGATCTGCCGCATTCACGGTTCGTTTTCATCGTGAATGCGGCAGATCTGCACATTTTTCAAATTTCATTCACCCCAACACCAGCCCCAGCAGGAAACCGAACACCAGCCCGCTGATATGCGCAGCATTGTTCGTCGTCCCGCTGATAAAGCCCGAATACAGAGTGATCACAATAAGAACCAGCACCTGCCTTCGGCCGACTCCTCCCACGGTTCCCCGCCGCCGGAGCAGCACCGCGAGAAACGCGCCGATGACACCCATCAGAGCACCGGACGCTCCGGCGCTGATCGCATCTGTCCCGGTCGCCGTGTAAAAAAACACCGTGAACACATTAGCAGCCACCGCGCTGAACAGATAGATGATCAGCATCCGCGCACTTCCCACCGCACGCTCCAGCCGCTCTCCCATGATATACAGCATCAGCATATTGTTCATGAGGTGAGAGGCGCCAAAATGCAGAAACGCCGCCGTGAGCAGGCGGTAATACTCCCCGTCCACGAGGACGGAGGGCGCATACAGCGCCCCGTGAAGCCACATATAATATCCATTCTCCGTGGAACCAAACAGCTCCAGGAGGACATAGACAAGAACATTGACCGCAATCAGTATACAGGTAACAGGGGGCAGCGACCGTGTCCGCTCCCGCATTGGCCGGTTCTCCATGGACTCTTCCTCCGATCATTCACCCCACAAAGATACCACCCCCGCCCGCCCACAGTCCAACGGCCCAATGTTGGCTCGGTATCAAGTCGGCAG
>JAJQDL010000071.1 GCA_021202235.1 Lachnospiraceae bacterium
TCTGGATCTAGTTCTGTATGGGATCTTCTGTTAGTGTGTATTCGAGAAACAACGTGAAGTAGACGGTGCTTGAGTGTATTTGGGTGTTCTTCGAGGTGTTCGCGGATACCATCGTCGTCTGCACATTGACGGCTTTGACTGTTCTTACTTCCGGGATCATTGATCTGGACACCGGCGCGGTCCTGAGTTCCTCTGAGGGATCCGCTCTTGTGGGAGAAGCGTTTGCTTCCGTCTTCGGCAATCTGGGACCGGCGGTTATCGCTATCGCTATCCTGCTGTTCGCCTTCTCGACGGTGCTCGGCTGGAGCCATTACGGAACCAAGGCTTTTGAGTATCTGTTCGGTTCCTCGGCGACGATCATTTACCGGGTCATCTTCATTGTCTTTATCCTCTGCGGCGCGACCATGAGTCTGGATCTGGCCTGGGATCTCTCCGACACGTTCAATGGTCTGATGGCCATCCCCAACCTGATCGGTGTACTGAGTCTGTCGCCGATCGTCATGAAGATCACGGCCAATTATGTGCAGCGTCATATGAAGGGCGAGGATGTTGAGCCGATGCTGTCCGCCTTCCCGGATATTCAGGAAGAGCAGGCAAAGAACCTTGGTGAGAGTGACTGATGAAGAGGCTGAAGGCGACGCTTTTTATCAGGGTGTCTGGATGAGAAAATAGATATTGTGAGGGACAAATTCTCTGAGATAAAGGGGATTTGTCCCTCTTTTTTACGGAAAAGGGAAGATAAGTGTTTCGAAGGATATATCTTTACACATATATTAAGCAACTAAAAATAGTTGCAACTATAACTGGCATATGTTAAAATAGGATTGCTAGATGTTGAGGAGGTGATGCCAGTGGGACAAAAAGAAAAGCTAATCAGGAAGCTGCAATCAAAACCCAAAGATTTCACATTCGAGGAGGCGGAGAAGCTGCTGGGGTATTTTGATTACCGAAGGTCAGACAAAGGAAGAACCAGCGGATCAAGAGTTATGTTCATCTGTGAGGACCGATCGCCGATTTTGCTTCATAAGCCTCACCCAAGAAAAGAACTCCTGGAGTATCAGGTGAAACAGTTAATTGAGAAATTGAAAGAGGAGGATCTCATATGAATAACACAATGAATTATAAAGGTTATGTTGGAAGCGTGGAATTTTCCGAGGAGGATGGCGTGTTCTATGGAAAGGTTATGGGCATTCGTGCCTTGATTTCCTATGAGGGACAAACAGCAAAAGATTTAGTAGAAGATTTCCATGGTGCGGTAGATGATTATCTCGTGTTGTGTGAAGAAGAAGGAAAAGAGCCGGAAAAGGCGTATAAAGGAAGCTTCAATGTTCGAATCTCGCCAGAATTGCACAGAGAGGCAGCCATCTTCGCCGCGGCACATCAGATGAGCCTGAATCGTTTTGTAGAAAACGCTGTGAGCAATGAATTAGCCAGAGCATAAATCAGCCACGTCTGGAATCGGCCACGCATAAGATAGAGTTTTCTCTGAAAGAATTAATACGTCATTGAACGATGGAATATTATAAACGGATTCATGCGGAGTCATGCTGCGGTGCCATAATTATGAGATTTATATTGCCGAAAATGATGGTATGTGATAAACTAATGACTGATGGAATTATACTTCTATAAAATAATTGTCGGATTACAGGCAGCGTGTCGAATAATGAGGATGAATGAAAACCTGTGAGTCGATGTAACTGATGAAATATTCAGAAGCAAAGGAGTCTGAACAGATGGAACTTGAAATCAGTGTAGAAGATCTCCTGAATAAACATAGAATTGAGTCGGATCGGGTTGAATTTAAAGCATCCTGGAATCCGGATGATATTTATCACAGCGTCTGTGCTTTTGCCAACGATTATGACAATGTAGGCGGAGGTTATATTCTGATTGGCGTGGAAGAATGTAAAGGAATTGCTGTTCGCCCGGTAAAAGGGATTGAGGACTATGAAATAGATGCTATTCAGAAAGAAATTGTCGGATATAATAATTCCATGGTTCCTGCTTTCTTCCCCAGAATCATTCTTGAAGAGGTGGATGGGAAAAACATTTTGGTTTTATGGGTGATGACCGGAGCGGGCAGGCCCTATAAAGCGCCGGATCATGTGACTTCAAAGAAAAATAAGAAGCTGTACTATTACATCCGCTATGCTTCAAGCTCCGTTCGCGCAAATGCAGAGCAGGAAAGAGAGCTTCTGAATATGACAAATCATGTGCCTTTTGATCTGAGACCAAACTATCAGGCTACCGAAGACGATATATCGGTACCTTTGCTGATCGAACATCTGAAGAAGACGAAAAGCAGACTGGCGAAGCAGGTGCTGCAGCGGGGTGTGATGGAAATCCTTGGAGATATGCAGCTTCTCGTAGGGCCGCTGGAGCAGAGATATCTGACCAATGTTAATCTGATGATGTTCTGTGAATCTCCAGACCGATAATTCATAATACACAGCAAGAAATTACGAAATTTCCAGATGGCAGAATCCGCAACCCGAATCACTTTGTAGAGGTTCCCGTGATAAAGGGTTCTGTACCGGAGATGATAACGCGGACCATGCAGAAGCTTCAGGACATGGTGATCTTTGAGAAGGTTACAAAGGTGAATTATCAGATGGAGGCGATCCGCAGATTCAGCTATCCGTATCAGGCCCTGGAGGAAGTGGTGGTTAATGCATTTTATCACCGTGACTATATGTCATGCCAGCCAATCATCATTGAAATTGAGCCGGAGCTTGTGAGAGTTATCAGCTATCCGGGTATTGATCGGTCAATTTCCCAGAAGGACATAGAGGCGGGAGACAGGTTCTCTACGAGGTATTATCGAAATAAACGACTGGGAGAGTTCCTGAAAGAACTGGACCTGTCAGAAGGAAAATGTACCGGGATTCCGACGATTCAGGAGGAACTTCGTAACAATGGTTCTCCGAAAGCCCGGTTTTATACAGATGAAGACCGGCGTGCAGTGACAGTAGAGATCCCGATTCATCCGGACTTTCTGGAAAATCAGTCTGTTGTAACCTTGGAAACAGCCCATTCGGGCGAAAAACAGCCTGTCACAGCGTCAAAAACAGCCCATTCAAATAAAAAACAGCCTGTTGCTGATGATCAGGCAGCCTGTTCAGAAAACAATCTGCCCGGTGAAGTGAGAGAAGCATCCGTTTTTGATGGAGAACAACTGTTGAGGAAAAAACTGAGAGAAACTCATTACACCAAAAAGACCAGAGAAAATATCGTTTTTTTGTACCATGCTCTGGCCAATGAAGTATTTGGCAGATCAGACATAGTCGCGACTCTCGGGCTCTCAGAGTCGGCAGCCAGAGATTTGTTAAAAAAAATGAGACAAAGCGATCTGGTTTCCCCTGTGACCGGCTACGGAAAGGGGCGGTACAGATTTTTATGAATTAGTCAGGGCGTAAAGCTGCTGCATTCGGAATCGGTTATGCATAGGATAGAATATTCCAGGAAAGAATCCGTACGTCATTGAGCGATGGAATATTATAAGCAGATTCATGCGGAACCGGTGTGGCGGCAGGGCTGGACCGGGCGCGGCGTTGGAATTGCGTTGCTGGACACGGGCTGCGCTTTTCATCCGGATCTTGAGGGTCGGGTGAGGAAATTTATGGATTTTGTTCACCCATTTTCTTCTTCAACGTGCTATGATGATAACGGTCATGGTACGCACATTGCCGGGATATTGGCCGGAAATGGACGCATGTCCGGCGGACGTTACCGGGGCATGGCTCCGGAAGCGGAGCTGACAGTGTTAAAGGTCCTTGACCGTCAGGGAGGCGGCTGCATCATGGATATGGTGCGGGCTCTGCAGTGGCTGAGCCTATATGCCGGACAGTACGGAATCCGTATCGTAAATATCTCGGTGGGAGGTACCGGGCAGGAGAATGCGGCAGAGAATACGCTTCTTCTTACGGAAGTTGAGTGTCTCTGGGATCATGGGTTGGTCGTGGTGGCCGCGGCCGGTAACAATGGTCCGGAACCCGGATCTGTGACCACGCCGGGCGTCAGCCGTAAGATCATCACTGTGGGCTGCTCACAGGCGGAGAACTACGGTATCTTTCCGGAAGTGGAACGAGCTGCCCGGTTTTCTGGACGGGGTCCCACGGAAGATTGTGTGGTGAAACCGGAGATCCTGGCGCCGGGGTCGGAGGTGGTTTCCTGCTGCCCGCCGACCGGTCGGCGTCGTTCCTGGTATACAGTAAAGAGCGGTACTTCGATGGCGGTTCCCATGGTTTCAGGCGCCATTGCCCTTCTATTAGAGAAATATCCCGTGTACAGCAATGTGGATGTGAAACTGAAGCTGCGTGAGAGCAGCAGGCCGTTCGCAGGAGAGGGGCAGGGTTGGGGCGAGCTGCGAGTGGACCGGCTGCTGGAGTGAGGCAATACATCGGGAGAAAGCATTCAGAAAAAGCAGTTTGTCACAATGAAGAAAGAAATGATTCTTACAGGGGGAAGAAGAATATGATTACGTTTCGCACGGAAAAACTGACTGACCGGATTACCCGTATTTATGCGGTCTGTACTGAACTATGTTATCTGGTAGAGGGAGATGAGCGGGCTGCCCTGATCGACACCGGCAGCGGCTACGGGAGCCTTCGGGCCGCGGTGAATCAGCTGACGGATAAACCTCTGCTTGTGCTTATCACTCATGGCCATACGGATCATGCGATGGGCAGCGGTGAATTTATGGACTGTGAAGTGTACATGAACCGCGCTGATGAATATATCTATAGGGCGCACGGCGACAGCGTGTTCCGTCACGAAGGGATGGCGCTGGCTGAGGAAGGCGTGACAGTCACGGAAGAGGATTATGTCCCTACTGCGCCCTTTTCGCTCTATCGCGACATGAAAGGCGGCGACCGTTTCGATCTGGGAGGGGAGACCATCGAGATCTATGACCTGCCGGGACACACAAAGGGGAGCGTTGCGATGCTGATGAAAAATGCCCGCATCCTGTTGCCGGGAGATGCCTGCAACGGCTTCACGTTCCTGCATGAGAACTATTCGCTGTCGATCGAGCATTATGAGGAAAACCTGAAGAAGCTGGATCGGGAAACAGCAGGGAAATATGATCGTATTCTGGCCTCCCATGGCAATGGAGAATCTTCCATCGATATTATCCGGGGATGCATCGCAGTCTGTGAGGATATCAAAGCCGGGCGGACCGATGATGTGCCGATGGAATTCCGGGGCGCGAAAGGCCTGATCGCGAAAGCACTGGGACCGAACGGACGAATGGATGGTGGATTTGGTAATATTGTCTACTCCAAAGAACAGATCTGGAAGGATGGGAGTCTCTGCTGAGAATCTTTCCGGGAATAAATAAATGCGCCTCTGTCGAAACGGCAGAGGCGCATAAATTATGCGCAGGGCTGCGTAAGGTTTATTCCGGCTGAAGCCGGACGCGGTCTACGCTCCGCTTCTACAGGCAAAGCCTGCATGCTGTGCAGGTCGTTGCTACACCGGAGGCGTCCCTTGTGGAAACGTGTGCCACTGGCACACAGCAACTGCGCAGGCGAGTAAGAGGCGAAAAAGCTGCCTCTTACTCGATTTTTGGTCATTCACATTTATTCGCGCAATACAGCTTGCGGTTTCCTTCATCAAAGCGGAAGGTGAAAAGAACACCGTCCGTCTCGCTGTATTCGACCATGGAATATTCCGGAATTTCCCCAGAATAATTGCCGCCGACGGCCCACAGATAGATGCCTTCTTCGGGGTCCAGTTCACGGATTGATCCCATATAGTTGGAGTAGAAGTCTGTCTCGTATTCGGTATATTCGGTGACCTCCATGCTGCTTTTATCTACTTTTAGACGAATGATGGAAGAGGAGTCAGTAGTTCCCGCCGATACCTCGTCATTGGCGTTGTTGAAGATCATATAGCTTCCATCCGCCGTGACGATGATGGAGTGCTGCTTGGAGAACAGCTGGTCGTCTGTGAGTCCGAATTCATCCTCCGAGCCGCCAAGGACCCAGATGAGTTCTCCGGTCTCCCGGCTGAGCTTGAGGATGGAATTGATGTTCCGGCAGGAAATCAGAAGGTTTTCGTCCTCATCGATGTACATGGAGTTAAAATGCATGTAATCGTAGCAGGAATCGGTCGATTCAGACCAGGTGACTGCCGTGGTGGCATAGAGGAAGGTCTCATAGTCCTGACTGCAGAATTCCCACAGGACTTCGCCATCCTGAATCTCCTCCACATACAGGACCGCCAGATACGCGCTGTTGTCGGCAGCTTCCAGATCCTCAGGAATGTTCTCCACGACTTCATCCACATAGGACGTGAGGATATAGTGCCCGTCGTCCAGATAAATGAAACCGTGCGGGTCGACCATGCGGTCTTCTCCGTCAGAAGTCTGATAATACAGCTCGTCGATGACATCGTAATTTTCATCCATGACAACGACACAGCCCGGGTTGATGCCGGAGATGCCGCAGAAGGAATTTTCCAGATACTGCAGATAAGTATACCGCACCTCGCCGTCGCTGTTATACACCTTGCGGAAGTCCAGCGCATTGTCGCCGGTTTCCTTGTAGAAGATCAGATTGCCGGAGCTGTCCAGCTTGAAGATATAGTTTGTGTCTTCATCATAGGTAGAGAGATAATAATCTCCGCCGGTCTGGGATTCACCTTCGGTGGTGAAATCGCCGAAGTCTGAAGGCATCAGGTTGACAGTGCAGGTGAGGGTGTCCTCCTCGTCGGTCATCTCGATTTCCAGAACTTCTTCCCGGGTAATCGCCGTTATATCGAGCGAAAGATGGCTCTCGACCTATGCCCCATAGACCTGCACCTGTTCGTCGGCCTCTGTCGCGACAGTGCCCGTGAGTCCG
>JAJQDL010000148.1 GCA_021202235.1 Lachnospiraceae bacterium
GCGAGCCACTTGCGGGATGTAGCGCAGATCGCGCAGAGGTAGCTGTCGGTGGGGATGGAGAGGGGCCAGTAGAAGAGCGAGGGCTTGAAGTTCGGTATCCGCAAGAATGTGCTGGAGTACGACCAGGTGATGAATGAGCAGCGTGAGATCATTTACGGTGACCGCCGCCGTGTCCTGAACGGGGACAACATGCGGGATGTCATCATGAAGATGATCACGGACGTGGCCGAGAGTATCGTTGACAGCTGTATTTCCGATGATCAGCATGCCAGCGAGTGGGATATGCACGAGCTGAATCAGCTGGTGCAGCCGATTTTCCCGATTGAGCGCATTGAGCTGACGCCTGAACAGCAGAAGAAGTTCGCCAGGAACGACATGAAGCAGCTCCTGAAGCAGCGGGTGGTCACGCTCTATGAGGAGAAGGAAGCCGAGTTCCCCGATCCGGAGCAGATCCGTGAGATTGAGCGCGTGGTATTGCTCAAGGTCATCGACCAGAAATGGATGGCCCACATTGATGATATGGATCAGATGCGTCAGGGCATCGGCCTGCAGGCCTACGGGCAGAGAGATCCTCTGGTCGAGTACAAGATGATCGGCTATGATATGTTTGACAGCATGACCCAGTCCGTGCGCGAGGAGACTGTGCGGCTGCTGATGCATATCCGCGTGGAGCAGAAGGTGGAGCGCGAGGAAGTGGCGCAGGTCACCGGAACCAACCGGGACGAGAGTACCGCCCGCACGCCGGTGCGCCGCGAGGCGAAAAAGATCTATCCGAACGACCCGTGTCCCTGCGGTTCAGGGAAAAAATATAAAAATTGTCATGGAAGAAAGTAGGTGACGTTAATGGTGGAACTGGATCAGTTCAAGAGCGACCTGGCAGCCAGCGAGCAGCCGTTAATTGAAGTGAGGGATTCACTTTGACCTCGCTAACAAAGAAAACCGGATTGCTGAATTAGAGAGAGACATGGAGGAGCCCACCTTCTGGGAGGATGCGGATCGCTCTGCCCGCATCATGCAGGAATTGAAGGGACTCAAAAATACCATGGAGATTTATCAGGGGCTTCAGACGGCTCATGATGACATTCAGGTACTGATCGATATGGCCTACGAGGAGAACGATGATTCCCTGATTCCGGAGATCGGCGAGGAGCTGAACTCCTATCTGGAGAAGCTGGAGGAGATGCGGATCCAGACGCTGCTCTCGGGAGAGTATGACCGGAACAATGCCATCCTGACGCTCCATGCCGGAGCCGGCGGCACCGAGTCCTGCGACTGGGCCGGCATGCTGTACCGGATGTATCTGCGCTGGGCCGACAAGAAGGGCTTCGAGGTGGAGACGCTGGATTATCTGGAAGGAGATGAGGCGGGTGTCAAGTCGGTTACCATCCAGGTGAACGGGGAGAATGCCTACGGCTATCTCAAATCCGAGCACGGCGTACACCGGCTGGTGCGCATTTCCCCGTTTAATGCGGCGGGCAAGCGCCAGACCTCCTTTGTGTCCTGTGATGTGATGCCGGACATCGAAGAGGACCTCGATGTGGAGATTCGCGACGACGATATCCGTATCGACACATACCGCTCCAGCGGCGCCGGCGGACAGCACATCAACAAGACCTCGTCTGCCATCCGCATCACGCATTTCCCCACGGGCATCGTGGTGCAGTGCCAGAATGAGCGCTCGCAGCATCAGAATAAGGACAAGGCCATGCAGATGCTGAAGGCGAAGTTATTCATCCTCAAGCAGCAGGAGAATGCGGCTAAGGCCTCGGGCATCCGCGGTGAGCAGGCGGAGATCGGCTGGGGCAGCCAGATCCGCTCCTATGTGCTGCAGCCCTATACGATGGTGAAGGATCACCGCACCGAGACAGAGACCGGCAACGTGAACAGCGTGCTGGACGGGAACATTGACCTGTTTATCAATGGGTATCTGAAATGGATCAGTCTGGGAGGAAAGAAATCCGAAGGCTGAGCCGTTTCGTTCAGAGAAGATGTAAGAAGACAACGCAGAAAGGAACCGAGAAAATGATTCAGATGGCGATAATGGGATACGGCACCATAGGCTCCGGTGTCTATCATGTAGTGAGGACGAACCGTGAGATCCTGGCAAAGAACATCGGCGAGGAGCTCCATGTGAAATATGTCCTGGACATCCGTGAATTCCCCGGCGACCCGGTGGAGGAGGTCCTGGTCCATGACGTGAATGACATCCTCAATGACCCGGAGGTATCCATCGTCGTGGAGACGATGGGCGGCGTCGGCGTCGCCTATACCTTCGTGAAGCAGGTGCTGGAAGCCGGAAAGAGCGTGGCGACCTCGAACAAGGAGCTCGTAGCGGCCAAAGGCGCGGAGCTGATGGCTCTGGCGAAGAGCAAACAGGTGAACTTTCTCTTTGAAGCCAGCGTCGGCGGAGGCATTCCCATTATCCGTCCGCTGCAGACCTGCCTGACGGGAGATGATATTGAGGAGGTCACCGGTATTCTCAACGGTACGACCAACTATATCCTGACCCGGATGAACCGGGACGGCTCCAGCTTCGAGGCGGCGCTGAAGGAGGCGCAGGACAACGGCTTTACTGAGAAGAAGCCGGACGCCGATGTGGAGGGCTGGGATGCCTGCCGCAAGGTGGCGATCCTTACTTCTCTGGTGCTGGGAGAGCTGGTCGATTACGAGGATATTTATACAGAGGGCATCACGAAGATCACGACCGAGGATTTTGCCTATGCCAATCGGCTCGGCTGGGCTATCAAGCTGCTGGGAACCAGTAAGAAGGTGGATGGGAAGATCTACGCGATGGTCTGCCCGGCTCTGGTGAAGCCGGAGCATCCGCTGTATGGCGTGAATGATGTATTTAACGGCATCATGGTCCATGGAAATATGGTCGACGACGTGATGTTCTATGGACGGGGCGCGGGCAGCGTACCGACGGCCAGCGCGGTCGTGGGCGATGTCGTGGAGATCGCAAAGAACCCCGGGAAGGTGCTTTATGAGGGATGGACAGCAAAGAAGCATGAGCTCTCCGATATCGCCTCCTCCCGGAAACAGTTCCTGGTGCGTGTAAAGGAAGAAAATGCGGACACGGCGGCTGCCGTCTTTGCAGGCGCCCGGCGGATTGACGCCGGTGTGGAGGGCGAGACGGCCTTCCTGACGCAGGAGCTGTCCGAAGCGGAGTACGAGGCGGCCGCGGCGCAGGTGCCGGGGATCCTGCATCGGATCCGCGTGCAGGCGTAGGCGCAGGACTGTGAGAAATGGGAGAATAAGAGAATGAAATACGCAATCATGTTGGGGGACGGCATGGCGGATGAGCCCCTGGAAGAGCTGGGCGGCATGACGCCGCTGGAATATGCCAAGACGCCGGTGATGGACGAGCTGGCGGCGGTCTCGGAGCTGGGACTGGTACACACGATCCCGGAGGGAATGAAGCCGGGCAGCGATACGGCGAATCTGTCTGTGCTGGGCTATGATCCGGCCATCTACTACTCCGGACGTTCTCCGCTGGAGGCGCTGAGCATCGGCGTCCCCATGAAGGATACGGACATCGCTCTGCGCGCGAATATCGTGACTCTCTCCGACGATGAGGTCCCCTTCGAGGAGAAGCGGATCCTTGATCACAGCTCGGGTGAGATCTCCACGGAGGACGCCGCGATCCTGCTGGATGCGGTGCGGGCTGAGCTGCAGAATGAGACCTATCAGTTCTACGTGGGCACCAGCTATCGTCATCTGCTGATCTGGAATCAGGGGCAGGTCATCGATCTGGTGCAGCCTCACGACGTACTGGGACAGGTGATCGGCGACAAGCTGCCGCAGGATGAGATGCTTCGCTTCATGATGAAGAGGAGTTTTGAAATTTTAAATCACCACCCGCTCAACGAGGCGCGGCGGGCCGCCGGGAAGAATCCGGCCAACTGCCTATGGTTCTGGGGCGCCGGGACGAAGCCGATGCTCTCCTCCTTCGAGGAGAAGAACGGCAAGCGGGGAGCAATGATCTCCGCTGTGGACCTTCTCAAGGGCATCGCCGTGGGAGCCGGGATGACCAACATCACGGTCGAGGGTGCCAACGGTACGCTGGAGACCAATTACGAGGGCAAGGCGGAGGCCGCCGTGAAGGCGCTGCTGGAAGATGATTTCGATTTTGTCTATCTGCATCTGGAGGCTCCGGATGAGATGGGGCATCAGGGGAGCATAGAGCGGAAGATTCGCGCCATCGAGAACCTGGATCAGCGGATCCTGCGGATCGTGAAGGGTAAGATGGATGCGTCCGGCGTGCCTTACCGCATGCTGGTCCTGCCCGATCATCCCACGCCGATTTGTGTGCGGACGCACACCAGTACGCCGGTGCCGTATCTGCTCTATGACAGCACGGCGCTGCGCAATGAGACGTGGAAATACAACGAGCGCGAGGCCCGGGCTTCGGGCAACTATGTGGCCGAAGGGCATCATCTGATTGATCACCTCTTCGAAAAATAAGAAATGTACACAGGAAGGGCGACTGCCGGTGCGGCCGCCCTTCTTTACGGAAAGAGCAGAGGAACAGGACAGAGTATGGATATATGTAAGAAGCTGGCTGCGGAACTGCAAATTCGTGTGCCGCAGGCGGAAGCCGCCGTGAAGCTCATCGACGAGGGGAATACGATTCCTTTCATTGCCCGTTACCGCAAGGAAGCCACGGGTTCTCTGAACGACGAGGTGCTGCGCAGTCTGGACGAACGGCTGCGCTATCTGCGCGGGCTGGAGGAGCGCAAGGAACAGGTCCTCTCTGCCATCTCCGAGCAGGGCAAGCTGACCGCTGAACTGGAGAAGCAGATCCGTGAGGCGGAGACGTTGGTGGCGGTGGAGGATTATTACCGTCCTTATAAACAGAAGCGGCGCACCCGTGCCTCGATGGCGAAGGAGCGGGGGCTGGAGCCCCTGGCGGAGCAGATCTGGGAGCAGAGCCTGGAGCAGGAGGCAGTCCTCTGTGCACAGAATTTCGTAAATCCGGAGCTGGGCGTGGAGACGCCGGAGGCGGCGCTGCAGGGAGCCTGCGACATCCTTGCCGAGAGGATTTCTGATAATGCAGAATATCGCACCTTCCTCCGTGACGCCATGCGCAACTGCGGCTCCGTGATCTCCGAGGCGAAGACGCCGGGTGCGAAATCCGTCTATGAGATGTATTATCAATATGAGGAGAGTGTGCGCAAGACGACAGGGCATCGGGTTCTGGCGCTGAACCGCGGGGAGAAGGAGAAGTTCCTGAACGTACGGATTGAGATGGAGGAGGAACCGGCGCTCCGTTATCTGGAGAAGAAGGTGATCCGCCGGAAGGAACCGTATGCGGAGCCGCTGCTGCGGGAAACGGTGCGGGACAGTTACCGCCGCCTGATCCTGCCTTCGCTCGAGCGCGAGATTCGCGCCGAGTTGACGGAGAAGGCGGAGGACGGAGCCATTCAGGTCTTCGGAAAGAACCTGGAGCAGCTTCTGTTGGCGCCGCCGATTGTCGGCCAGGTCGTCCTGGGCTGGGATCCGGCCTTCCGCACCGGCTGCAAGCTGGCCGTCGTGGATGCTACCGGCAAGGTGCTGGATACGGCGGTAATTTATCCCACCGCACCGCAGAACCGGGTAGAGGATGCCAAAAAAGTTCTGAAACGCTTTATTTCCCAATATCATATCACGCTGATCTCCGTGGGGAACGGCACGGCCTCGCGGGAGTCGGAGCAGATCATCGCGGAGCTGCTGCGGGAGATTCCCGAGCCGGTGCGCTACATCATTGTCAATGAGGCGGGCGCTTCCGTGTATTCTGCCAGTCCGCTGGCGACGGAGGAATTTCCCGAATATGACGTGGGACAGCGCAGCGCCATTTCCATCGCCCGGCGGCTGCAGGATCCTCTGGCCGAGCTGGTTAAGATCGAACCCAAAAGCATCGGTGTCGGGCAGTACCAGCATGACATGAACCAGAAAAAGCTCGGCGAGGCGCTGCAGGGCGTGGTAGAGGACTGCGTGAACCGGGTCGGTGTGGACCTGAACACGGCCTCGGCCTCTCTGCTGTCCTATGTTTCCGGCGTAAATAAAACAATCGCCAAAAACATCGTTTCTTATCGGGAGGAGCACGGCGCGTTCCGCAGCCGGAAGGAACTGTTGAAGGTGCCGAAGCTGGGGCCGCGGGCCTACGAGCAGTGTGCCGGGTTCCTGCGTATCCGCGGCGGAGACAATCCGCTGGATATGACGGCAGTACACCCGGAGAGCTACCGGGCTGCGGAGGAACTCCTGAAACGGCTGGGCTGCCGCCCGGAGGATATCCCTGCGGGGCGTCTGGCTGGCATCTCAAAGAAGGTCCCCGATGTGAAGTCCATGGCGGAAAGTCTGGGCCTCGGTACGGAGACACTGAAGGACATCCTGAAGGAACTCGAGAAGCCGGGACGTGACCCCCGCGATGAGATGCCCGCGCCGATCCTGCGCACCGACGTGATGGAAATGAAGGATCTGAAGCCGGGCATGATCTTAAAGGGGACTGTGCGGAACGTCATCGACTTCGGGGCTTTTGTGGACATCGGCGTGCATCAGGACGGCCTGGTGCATATTTCCCAGATGAGCCATCGCTTTATCAAACATCCGCTGGAGGCGGTCCATGTGGGGGACGTCGTACAGGTAAAGGTGCTGTCCGTCGATACGGAGCGCAAGCGGATTTCGTTGACCATGAAGCTGTAGGGTTTGACATCCTTTTGTCAATATGATATGTTGATACTAGGGTCAAAAGGTCATGAATCGAATGCTTGCATTCGTATTCATGACTTTGTGACCCGCCAAAACATGAGTAAGTAGTCATTTTTCGCAGAAAAATGAGCGGATTACGAA
>JAJQDL010000007.1 GCA_021202235.1 Lachnospiraceae bacterium
TTTGAGAACAGCCACATCGAATCGGTGAAGATCGGCGAGCACCGGACCGTTCTCATCGTGTCGCGTTCTCACCCTCTGGCCGCGCAGGACAGCGTCGATCTCACCACGCTGGGGCAGGAGACCTTCATCACTTACCACCCGCAGTGCCAGATCCGCACACATATCGATCGGATCTTTCAGTACGTGGGAATCTCCCCCTACATCTCCTTCGAGGCCATCAACGACCCGATCATCCTCGGTGCGGTTGCTGCCGGGCTGGGCGTGGCTCTGGTCTCTGAAGCGGCCGGCGCAAAATCCGACGACCTGAAAGCTCTGCGGATCGAGAACGACATTCCCTCGCGGGATATCCATGTTGCCTGGTGCCGTAACCGCTATATGACCCCCGCCGTAAAGAATTTCCGGGATTTCATTCTGGAGAATGGCCTGATCCTGAACGAGTATAAAGAACATATAAAAAAATGATGAGCCCTGGTTGCTGCTGAACATGTGCCACTGGCACACAGCGATCGGCGCAAATGGAAACGACTAAAATCGAATACTATAAAAAGAGGATCCTGCAGAGAGTGTCGAACGCTCTCGCAGTGGTCCTCTTTCTGTAAATACGTAGTCGCTGCCATCCATTTTTCATCCTCGGGGCCGCCAGACCATATCACACAGCTCCTCCAGTTCCTCCGGGTCCTTGGCTGATACCACCAGGGCGGAACCATCGGCCGCCAGCTCGCGAAGATAGTCCTTCATACGCCTTCTCTCCTCCTGATCTGACCGCAGGAAGGGATTCTCAAGAAGCAGGATCCGGGGATGCAGGAGAGCAAAGCGGTAAATAGACAGCAGCTTTTTCTCTCCCTCCGATAGTTCCTCCACAGATTCCACAGGCAATTCGATGTCGAATTTGCGGCAGAATTCCTGCTCCAGAAAGCGTTCCATATCCTTTTGTACGAAACCGGCCCGCACACCGACCCGGCGCGAAGCCGTCAGGATGAGATTTCTGCCGATACTCTGCCCCGGAAAAAGAGACTGCACGCTGTCTTCCGGAATATAAACGGCTTCCTGACCGCTGTATTTTTCTATGGGAAGAAAATCCGGAAGTGCCAGATCATGCGCCCGCATCTGCTGGCTCAGATACTCCGGCAGTGTACAGTCCAGAGGCCAGTCAGCGTCATATACCCCCAGAATTCTCCGTTCCCGGATGTCCGGTTCTTCTATGCCTCGCCCCGTTCGGGCAGTACAGGCAGCATCCCCTGCCGGATCTGGTTTCAGCGTTGTCTCCGATCTTCTCTCTGCCGAGCCGGTCATTTGTCGATAGTCCTCTGCGCCATAAAAAATCTTCCGAACCTGTCCGCCTTCCATCCAGGCCACACGATCCGCCCGGTCAAGCAGCGCATTATCACGCTCACTCAGAATCACGACACCGATTTCCCGCTTCCGGCATTTCTCTACGGCACGTCCCAGCACCTCGCAGTCTTCCTCACTGAAGGAATAACCGGAACAGTCCAGACAGAACAGCGGCACCCGACGAAGAGTCGCCAGGACAAACCATAGGAGCACCTGCTCCCGCACCGGCACCTGACTCGCCGGACAGGCCGGTGCATATCCAAGTTCCATTTCCCGAAAAAGCTCCTGAATCCCCTTCTCATCCCGCAGATTCCGCCGCAGATCGTTTCGTTCTCCAAAGGTCGCACCACTCAGACTCATCAGGTTCGCCTGCAGCGACAGCGCCTGCGTCAGATGACTGCTCCGGTCCACACACAGAATCGGCAGTCCGGCCAGAATCCGTTTTCTGTAACGCTCTTCTTCCAGATACAGCTTCCCGGACATGATCTCCGCCCGACCACCCAGAATCTCCCGCAGCAGTTCCCGTCCTGACCAGCGCCCCCCGATCACAAACAGGACTTCTCCCGTACGGATTCCCAGATCCAGTTCCCGCAAAGGAGCCAGCGAGTCCGACACGGCGCTCACCTTATGAAATCGAATCCACTCCCGCATGGCTCCTCCTTTCTCCATTCATGACCTTTGGTCCCTTGTGTCATATTCCCCCAAAAATGGATATGACACTACAGATTGCTCCGTGCTTCGCACTCCCGCAATCCTAACAACATTCGGAATTCGCTCATTTTGTCCAAAACATTGGCCAAAATGGCTACTTCCTCATGTTGTTGCGGTCCCCAAGATCATGAATTGGAACGCCAGCGTTCCATTCATGACCTTTGGTCCCTTGTGTCATATCATGCATTTCAGCAGGCCGCGGTTTTCGTCGCTGACGAGAGGAATCCGGATCTCCACATCCGTCCCCATGCCGGGCGCGCTGGTATACTGCAGTCCGTAAGCGTCTCCAAACAGAATTTGCAGACGCTTGTTGACATTGTAAACGGCAATGCCGCTGCGTTTCCCGCGGGCATTCTCCTCCGGCATTTTCCCGGAAAGGCGCTGACGCACCTTTTCCAGCGTCGCCTCATCCATCCCGATCCCGTCGTCATGAACAACGATCAGGATGGATTTTCCCAGGCGGGTCAGGCGCAGCGAGACGTGACCGCCTCCCTTACGGGGCTCCAGCCCATGGTAGAGCGCATTCTCCACGAGCGGCTGGAAGGTCATCTTGGGAATATAATAGTGAAGAATCTCCGGTTCCTCACAAAAAATTTCCAGCGAAAAACGATCCTCGAAGCGATATCGCTGAATGGAAAAATAATCCTCCACATTGCTGAGTTCCTCCGCCAGAGGCACCAGATCACCCCGATTCTTGATACTGTAACGGTAAAAGCGGGACATCTTCCCGGTCATCTCGGCAATCTCCGTCTGCCCGGCTGCGAGAGCCTGACTGCGGATCGCATCCAGTGTATTGTAGAGGAAATGCGGATTGATCTGATTCTGCAGCGCCGCATATTCCATTCCCTCCTGCACACGTCCGGAAAAATATTTTTGTTCCAGCAGGACAAAAAAATCGTCCAGTTCCTCCCGGAGTCCTGCCGATAGCCTGCTTCTGTCTTCCAGATCCCCGTCGTGCATCCAGCGAATCAATTCCCGGTATTTATTCGCTGTCTGTCTCTGCCTGAGAAAAGCAAGGAGAAGAATCACGCACAGGACAAGAACCAGAAGCAGGAGCATAAGCATCCGCTCCCACTGGCTCCGCACCACACCGAGAATGAAAAGCACGATGCACCCTGTCATCAACAAGTACGCGAAGATCTCGAACCAGTCTGATCTGTTTTTCTCTCGTTTCACGCCTTTCCTCCTCTCCTCCCCGCCAACAACCACCGATATCTTACCCTCGATAATACAGCTTCCGGTATTCTCCCGGTCGGATTCCGACTTCTTTCTTGAATACCTTGCCAAAATATTTCTCATCCGCATAGCCGATCCGCGAGGCAATTTCATAATTTGTCATCGTGGTCGTTGCCAGCAGCTCCCGTGCCGCCTCCATCCGTACAGATGTCAGATAGTCGGAGAAGGTCCGTCCCTCCATCCGCCGAAACTGCGTACTGAAGTAAGCGGGGCTCAGCCCCACCTGCTCTGCCGTCTGTTCCAGTGTCACAGCCTCCCCGTAATGCTCCGCCAGATACGCCTTAGCCAACCGAATAGGCAGTTTCTCCTCGCTTTCCCGCGCTTTCCGCCAGATCTCCATCTGCCGGGTGATCACATCCCGAAGACAGTGGAAGAAAGCAGGAAGACCTGCTGCCTGCCCTGTCTCCCGAAGATAGCTCTGGCGGAATTCCTCAAAATTCTCTTCGCGGTGAAGGCGGGCATACGCCTCAAGCTCACCGCAGATCTCATCCCGCAATCCCAGGATCACTTCCGGATGCAGAGGCGGCCGTTTATCTACTACCGCTTCCAGCCGGTCCAGCCAGCTGTTCATGGCTCCCACACTCAGCGTCTCCACCGCCGTCTTGAGGCTCCGCCGGTCAGAGTCAGTGAAGACCTGATCCAGTGTTAGCCGGGAGAAACGGTACGCCGACAGTTCAAGGACCCGATTGGCTCCCAGGACGACCTTCGCCTCCTCGGCCTGCTCCGCCAGCCGTGCCAGCCGGGGCAGCTCCGTTAGCTTCTCCGCCCCGGGGCTTAATCCCACAGATATCTGCGAATTACCAAATATCTCCGCCACATCCAGCATATCAAAAAGCAGCGTCTGCATCAGGCTCTTGATGCGATCCGCCTCCACCGCCGGATAATTCAGGATCACCGCCAGGCCGCCATGCACAGTCGCCGGGCAGACCCGGATCGGGGAATCAGGCCAGCCCGTCTCCTCTTCCCCCTTGAAGACGCGCCGCGCAGCATCCTCCAGCTTCTGCACCAGCAGCGTGCTGCTGTCATCCTCCAGATCCCGGTTTGTCCGCACGAAATAAATGCGCAGCATATCCCGCGGGAATACCTTCTGATACATTTTTTCCAGCTCTTCCGCCGTTTTCGGAAAAGTACCCCCATGATCAAATAAATGCCGGAACATATTCCGCCGGTTGTTCTGCTCCACGTGCTCATTGAGCCGCCGGATCTCATCCTCAGCCGTAGCGTACCGTTTCTGTCTGCCAAGAATCTGGCAGGTCTTATCCAGCACCTCGTTAAGTTGCTCTCCATCGAGAGGCTTCAGCAGATAGTCTATGACGCCGTATTTGAAGGCACTGTAGGCATATTCAAAATACTTATAACCGCTAAGGATGATAAAAGCCGGATGCAGTCCCCGCTCTGAGACCAGCCGGATCAGTTCCAGCCCATCGTACACCGGCATCCGCACATCTGTCAACACGATATCCGGCTGAAGGCGACAGATCGCTTCCAGCGCTTCCTCTCCGTCCGAGCACACCTGTGCCACTTCAATGCCAAATCTCTGCCAGTCTCCCAGTTCCAGAATCAGATTGCAGATCTTTCTTTCATCATCCGCGATCACCGCTTTGTACATTTCTTTTCTCCCCTTCCATTCTCCTTCTCTCTTATCTGTCCGTTATATTCCTTTTGTCTGTCGCTGGAAAAACACCCGACCACATTCAATGAACAGCGCGCCAAAAATGACCAGTCCCTGAATGAAATCCGTGTAGTAGGGAGACAGATTCAGGAGATTGACGCCGTTAGTCAGCACACCTATGATCAGACATCCGAGCAGCGTTCCCGTGAGACTCCCTCGACCTCCCGACACAGACACGCCGCCGATGGCCAGACAGGCCAGCGCCGTCATCTCCATATCCTCGCCGCTGGTGGACACGGCTGCTCCTAGCTGACCGGTAAGGACAATGGCCGCCAGGGCATACAGAATACCCGCCAGAACAAAGGCCGCCATGCGCACCTGCTCCGCACGAATCCCCGCCATTCTGGCTCCCGCGTCGTTTTCCCCCACCGCATAAATATGGTACCCGAAAATGGTATGCCCGAGAATCACCTGAAAGACAGGGAAAAGAATCAGAACCAGAAACACCGGCACAGGAAGCCCGCCGATCCGCCCTGCTCCCAAGAAGAGAAAAGCGTCCGGAAGGCCGTAGATCGTTCCCCCACCGGACAGGGCGAAAGCAATTCCCTTGACCATGATTGAAGTCGAAAGAGTCAGGATAAAAGATGGCATCTTTAATTTCGCCACACAGAAGCCGTTAAAAAGGCCAACAACAGCTCCCAGTGCCAGACCAACCGAAAATACCACCGGCACCGACAGCCCTGCCATGAGAAGCTTACCGCAGACCACACTCACGAGGGCGATCACCGAGCCGCCGGAAAGATCCAGACAGCCTGCAATCACCACAAAGGTCAGACCGATGGCCAGGATGGACATGGTGGACGTCTGCATGACAATATTAATGAAATTTTTCAGAGAAAGAAAATAGGCAGAGCTAACCGAGAAGACCACACTCAGCAGAAACAGCATGATTGCCGCCGGAATCAACGACCGGATTTTCATATAAACCGCTTCTCTCATGATTCAATTTCCTCCGACCAGATTCCGTATTCCTCCAGCTCAGCGCTGTCGATGTTGTCACGGGTAATCGTAAACAGCGGGTACGCATAAAAGGACTCTTCCGGCTCCTCTCCCGTGCGCAAACTTTCAACTATCATCTCCACGGCCATCCGCCCCATGGCAAGAGGATTCTGAGAAATACAGGCATCCATCGTCCCCTCGCGGATCGCCGTCAGCGACTCTGCCGCACCGTCGGCAGAAACCAGTATGATATGCTTCTCATCCTCGACCGTATACAGACGCCCCAGCCATTTCATGGCCTGCAGACTTCCCTGCGCGTTCGTATCCCCAGAACACCAGATGGCATCTATGACTTCATTGGCCTGCAGGACGTTAGTCATCACATTCATTGCCGTATCCAACTGCAGCGCTCCGTTCTGTTCCGCCACGATTTCAATCTCCGGATACTGATCAATCACCTCGTGAAATCCGATGCTCCGGTTCAGTCCCGAAGTAGTATTCGCAGAGGCTAGCAGATTGACAACCTTTCCTCGATACTCTCCATACTTCTCATAGAGACACTCTACAATATACTCTGCTGCCAACCGCCCCATCTCAACACAGTCCGAGCTGACCGTACAGGTCACAGCGCCGAAATAGCCCGTGATGTCTACCCAGAACACCGGAATTTCAGCATCT
>JAJQDL010000150.1 GCA_021202235.1 Lachnospiraceae bacterium
TCTTTTATCTGGACGACTCCAAGAAGGTGACAGAGCGGAGGCGCGAGCTGCTCTATGACGAGATCTGTGAGAAAGCGGTCTCCTACGGCATCGGCATGGTGGGGCCGGAGGTGATCGATGAGATCAACATTCTTCAGGCCACCTACCGGGCCATGCGGGAAGCCATCGCGCAGATGGATCCCGCGCCGGAGCTTCTTCTCAACGACGCGGTGACCATCCCGGGCGTTGACATCCCTCAGGTTCCTCTCATCCATGGGGACGCCCTGAGCGTGTCTATCGCCGCGGCCAGTATCCTCGCCAAGGTGACCAGGGATCGGTATATGCGGGCGGCAGACTCCATTTATCCGGAATATGGTTTCGCCGGGCACAAGGGATATGGTACAAAGGCTCACAGCGAGGCGATCCTGACCTACGGCCCCTGTCCCCTTCATCGCCGTACCTTCCTGCGCAAGCTGCTGGGAGAGCATGATGAGTGAGACGAACCGCCGTCAGATCGGCGGTCATTACGAGGAGCTGGCGGCTTGTTTCCTGGAGGAGAGAGGCTACCGGATCCTTGAGAAAAATTATCGCTGTCGTTCCGGGGAAATCGATCTGATCGCGGCCCGGGGCAGGACGCTGGCTTTCGTTGAAGTGAAGTATCGGGCCAGCGGCTCCTGCGGGACCCCGGAGGAGGCGGTGAACGCGGCGAAGCAGCGGCGCATCTGGCGGGTGGCGCAGGTGTACATGACGGCGCATCCCGAAGCCTGGGAGCGGGACTGCCGCTTCGATGTGGCGGCGTTTCGGGCGGACGGCAGCCTGCAATACTATGAGGGCGCTTTCGGTGGAATGTAGGCCGGTGAAAAAAAACAGTTGATTCTGCCGGTGAAAACGGGTAAGATAGTTCCCCGGGAGTGATACATGATGAATGAGAAACAGGATTTTACACAGGGAAATATCTTAACGAAGCTGGTCCGCTTCATGTTTCCGATTCTGGGAGCCCTGGTACTGCAGGCCATGTACAGCGCGGTGGACCTGATGATCGTGGGGCGTTTTGGGACGACGGCGGGCATCTCCGGCGTGTCCACAGGCAGCAGTATCATGAGCCTGGTTACCTTCACGCTGGCTGCCCTGACGACCGGCGTTACGGTGCGCATCGGTTTTTATTTGGGGCAGAGGAAAGAGGAGCGCATCGGGCCGCTTCTCGGCGGAGCGATCTGCTTCTTTTTTGTGCTGGGACTGATCCTGACCGTCGTGCTGCTGATCTTCGCCCGGCCGCTGGCCGTGCTGATGCAGACGCCGGAGGCGGCGCTCGACCTGACAGTTACCTATGTCCGTATCTGCGGAGGCGGTTTTATCTTCGTCGTTTTCTACAACTTTATCAGCAGTATTTTCCGGGGACTGGGAGACTCGAAGCTGCCGCTGCTCTTTGTGACCATCGCCTGTGTCGTCAACATCGCGGGCGATCTGATCCTGGTGGCAGGGCTGCATATGAACGTGGCCGGTGCGGCCATCGCGACGATCGCGGCGCAGGCAGTCAGCGTCGTGCTGTCATTGCTGATCATCCGCAAAAAAGAGCTGCCCTTTACCCTGTAAAGAAAGGATTTGCGCTTCTCCCATGAGGTGGGGCGTTTCGTGCAGGTGGGTGCGCCGCTGGCTTTGCAGGAGCTGCTGACCAACCTGACGTTCCTGGCGCTTTGCGCCTTCATCAACCGGCTGGGGCTAGAGAGCTCCTCCGGCTACGGCGTCGGTCAGAAGATCCAGTCCTTTGTTCTACTGGTGCCCTCCTCCATCATGCAGTCCATGGCGTCCTTTGTGGCGCAGAACGTGGGCGCCGGCAAGGAGGCCCGTTCACGCAGTGCCATGAAGTTCGGCATGGGACTGGGCGCCGTAATCGGGGCTGTCATTTTCTATGTCGTGTTCTTCCACGGAAATGTGCTGGCTTCCTTCTTCACCAGCGACCCGCTGGTGGTGGAGAAGGCCTTCGAGTTCCTCCGCGGCTTTGCACTGGAGTCTGTCGTCACCAGTGTGCTGTTCAGCTACATGGGATATTTCAACGGACATGGCTGCTCCTTCTTCGTTATGATTCAGGGACTGGCGCAGTCCTTCCTGGTCCGTCTGCCGATGTCCTACATCATGAGTATCCAGCCGGACGCCTCGCTGACCGGCATTGGTCTGGCGGCACCGACGGCGACCGTGTTCGGTATCGTTGTCTGTACGATTTACTACATTATTTATACGCGGCGGATGAATGCGCGCAGAGCGCAGGGCTGATGTGAAGAAAAGTGGGGAAAAATATTTTTGTAAAGGAAAAAACCTTGACAAGCCGCATTTCTTCCTGTATGATGTCGAAGGTGAGCGCCTGTGGACAGGATTTTGGAACAAACATTGCTGTATGATTTTTACGGGGAACTCCTGACGGATCATCAGAAGCAGATTTATGAAGATGTGGTCTTCGGGGATTATTCTCTGACGGAGGTGGCCGAAGCCCATCAGATCAGCCGCCAGGGGGTTCACGACCTGATCAAACGGTGCGACCGGACGCTGCGGGAGTATGAAGAGAAGCTGGGTCTGGTCCGCAAGTTCACGGAGACGAAGCGCCTGGTCGCGCAGATCCATGAGCTGACGCAGGAGTACGAGAGGACAGGAGACGGCGGTTGTGTCCGGCAGATCGAGAGTCTGTCGCGTGAAATCGGAGAATTGTAGATGGCATTTGAGAGTTTATCGGATAAACTGCAGAATGTATTCAAGAAGCTGAGAGGCAAGGGCCGCCTGACGGAGGCCGACGTGAAGGCCGCGCTGAAGGAAGTTAAGATGGCGCTGCTGGAAGCCGACGTCAACTACAAGGTGGTGCGGCAGTTCACGAAGGATGTGGAAGCCCGGGCCATCGGCGCGGATGTGCTGAACAGTCTGACACCGGGGCAGATGGTAATCAAGATCGTTCAGGAGGACCTGATCCGTATGATGGGCTCCGAGCAGCCGGAGTTGGCCCTGAATCCCGGAAATCAGCTGACCGTCATCATGATGGCGGGTCTGCAGGGCGCCGGCAAGACCACGACGGCGGCCAAGCTGGCGGGGAAGCTCAAGGCTTCGGGCCGCAAGCCACTGCTGGTAGCCTGTGATGTCTATCGTCCGGCGGCCATCCGGCAGCTGCAGGTCAACGGTGAGAAGCAGGGCGTTCCGGTGTTCACGATGGGCGATCAGAACAGCCCGGTGGACATCGCGAAGGCCGCGGTGGCATCCGCTCAGAAAAACAATCAGAATGTGGTCATCCTCGATACGGCGGGCCGCTTGCACATCGATGAGGACATGATGCACGAGCTCATCGCCATCAAGGAGAATGTGGACGTGCATCAGACCGTGCTGGTGGTAGATGCCATGACCGGTCAGGACGCGGTGAATGTCGCCAGCTCCTTCAATGAGAAGGTGGGGCTGGACGGAATCATCGTCACGAAGCTGGACGGCGATACCCGGGGCGGCGCGGCACTGTCGATCCGGGCTGTGACCGGCAAGCCGATCCTCTATGTGGGTATGGGCGAGAAGCTTTCCGATCTGGAGCCCTTCTATCCGGATCGTATGGCCTCACGTATCCTCGGGATGGGCGATGTCCTGTCTCTGCTGGAGAAGGCGCAGAACTCGGTGGACGAGGAGAAGGCGCGGGAGATGGAGCAGAAGCTGCGCAAGGCGGACTTCGATTTCAACGACTTCCTCGATCAGTTTGCCCAGCTGCGCAAGATGGGAAGCCTCAGCGACATTATGGGGATGCTTCCCGGTATGAGCGGCAAGATCCGTGAGGAGGATATGCCTGACGACGCGGCGATTCGACGGATCGAATCGATCATTTATTCGATGACCGCGGAGGAGCGCAGAAATCCCGATATCCTCAATGTCAGCCGGAAGCGGCGGATTGCCGCCGGAGCGGGTGTGGATATCTCCGAGGTCAACCGTCTGGTGAAGCAGTTTGACCAGAGCCGCAAGATGATGAAACAGATGTCCGGTATGATGGGCAAGAAGGGCCGCCGCGGCGGCGGAATGTTCGGTAAAAGGGGAATGAACTTTCCTTTTTAAATAAAATAACAAGAAGATCCTGCAGAGGAGCCGCGATGGCTGTTTAGCTAAAATCTACGAGGTTCTGCAAGGGGATCGTACCCACAGGGTAAAAATTCAGGAGGTAGTGAAAAATGGCAGTAAAGATTCGTCTGACGAGAATGGGCAAGAAGAAGGCTCCTTTCTATAGAGTACAGGTGGCGGATTCCCGTTCTCCCCGCGATGGCAGATTCATCGAGGAGATCGGATATTATGATCCGACCAAGGATCCCAGCGTAATCAAGATTGATGAGGAGAAGGCGAAGCAGTGGCTGGCCAACGGGGCGAAGCCCACGGATACCGTTGCCAAGCTGTTCAAGATTGCCGGCATCGAATAGGGAGTGAGGTGATCCCACAGTGAAGGAGTTAGTGGAATATATCGCCAAATCGCTGGTATCCAATCCCGATGAGGTCGTTGTGACCGAGACGGTCGGGGAGGAAGAGACGGTTTTGGAGCTGAAGGTGGCTCCCGATGACATGGGTAAGGTCATCGGCAAGCAGGGACGTATCGCCAAAGCGATCCGTTCCGTGGTGAAAGCAGCCGCTTCCAGAGAGGAGAAAAAAGTGACACTGGATATTCAGTAAAGCTTTTCAGTGCCAGGAAGAGGGCGGCCAGGTGCAGGCTGCCCTTCCTCTTTTACAGGAGACACATGATGGAACAGTTTTTTCAGGTGGGAGTTTACACAAATACCCACGGAGTGCGCGGGGAGATCAAGGTCTTTCCGACAACCGACGACCCGAAACGTTTTCGCAGATTAAAGCAGGTGATTCTGCGGACATCGAAACAGGAAATGACGTTGGAGATCGAGAGCGTTCGTTTCTCTAAACAGATGGTTCTTCTGAAGTTCAAAGGAATCGATAACATCAATGACATTGAGCGCTACAAGGGCAGCGGTCTTTTTGTGCCGCGGGAGCAGGCGGTTCCGCTGAAGAAGGATGAGTATTTCATCGCCGATCTGATCGGTATCACGGTCTTTACTGAGGACGGAGCAGAGCTTGGCAGGCTCTCAGAAGTACTGCAGACCGGAGCCAACGATGTCTATGTGGTACAGACCGGCGAGCGGGAGCTGCTGCTTCCGGCGATCGCTGACTGCGTGCAGAGCGTGGACGTGGAGGCGGGCCGCATGGTCGTACATTTGATGGAAGGACTGCTGGATTTATGAACTTTCATGTATTGACGCTTTTTCCCGACATGATCCGGCAGGGCTGCGGGGTCAGTATCCTCGGGAGAGCGCAGGAGAAGGGATATATTCAGATCCGCGTGACGGATATCCGCGATTATGCAGACCGGAAATGGGGCCGCATCGACGATTACCCCTATGGCGGCGGCGCCGGACTCGTGATTCAGGCGGGGCCGGTCTGCCGGGCCTATGAGGATATCTGCAAAGAATATGAGGAGCTGCCGCGCGTCATCTATGTGACGCCCCAGGGGCGGGTCTTCGACCAGACGATGGCGGAGGAATTTGCTCAGTGTGAGAATCTGGTCTTTCTCTGCGGTCATTATGAGGGCGTGGATGAGCGGGCCCTGGAGCGGGTGGTGACGGACTATGTGTCCATCGGCGACTATGTCCTGACCGGCGGGGAGCTTCCGGCCATGGTGATGATCGATGCCATTTCGCGGCTTGTCCCCGGTGTACTGAACAATCATGAGTCGGCCACCTTCGAGTCTTTTCATGATAATCTGCTCGAATACCCCCAGTACACCCGGCCCGAGATCTTCGAGGACATGCGGGTGCCGGAGGTTCTTCTGTCGGGACACCATGCCAATATCGAGCGCTGGCGGCGGGAGCAGTCCCTGCTGCGGACCTGGCAGCGCCGCCCCGACCTGCTGGAGGATGCTGCGCTGACGAAGGAGGACCGCCGTTATCTGGCGGCGCTGGAGGAGCAGGAGGCGGAGGATAAAAAGAATGTCCTTTTGGATAATTCTCAGGAAGATTCGTCACGGGATATGTAAATCTGTGGGACTTTTTTCGTGAAATTCCGCCGGAGGACTTGTTTTTTCTTTTGATCTATGTTAAATTGAGTCGTACGACTATCAGGAGGATGACAAAACATGGTTTGGGTTCTTAGAATTTTGAAAGTAGTCTTGATTCTGGTATGCCTGGCACTGATGGTATTGATTCTGATGCAGGAGGGCAAGAATGCCGGCCTGGGCAGCGGCGTCGCAGGCGGCTACGCGGATACCTATGTCGGGAAGCACAGAAAGGATACCCCGGAGGGGAAGATGGAGAGATACACCGGCATTCTGGTTGCTGCATTTTTCATCGTTGCTCTGGTTTTAAATGTGCTGGCGAACTGAGAAAGACCGAAGACTCATGGTTTTGTACGGAAGACTGTGAGTCTTTTTCGTTGTCAGAGAGTTTGTGCGGGGACCTTGCCAGAGGGCTGTCGGCACTTTACACTGAGCGTGTGCTGTGAACAGAAAGTATGCGAGGAGCGCTGGATACG
>JAJQDL010000053.1 GCA_021202235.1 Lachnospiraceae bacterium
TCGCTCGTGCCAGCACGGCTCACATCTGGCCGCTTGTCAGACTTTCATAGTAAACTATATGAGAGCTAAAGCACGGAGCAATCCGTGTATCAGGACATGATATACATAAGAGGTAAAACGTATGCTTGATCTTTCGCGCTTTACAGCGTACAAAAAGAACGTATTGGATAATTGCTCGCAGGTCATCGTCGGCAAGGAGGATGTGATCACGCTGGTGCTGACCTGCTTCGTCTGCTCCGGCCATGTACTCCTGGAGGATGTACCGGGCACCGGCAAGACCATGCTGCTGCGGGCCTTCGCGAAGACGGTCGGGGGAGATTTCAAGCGGATTCAGTTTACACCGGATCTGCTGCCTTCGGACCTGACGGGAATCCATTTTTATAATCAGAAAACGGGATCCTTTGAATTCCGGCCGGGACCGATCCTGTCAAATATCGTGCTGGTGGATGAGATCAACCGGGCGACGCCCCGTACGCAGTCCAGTCTCCTGGAGGCCATGGAGGAGCGGCAGGTGACCGTTGACGGGGTGACGATGCCGCTGCAGGAGCCTTTTATGGTCATGGCGACGCAGAATCCTCTGGAGTCCTATGGGACGTTTCCGCTGCCGGAGGCACAGATTGACCGCTTTTTCATGCGGCTTTCTCTGGGCTACATGACCCGGGAACAGGAACTGAGCGTGCTTTCGCGTCCGGCTGCCGTGGATCTGCTGGCGGGACTGTCACAGACCGTGACGGCTGAGGAGACGGCGTACGTCCGCTCGGCATACCGGGAAGTGAAGGTCTCTGATGAGGTGAAGGGATATCTGATGGATATCATCGAGGGGACCCGCGCGGAGAGCTCCTTTGTGAATGGCGTCTCGACGCGCGGGGCGCTGGCCCTGTATCAGGCGTCTCAGGCATATGCGGCGCTCGGCGGGAGGACGTATGTCCTGCCGGAGGATGTAAAATATCTGGCTCCTTTTGTTTTGTCCCACCGGCTGGGCGCGGGAAGCCGAAGCGGCGCAAAAACGGGGGATTTTCTGAAACGCATTCTGGAGAGAACCCGGGTTCCTCTGGAAGAAATACCATGATTCTCTTGCTGATCGCAGTCATCCTGCTTGCCACCTTGTTTCAGTCTTTTGCCCGGCGCCGCGGGCTACGGGGACTGGAAGTGGAACTCTCTTTCCCACAGGCGCTGGTCGAACAGGAGACGCCCTTTGAACTGACACTGGAACTGATCAATCGCCGCAGAGTTTTTTTCCCGTTCTTAAGGATCTCCGTTCGCCTTCCGGAGGGACTGGTGGCAGACGGGGAGGAAAAACAGCTGCGCACGGACATTCTGGGGAGGCAGTCGATTTCCCTGTCTACCTGGCTTGGTCCCAGACAGCGGTTTTCCCGGTCAGTTCATCTGAAAGCCGTCCGACGGGGACGATTCCTGGTGGAAAATGTGACAGTTTACGGCGGGGATTTCCTCGGAATCTCGGAGGAGGGGCAGCGGTTTTCCCGTTTCCTGGAGGTTGTTGCCATCCCCCGGGAGGCAGATGGACGGGAAATTGAACAGATCGCGGGCGGTTTCCCCGGAGATATTTCCGTCAATCGGTTTTTATATGAAGATCCTGTCCTGACGGTCGGTTACCGGGATTATACGGGGCGTGAGCCGATGAAAATGCTTGCCTGGACGCAGATCGCCCGTACCGGCCGACTGATGGTCAAACAGTATGATTATACGCTGGAGACCTCTGTGATGGTCGTCCTGAACATGGAATGCCGATCACAGGAGGCGGAGGAAAAGAAGCCGCAGGTCGAGGCGGCTTATCGCCTTGCCCGCAGTGTCTGCGAGCAGCTGGAGGAACAGGGAATCCGCTATTCCTTCCATACAAATGCCGTGACGGCGGGAGATTTTGCATCCTGGCAGTCCGTGGGAGAGGGACTGGGTGAGCACCATCTGGCGCACATCCTCGAGGGGCTGGGGCGTGGTCTGGATCAGACGGCGATTTCCTGTGATGCCCTGCTGGAGCAGGCCATCCGAAGCTCGGACAGCACCCGGGGGCTGATGTTTATCACGCCGGAGGCGGATCCGGAGATCCTGCATCTGGCAGAGACCTGGGCGGAATGGGCAGGGGTGCATCTGTGGACCGCGACCGGGCAGGAGGAGTCTGTATGCTGACCCTTGTATTACTCAAATATTTATCCGATCTGGGATTTTATTATGCTTTTGCCGGTTTCCTCGCGCTGCTGGCCGGGGCAGAAGCGCCGTTTCTTCTGGCCAGCCTGGGTTTACAGGCGCTGACGGGGACGCTGACCTTTCCGCTTCGGGAACGGGGGAGTCTTCGTTTCCTGCCGCTCGCTCTGCTGGCGGGGATCTTTTTCCTTCCCGGCGGCGGATGGACGGGGTGGCTTGCCGCTTTGCCGCCTGTCGTTTATATGATTTACCTGACAGCGAGAAAGCTGTATCTGCCGGACTGGTCGGCGCAGGTTGATCTCTTTCAGGTTTTCTGGAAAGTGCTGCTTGGGTTTTGCGTATTGGCTTTGCTCGTGGGCTGCGGGGCGCAGCTGGCTGCGATCACGATTCCCGCGGGACTGATCAGTCTGATCTGTTGCGTGGTGCTGCTGCGTTCGCTGCGCCATGATCTGTCCGTGTGCTGTACGCCCCGTTTTCAGGTGATGAATCTGGCGGCGGCGGCCGGAGTCATCCTGGCGGCTGTTTTGTTTTCATCCGACGTTTTCCTGCGTGGGGTCCGGATGTTCTTTGCCGGGGTGTATCAGACGGTCGTTTATCCTCTTTTACTGGGCTGTGTGTATATTCTGGCAGGTGTTCTTCGAGCTGTCGTCTGGCTGTTTTCCCGAATCTCGTTTTCTGCTTCGGGACAGCAGGAATCAGAGGTGACGATCGACACATCCGGTCTGGAAAATGTGTTCGAGGGAATGGAAGCCGGACAGAACGCAGATTTATTTCTGCGTGTACTGACAGTTCTGGGACTGATTCTGGCCGTGGGGCTGCTTATTTTCTTCTTTCGCTGGCTCTCCGGCCATGGCCGGCGTGATGCGGTTCGGACAGACTCCGTGGAGCAGCGGTCCGCGGTTTCAGAGAAAGAACCTCTGAGACGGCGATTCCGGGCTTCTTCCCGGCCGGTGGGGCAGGTGCGGGCGCAGTACCGGAAATATCTGAACCTGTGTCGGCGCAGGGGCATCGAACTTGAGAAGAGCGATACCAGTGAGGAGATAGAGAGGAAGACAAAATATGTCATGGAGTCAGAGGATGTCCGTTCCCTGCGGCGGTTGTATATCGCGGCTCGTTATAATGACGAGGCTACCAAAGAGGATGTGGCCGAGGCAAGGCGTCTGTACGAGCGGCTTGCTGCGTCTGTGAAGGGATAGCCTTTTTGCAGAATCCGGCGATGCAGAGTGGATATGACGTCGGTGACAGGGCGTGGACTTGCTTTTTCCCGCAGGACGTGATAGATTAAACGGGTATGAACAGGTTGTGCAGGTATCGGAAGGAGGATAACGCATGAAATCGTACCAGGTTATGACGAAAGAAGAACTGATGACTTTGCGTGAAGAACTGCGGAAGTCTTACGAGGATGCAAAGGGACTGGGACTGAAGCTCGATATGTCCCGCGGCAAGCCCGCCGCCGATCAGCTGGATCTCTCCATGGAAATGATGGAGACTTTTGATAGAAATACGGTGCCCCGTTCGGAGGACGGGACGGACTGCCGGAATTACGGCGCGCTGGACGGAGTGATCGAGGCGAAGAGACTGATGGCGGCCATGATCGGCTGCCGACCGGAGCAGACGGTGGTCTGCGGAAACGCCAGTCTGAATGTGATGTACGATCTGCTGGCACGGGCCGAGCTCTTTGGGATTCTCGGAGAGACACCCTGGTCCAAGCTGCCGAAGGTGACATTCCTCTGTCCGGTGCCCGGCTATGACCGGCATTTTCGTATGACAGAGGCGATGGGAATTGACATGATCAACATTCCCATGAACGAGGACGGCCCGGATATGGATCTGGTGGAGAAGCTGGTGTCCGAGGATGAGACTGTCAAGGGCATCTGGTGTGTGCCCCGTTTCTCGAACCCCGGCGGCGTCGTCTATTCGGATGAAGTCGTACGGCGCATGGCAGCCCTGAAACCAGCGGCCCGGGACTTCCGTATTTTCTGGGATAATGCTTACGCGGTCCATGATCTGTATGAGGAGGATCAGCAGCAGATTCTGGAAATCCTGAGCGAGTGTGAGAAGGCCGGTAACCCGGATATGGTGTATGAGATCGCCTCCACATCCAAGGTGACCTTCCCCGGCGCGGGAATCTCCGTTTTCGCTGCCTCTCCGGCCAACCTGGAGGAATTCAAGCAGCGCATGGGCGTGCAGACCATCAGCTATGACAAGATCAATATGCTGCGCCATGTCGGTTTCCTGAAGGATCTGGACACGCTGAAAGCGCATATGAGAAAGCAGGCGGATCTGATCCGGCCCAAATTCGAGGCTGTGGAGGACATCCTGGATCAGGAACTGGGCGGTCTGGAGATCGGGACCTGGACGAAGCCCCGCGGCGGCTATTTCATTTCCTTCCAGGCGATGAACGGCTGCGCGAAGCAGATCGTGGCCCGGTGCAAAGAGGCCGGAGTGATTCTGACCGGCGCGGGGGCGGCATACCCCTACGGTCTGGATCCGGACGACAGCAACATCCGCATCGCGCCGACCTATCCGACGCTTGAGGAGATGAAGCAGGCGACAAAGCTCTTCTCGCTGTGCGTGAAGCTGGTCAGCGTGGAGAAATTGCTGGAAAATCAATAAGGAAGTCCTGCGAGGGCTTTGCGCCTCGGAGGGGTATACACAGAAAGCAGAACGACCAATTTACACAGGGAGGTCCCGCAGGGGGATCCGTACCCGCAGGGTAAACTTGATGGCCATGTGGCCAGGAACAAGGAGGGAAAAGGTTATGGCAGAGATTGAACCGATCATCCGGCAGGTATTTACGCAGAAGGACTATGACGCGATCATGGAGCTGGAAGACCATCACGTCAAGGAATTTTACGAGTCTACGCCGGTGGACGACTGGGTCGTGAAGGTGACGCACAAGCCGCAGCGCTTCAAGACGGAGCGTATGATCTACATCGTGCAGCTGAACCATTATAAGGATCAGGATCTGGCCAACGATGACATGTACTGGCGGGCGGAGCCGAAGAAATTCTTCGGCGGGACACCTACCCTGGAAGAGATCTGGGAGGCTCTGCAGGCCAACTATGATTATTTCAAGGATGAGGGCGAGTTCGAGATCAGGGAACTGAACCTGACCTTTGACCCGAACGTACCCGAATTTGATTCGTAATATCGTCTTTCGGTCGGCGGCGAGAGCACAGTGAGTGCCGCCGCCGACTTTTCTGTATTCAAGTGTCTGCCTTGTATGCCTTTCGGGGCAGAGCTTCGCGGAATTGCTAACCAAGGAGAAATAGATTATGTCTTCATCCCAATCCATGCGCCGTTCGCGCCAAATCCTCAGTGTCGTGATCGTCTTTTTCTGGGCCTCAGAATATTGTCACGTTCCGTATTTTACCCCGTATCTGACCATGCTCGGCTTCGGGGCTTCAGCCATCGGAGTCATGACGGGAACCTACGGCTTCACGCAAATGCTGGTGCGAATCCCTCTGGGAATCGCGACTGACGCAACCGGTGGGTATCGGCGGGTGGTGCTCATGGGCACGATCTTTACTACGGTGTCCTCCTTCGGCCTGATGTTCGCCACCAGCGCCGCCTTCATCATTTTCTGCCGCTTCCTGGCGGGCGTCGCGGCCTCTACCTGGCTGGCATTTTCCGTGCTGTACTCGGCCTACTACGACCCGGAGGAGGGCGTGCAGGCCATGACCAGCATCAACGTCTTCAACAACACCGGGAAGCTGCTGGCCTTCATCCTGGGAACCATCGTGGCGACCGCCTGGGGCTACCGCTATCCTCTGGCCATCAGCTTTCTCACCGGCGTGGTGGCTGTGATCCTGGCGCTGCAATTGAAGGAGGTCCCGATCCAGAAGGAGCCGATGCGCCTCTCCGTGCTGGCGCATACCTTCTGTAATTCGTCGGTCCTGCTGCCGGCGCTCTTCGCTATCGTCCTGCAAATGGTGGTGCAGGGGACGGCATTTTCCTTCACTTCCACCGTAGCGGAGGGACTGGGCGCCACCTCCGTACAGATCGGCATCAATACCGCCCTCTTCACCGTCGTCCAGGTCGTGGCCGGCGGCTGGCTGGGGAAGCACTTCACACCGCGGCTGGGAACCACGAAATCCGTGGCGGCAGGCTTCCTGCTCCTGACTGCCTCCTGCGGCATCATCGCTGCGGCGGGGAGTGTCTGGCAGCTTTTCCTGGCGCAACTTCTCGGCGGCACCGGAAATATCCTCCTGATGTCCATCCTCATGGCGCTGGCTATCAAGCGGGTCCCGGCGGAGAACAAATCCACCGCCATGGGACTCTTCCAGGCCCTCTACGGCAT
>JAJQDL010000129.1 GCA_021202235.1 Lachnospiraceae bacterium
CAGGGTATCTTGGGGAAAATATCCTTGGCTCCGGCCTGAATTACCGGATTCATCTTTACTCCGGTGCGGGCGCTTATGTCTGCGGCGAGGGCTCCGCTCTGGCGGAATCCATCGAGGGCAAATCGGGCCGTCCCCGCATGAAGCCCCCGTATATCAAACAGTGCGGCGTTTTCCATCTGCCCACCTGTGTCAACAACGTGGAGTCTCTTTCTCTGGTTCCCAACGTGCTGATGGATGAGGAGGGATTCTATAAGAGACAGGGCACGCCGGAATGTCCCGGAACGAAGATGATCTCCGTGTCCGGCAATGTAGAGAACCCCGGCGTTTTCGAGACTCCCTTTGGCACAACGATTCGTGAGATTATCGAGCTGGCGGGCGGTGTGACGGCAGGACACCGGGTGCAGCTGGTACAGCTCGGCGGCGCCTCCGGCTGCCTGGCTTCTCCGGCGCAGCTCGATACGCCTTATACGTATAAGGATATGAAAAATGCGGGCCTGACGGCCATCGGTTCCGGCGCGGTACTGGTAGTCGATGAACGCACCTCCGTCATCGGGTTCCTGCGGATGACACAGGAATTTTTCTGCCATGAGAGCTGTGGTCAGTGTACGCCCTGCCGGGAGGGGAACCGACATATCGCCCTGTTTCTGGACAAGCTGGCGGCGGGTACGCACACGCAGAAGGACATCGACACGATGCTGAAATTCGCTCACATCATGTGCAATGCCTCTCTGTGCGGTCTGGGTGAGTCAGCGCAGTCGGCTCTGCTGTCGGCTGTCGAGCATTTCCCGGAGGTCTTTGAGGTGAAGAAGGAGGTGGCCATCCGATGAGCAAGGTACATATTAAGATCAATAACATACCGCTGGAGGTCGAGGAGGGCACCCTCCTGATCGACGCGGCACGGATGCTGCATATCGATATCCCGCACATGTGTTACCACCCCGACCAGGAATCGAAGGCGCACTGCCGTCTCTGCGTGGTGGAGGTGAAGGGCTATCGGAAGCTGCAGACCTCCTGCACGATGCCGGTGGCGGAGGGCATGGAGGTGTTTACGGACACCCAGAAGGTCTATGATGCGCAGGTGGGCGTACTGGAGCTGATGCTGGCGGATCATAACCAGAACTGCCTGATCTGTCCCCGGAACGGCTCCTGTGAGCTGCAGGATCTGTGCCGCCGCTTCAATCTGCTGAGACCGGATCTGCCCGATATTTCCAGCCACGAGCCGGTGGAGCCGGATAATCCGGCGATCGTGCGGGATCCCACCAAATGCGTCAAGTGTGGCCGCTGCGTGAAGGCCTGTACCGAGATTCAGGGGATCACTGCGCTGAGCTATACGAAGCGCTCGGCGGACTTCAAGGTGACCACGGCCTTCGATCTGCCGATGGCGGAGACGGACTGCGTGCTGTGCGGTCAGTGCTCTCTGGTATGCCCGGTGGGTGCGATCGTGGAGAGAGATGCCACGGCCGCCGTGTGGAAGGCCATCCATGATGAGTCCAAGCATGTAGTGGTGCAGGTGGCGCCGGCGGTTCGCGTGGCTCTGGGCGATGAATTCGGCTTCGAACCCGGCGCTCTGGTCACAGGGAAAATGACGAGCGCCCTGCGGATGCTGGGATTTAACAAGGTGTTCGATACCAATTTCGCGGCTGACCTGACGATCATGGAAGAGGGCAGCGAGCTGATCGAGCGCATGAAAAACGGCGGCAAACTTCCGCTGATTACCTCCTGCTCCCCCGGCTGGGTCAATTATGTGGAGAAGCATCATCCGGAGCTGATGGTTAATCTGTCCACGGCCAAGAGCCCGCAGGGAATGTTCGGCGCGGTAGCAAAGACCTACTATGCGCAGCAGGTGGGCATCGACCCCGCAGATATCGTTTCAGTCTCCGTCATGCCCTGCACGGCGAAGAAATTCGAGGCGTCCCGGCCGGAGCTGGGACGGGACGGACGTCCGGATGTGGATTATGTGCTGACGACCCGCGAACTGGCGAAGCTGATCCGCTACGAGGGTCTGGATATGAAGAATCTGCCGGAGAGTGATTTTGACTCGCCGCTGGGAACGGCCACTGGTGCGGGAGCTATTTTCGGAACCACCGGCGGCGTCATGGAAGCCGCTCTGCGGACGGCCTATGAGGTATTTACCGGGGAGACGCTGCCCCGGATCGACTTCGAGGAGGTGCGCGGCTTCAAAGGAATCAAAGAAGCGACCATCGATCTGAACGGCACACCGCTGAAAGTGGCAGTGGCGCATACGCTGAAGAACGCGGAAGAGCTGCTGAAGCGGGCAGACGAATATGCCTTCATCGAGATCATGGCCTGCCCCGGCGGCTGCATCGGCGGCGGCGGTCAGCCTATCGGCACGACCAACGCTGTGCGGGAGAAGCGCATGGAGGCTCTGTATCGGCTGGATGCATCCCTGCCGCTGCGCAAGAGTCATGAGAATCCGGAGATCCAGGCGATCTACCGGGATTTCTTCGGACGTCCCCTGTCGCACAAGGCGCACGAGCTGCTGCATACGCAGTATCACGAGCAGCCTACGGTCTCCAAACCGTAAATCGACTCTGAACTGTGTCCCCGTGGAACCACTGCCGTTTCACGGGGAATATTTTGTTTTTAAAATCAAAGGAACACGGGAATCTTCTTTTGAATCTTCCTTGACAACCCCCTGAACTTTCGTTACACTAGAACACAAACCTTTAGGAATACAAATAAATACGAAATCAGTTTCACAAAGGAGTGGCAGAAAATGGCGAAGATGATTGGAGAGGGTATTACTTTTGATGACGTGCTGCTGGTGCCCGCCTACTCGGAGGTGACTCCGAATATGGTGGATCTGAAGACCTGGCTGACACCGAAGCTGCAGCTGAATATCCCCATGATGAGTGCCGGGATGGATACAGTGACAGAGTACCGTATGGCCATCGCCATGGCAAGACAGGGCGGAATCGGCGTGATTCACAAGAACATGTCGATTGAGCAGCAGGCGGATGAAGTGGATAAGGTTAAGCGCTCTGAAAATGGCGTGATTACAGACCCTTTCTATCTCTCCCCTGATAATACACTGGCGGATGCGAATGAGCTCATGGGGAAATTCCGCATCAGCGGTGTGCCGATTACCCGCGGAAAGAAGCTGGTGGGAATCATCACCAACCGGGATCTCAAATTTGAAACAGATTTTTCGAAGAAGATCTCCGAGTCTATGACATCTGAAAATCTGGTGACGGCTCGCGAGGGTGTGACTCTGGAGGAAGCAAAGCAGATCCTCGGGAGAGCCCGCAAGGAGAAGCTGCCGATCGTTGATGAGAATTTCAACCTGAAGGGCCTGATTACCATCAAGGATATCGAGAAGCAGATCAAGTACCCTAATTCGGCGAAGGATGCGCAGGGACGTCTGGTCTGCGGCGCTGCCGTGGGTATAACAGCCAACATGATGGAGCGCGTTGAGGCGTTGGTGAATGTCAAGGTGGACTGCATCGTGGTAGATTCGGCGCATGGTCATTCCCGCAACATCCTGAACGCGGTACGTCAGATTAAGGACGCTTATCCGGAGCTGCAGGTGATCGCCGGCAACGTGGCGACCGGCGCGGGCACGGAGGCTCTGATCGAGGCCGGTGTGGACGCGGTCAAGGTGGGTATCGGCCCTGGCTCCATCTGTACCACCCGTGTGGTGGCCGGCATCGGTGTGCCGCAGATCACGGCGGTGATGGACAGCTATGAGGCGGCGAAGAAGTACGGCATTCCGATCATTGCGGACGGCGGTATTAAGTATTCCGGCGATATGACCAAAGCTCTGGCGGCCGGAGCCAATGTGTGCATGATGGGTTCCATGTTTGCGGGCTGCGACGAGGCGCCGGGCGATTTCGAGATCTATCAGGGAAGAAAATACAAGGTATACCGCGGCATGGGTTCCATCGCCGCCATGGAGAACGGCAGCAGGGATCGCTATTTCCAGACGGATGCCAGAAAGCTGGTGCCGGAAGGCGTAGAAGGCCGTGTCGCCTATAAGGGAAGCGTCGAGGACACGATCTTCCAGCTGGTGGGCGGCATCCGCTCCGGTATGGGATATTGTGGTGCTCCGACCATTCAGGAACTGAAGGACAAGAGTGAATTCATCAAGATTTCGGCCGCTTCTCTGAAGGAGAGCCATCCTCATGATGTCCATATTACCAAGGAGGCTCCCAACTATAGTATGGAAGCATAGACAGTAACCAGATCGCATATACGCAGAAAGCGCCACCTGTGTGACGCTTTTTGCGTATGCAGGGTTAAGATGGAAGGAGACGAGATGAGCGGAGAGGAACGAAGAGAACAGATCGTGGAGGCAATCCGGGGGAGGATGCTGTCCGGAACTGACCTGAGCCGCAAGATGGGCGTCAGCCGTCAGGTGATCGTTCAGGATATCGCCCTTCTGCGGACGGCCGGGTATGATATCCTGTCCACGCGCCGGGGCTATATCCTCCAGGAGGGGGCCAGCTGCCGGCGGGTTTTCCACGTGACGCACGATGATCAGCATACAGAAGATGAGCTGAATATTTTCGTGGATGCCGGAGGACGTGTGCTGGACGTATTTGTGGAGCATGACGTGTACGGCCTGATTCGTGGTGAGCTGAATATCTCTTCCAGACGGCAGGTGCGGGAGTTCATGGAGAACCTGGAGACAGGAAAGGCGGTGCCGCTGAAGGCTCTGACCTGTGATGAGCACTGGCATACGGTCATTGCTGACTCCGAAGAGACGCTTGACTTCATTGAGGGCGAGCTGGCACAGCGAGGCTATCTGCTGGATGATTGAAAATGCAGCACTCAGGAAGAAAAGGAAGGCTGCGCGTATTTTCGGGCGTCTTGCAATTCAAAAGACTGGAGAAGGAGGAGGCAGAGTATGAGGTTCAGACCCTGTATTGATATACACAATGGAAAAGTGAAGCAGATCGTGGGAGGAACTCTGCGGGATACCCGGGATGAGGCGGCTGAGAACTTTGTCTCGGAGCAGGACGGCGCTTCCTACGCGAGGTTCTACCGGGAGGACGGCCTGAAAGGAGGGCATGTGATTCTTCTGAATCCATCTTCCTCTGAATATTATGAGGCGACGAAGCGCCAGGCGCTGGGCGCTCTCGCCGCCTATCCGGGCGGTCTGCAGCTGGGAGGCGGCGTTCATCCGGAGAACGCCGCGGAATTTCTTACGGCCGGAGCCTCTCATGTCATCGTTACCTCCTATGTTTTCCGGGACGGACGCATCGACGAGGGGAACCTGGCGCGGATGGTGCACGCTGTGGGGCGGGAACGCCTGGTGCTGGACCTGAGCTGCCGCCGCCGTGACGGACAGTATTACATCGTCACAGACCGCTGGCAGAAATTCACAGAGGTTCCCGTGACGGAGGAGACACTGAGTCAACTGGCCGGGGACTGCGATGAATTTCTCGTGCATGCGGTCGACGTGGAGGGGAAAGCCTCCGGGGTGGAGGCAGACCTCCTCACGCTCCTGGGTCGCTGGGGACAGATTCCCGTTACCTACGCCGGCGGCGTGGGAAGCTTCGCAGATCTGGACCGTGTGCGCGACCTGGGGCGAGGGCGCGTGGATGTCACGATCGGCAGCGCGCTGGACCTCTTCGGCGGGTCGATGAGGTATCGGGATGTGCTGAAATATATGATGACACAAGGGACATAAGGCCAGGAATAAAGACAGGATAAAAAAACAGTCTGCAGCTTTCCGCTTGGGGAAAATCTACAGACTGTTTTTTTATCCTATTCTCTATTCCTTATTCCGCCGTATTCAGCCGTGCCTGGCGGATGGCCTGCTCGTGAGCGCCTTTCTCCGCCTGCTCTTCGGCCAGGTTCTTCTGCGCGGTCGCCAGCATCAGCTTGATGCGGTTGAGCTGGTTAACCTCGCTGGCACCGGGGTCATAGTCCACGGCGATGATATTGGCGCCGGGGAAATGGCTCCGCAGCGTTTTGATGACACCTTTGCCCACCACGTGGTTGGGCAGGCAGGCGAAGGGCTGGGTGCAGACGATGTTCGGTACGCCGCTGTGAATCAGCTCGATCATCTCGCCGGTGAGGAACCAGCCCTCGCCGGACTGGTTGCCGATGGAGACGAAGGGCCTGGCATATTCCGCCAGCACACGGATATCTGTCGGCGCCTCGAAGCGTTCGCTTGCTTCCAGAGCCTTGCAGGCCTCCTTGCGCATCCAGTTGAGAAAATCAACGCCCCGCTTGGAGATCCAGGCTGTACTCTTCTTCCCGCCCAGGAACTCGGCCTTGTAGGTGGAATTGTAGAAGCAGTAGTTCAGGAAGTCCAGCAGGTCAGCCACGACCGCCTGGGCTCCTTCCTTCTCCAGCAGATCGACCAGATGGTTGTTGGCCAGAGGCAGGAACTTGACCAGGATCTCGCCGACGACGCCGACCTTCGGCTTCACCAGACCTTCCGGCAGTGGAATCACAACGCAGTCATGGATCATCTCCCGCCGGATCTGCTGAA
>JAJQDL010000025.1 GCA_021202235.1 Lachnospiraceae bacterium
AATTTGTTCCATAGAACCTCCAAAATATGTATAAATATAAGCTAGTATATGGAATACGGTGAGAAATTATACATTGAAAAAGTTGAAGGGTCACAGAAAAACCGAAAAAATTGCATAAAAATGCATTCAGGGACTTGTAAAACGGAGAAAGCTATGGTAGAATCTCATCAATTTGGAAAGAAATAAGGCACCTACCCATGACGGGGAGCCTGCATACGGCAGGGTAATGCGGTGAGCAGGACTTCGCAGCGGAGAGTATGGGACAGAGGAGGAATCAGAATGAAAGCATTTCTAATTCTGGCAAATGGAATGGTCTTTACCGGCGAGAGCATCGGTTCGACCGCGGAGGTTGTCAGCGAGATCGGGTTTAATACGTCCCTGACGGGTTATCTCGAAGTGCTGACGGATCCGTCCTACGCGGGTCAGTCCGTGGTCATGACGTATCCACTGATTGGCAATTATGGAATTTGCAGAGAAGATATGGAATCTCGAAGAGCCTGGCCGGAAGGTTTTATTGTTCGTGAATGTGCAAGGAAGCCCAGTAATTTCCGCAGCGAAGCCAGTCTTCGGGATTTTTTACTGGAGCAGGGCGTAACGGGCATCTGCGGCATTGATACCCGTGCTCTGACCAAGATTCTTCGTGAAGTCGGGACCATGAACGGGATGATCACGACCAATGAGGATTTCTCCCTGGAAGAGGTTCTGCCGCGCATCCGTGCCTATGATCAGGGCCGTGTGGTGGACCGCACGACCTGTCCCACGCCTTCTGTACTTCCCGGTGACGGCTACCGGGTAGCGATGATGGATTTTGGCGCGAAGGGGAACATTGCCCGCTCTCTGAACGAACGGGGCTGTGAGGTAACGATCTATCCTGCCTTTACGAAGGCAGAGACGATTCTTGACGCGAAGCCGGACGGCATCATGCTGAGTAACGGCCCCGGGGATCCCAAGAACTGCGGGGAGATCATCGAGGAGCTGAAGATCCTCTATCAGTCGGGAATCCCGATCTTCGCCATCTGCCTGGGACATCAGCTGATAGCGCTGGCCAATGGCGGCGACACGAAGAAGATGCACTTCGGTCATCGCGGCGGGAATCATCCTGTGAAGGATCTGCGAACTGGCCGCTGCTATATCACTTCCCAGAACCATGGCTATATGGTACTGCCGGAGACGATGGATGAGACGGTGGCAGTGCCCTCCTTCCGCAATGTCAATGACGGCACCAACGAGGGCTATGAATACCTGCAGAAGCCGGTGTACACGGTGCAGTTCCACCCCGAGGCCTGCCCCGGACCCCATGATACGAATTTCCTGTTTGACCGTTTTCTTGCAATGATGGGAGGAGAGAAAAATGCCTAAGAATCCGAAGATCAAAAAAGTTCTGGTAATCGGCTCCGGCCCGATCGGCATCGGACAGGCGGCGGAATTTGACTATGCGGGCACACAGGCCTGCCGGGCTCTGAAGGAGGAAGGGATCGTCGTGGTCCTGGTGAACTCTAACCCGGCCACCATCATGACGGATAAAGATATTGCAGATATGGTGTATATCGAGCCGTTGACGGTTCCTGCAGTGGAGAAGATCATTGAGATCGAGCATCCGGACAGCATCCTGCCCACGCTGGGCGGACAGGCAGCGCTGAATCTGGCCATGGAGCTGGATGAGAGCGGTTTCCTGGCAGAGCATCATGTACGCCTGATCGGTACGACGCCCCTGACGATCAAGAAGGCGGAGGATCGTCTGGAATTTAAGTCCACGATGGAGAAGATTCATGAACCTGTGGCGGCCTCTCAGGTTGTGACGAATGTGGAAGACGGCATCGCCTTTACCGAGACAATCGGCTATCCGGTGGTGCTGCGCCCGGCCTATACGCTCGGCGGCAGCGGCGGCGGCATCGCTCACAATCAGGAGGAGCTTGAGACGATCCTGGAAAATGGCCTGCGCCTCAGCCGTGTGGGTCAGGTGCTGGTAGAGCGCTGCATCGCGGGCTGGAAGGAGATTGAATACGAGGTGATGCGGGATAGCGCCGGCAACTGCATTACCGTCTGTAATATGGAGAATTTTGACCCGGTGGGCGTTCATACCGGCGACAGTATCGTCGTGGCTCCGACCCAGACCCTCAGTGATAAGGATCATCAGATGCTGCGTACCTCGGCGCTGAACATCATCACGGAGCTTGGCATCACCGGCGGCTGCAACGTGCAGTATGCGCTGAAGCCGGACAGCTTCGAGTATTGTGTGATCGAGGTCAATCCCCGTGTGAGCCGTTCTTCGGCGCTGGCCTCCAAGGCCACCGGCTATCCGATCGCCAAGGTGGCGGCCAAGATCGCCCTGGGCTATACGCTGGATGAGATCAAAAATGCCGTGACCGGCAAGACCTACGCCATGTTTGAGCCGACGCTGGATTACTGCGTGGTGAAGATTCCCAAATGGCCTTTTGATAAATTCATTTATGCCAAGAAGACGCTGACGACACAGATGAAGGCGACCGGCGAGGTCATGAGTATCTGCACGAATTTTGAGGGCGCACTGATGAAGGCCATCCGCTCTCTGGAGCAGAATACCTACGGGCTGCAGCGGAAGGAATACGAGGATGTGCCGGGCGGCGATCTGCGCAAGCTGCTGCTGCGGGTAGACAGCCGTCGGGTGTTTGTCATTGCTGAGGCGCTGCGCCGGGGCATTACGCTGGAGGAGATCCGTGAGGAGACCCAAATCGACCCCTGGTTCCTGGATAAGATCGCCCATCTGGTGGAGGTAGAGCAGAAGCTGCGCCGGGATTATCTGAACCCGGAGGTGCTGCGGGAGGCTAAGAAGCTGGAATTCCCGGATAAGTGCATTTCCAACCTGACCGGTCTGCCGGAGAAGGATGTCTATCAGATGCGTATCGACAACGGCATCACAGCTTCTTATAAGACTGTGGATACCTGCGCGGCCGAGTTTGACGCAGAAACGCCTTATTATTATTCCTGCTACGACGGGGAGAGTGAAGTCGAGGTGAACGAGGACCGCAAGAAGGTCATGGTCCTGGGTTCCGGCCCTATCCGCATCGGCCAGGGCATCGAGTTCGATTACTGCTCGGTCCACAGTGTCTGGGCGCTGGCAGCGCAGGGATATGAGACGATCATTGTTAATAACAATCCGGAGACCGTGAGTACGGATTTTGATATCGCGGACAAGCTGTATTTTGAACCGCTGACGGCGGAGGATGTGCGCAGCATCGTGGAACTGGAGCATCCGGACGGCGCGGTGGTGCAGTTCGGCGGCCAGACGGCTATCAAGCTGACCAAGGACCTGATGGAGATGGGCGTGCCGATCCTTGGCACGCAGGCGGAGGATGTGGACGCCGCTGAGGATCGGGAGCTTTTCGATGAGATTCTCGAAGAATGCCATATCCCGCGTCCCGCCGGTCGGACTGTCTTTACGGTTAATGAAGCTGTGAAGGCCGCGCACGAGCTGGGTTATCCTGTGCTGGTCCGTCCTTCCTATGTGCTGGGCGGCCAGGGAATGCATATCGCTGTATCTGATGCGGATATCACTCAGTATATCAATGAGATCAATACCACGGTTCAGGAACACCCGATTTTGGTCGATAAATATCTGATGGGCAAGGAAGTGGAAGTGGACGCCGTCTGCGACGGCACCAACATCCTGATTCCTGGAATCATGGAGCACATCGAGCGCGCAGGGATTCATTCCGGCGACAGCATTTCCGTGTACCCCAGCAACACCCTGCGCCCTTCGGTCCGGGATACGATCGTCAACTATTCGGCCAAGCTGGCCAAGGCGCTTCACGTGGTCGGCCTGATCAATATTCAGTTCATCGTCTACCACGATGAGGTGTATGTGATCGAGGTGAATCCCCGCTCCAGCCGGACGGTGCCCTATATCAGCAAGGTGACAGGAATTCCGATCGTCAAACTGGCTTCGAGGGTGATCACCGGGGCCAAGATCCGCGATCTGGGCTACGAGCCAGGCCTGCAGCCTTCTTCGCCGTATATTGCGGTGAAGATGCCGGGCTTCTCCTTCGAGAAGCTGCGCGGGGCGGACATCGGTCTGGGACCGGAGATGAAGTCCACCGGTGAGGTACTGGGTATTGCGACGACCTTTGAGGAGGCTCTGCACAAGGCCTTCCTGGGGGCGGGCGTCTTCCTTCCGAATAAAAAAGAAATGCTGATCACTGTGCGGGATGCAGATAAAGAGGAGATTCTTCCTCTGGCGAAGAGATACGAGGAGCTGGGCTATAAGATCTACGCCACGCCGGGAACTGCTGATGCGCTGACGCACTACGGTGTGCAGGTGACCCGGGTGAACCGTTTCCATGAGGCAAGCCCGAACGTGGCGGATCTGCTGTATGAGCATCGCCTGGATCTGGTGATTGATACGCCTACCCGTGGGTCTGAGAAGAACCGGGACGGCTTCCTGATCCGCCGGATCGCCATCGAGACCGGTGTTCATGTCTTTACCGCCCTCGATACGGCCGGGGCGCTGGCCACGGCGCTGGAGACGGCCGATGACAAACCGATGACCATGATCAATATTGCAACGATATGATGATACTTCCGGGGGGAGCTGCAAAAGCTCCCCTTTTTATAGAAACTTTATTTGAAAGCGTTCGGGGAATCGTGTATACTGTTGTTTTGTGGAGGAACAGACATGAATCAAAAGAATCCGGGACCGAACTGGGTGTGGCGTATCGTCTACCCGATTCTGGTCTATATGGGAATTTACTATCTGATCAGTATCCTGGCATCCGTCATTGGCATGACTGTGAGTTTCGTGAGCTTCGAACAGGCGGGCAGCGGAAGCCTGGACTATTATACGATTCTCGAGCTTACGATGGAGTGGCTCTCTCAGTATAGCTATGAAGTCACCACCGTGAGCAACCTGGTGACTCTGCCGGTCATTCTGTTCTTCCTGCGGGCGGATCAGAAGCAGGGAGGAGAGCAGTACCGTCTGTATGACCGCGTGAGCCCCGGCTATTATGTACCGGTGCTGGTGTTGGGGGCCTGCGCCTGTCTGGCAGTTAACGGAATGATGTATATCAGCGGCGTCATGTCTGCATACTCAGAGACGCTGGAGGAGGTCTCCTCTCAGCTCTACCGGGGACAGCTTCTGGTAGAACTCCTGGGAATCGGAATCCTGTCCCCTATCGTGGAGGAGGTTCTCTTCCGCGGCCTTTGCATGAAACGACTGCAAAATGGAGTCGGTTCCACGGCGTCGATCTTTCTTGCGGCGGCCTTCTTCGCCCTGTATCATGGAAATATCCTGCAGATGATCTATGCGTTTATCCTGGGACTGATCTTTGGATACGTTTATGAGAGATTCCACAGCCTGGCAGCTCCTATCCTGGCTCATTGCGGGGCAAATATCATCTCTGTGCTGGGATCGGAGACGAACCTCATTGATGGTTTCTTTGCCAGCGATACCGCGATTTTTGTGGGAACTGTCGTCTGCTGTCTGGTGATGCTGGGCTGTCTCTATCTGATACAGTACCAGGTCAATCCGGCCCTGCTTCATAGAGAAGAGGAATCTTCTTCGCAAGACAGCGGACGCTGAACTCAGTGACCTGCAGAGTGACCTCTCCGTCTGTATGAAAGGGCAGGGGGATGTCGGAACGAACATGCGCTTCACGGCAGGAAATAATCCGGGTATTCGGAAGGAGGGCATGTTTCCCACCCAGAAGGCTTACAGCCAGCGTCAGGGTGAAGGTCAGCCGACTCTTTGCTGTGATCAGACAAAGCTCCAGCTTCCCGTCCCGAGCGTTGGCGCGGGGCGCAAAGGGGAAGCCCCCGCCTTCATAGGGGAGGTTATGGAAGGAGAGAAACGCTACATTTTCATATGTTTCGGTTTTGCCGTCATCCAGGGTCAGCGTCACGCTGGCCTTTTTATAACGAAAGATCTGCCGGATTCCCAGAATCAGATAGGTCGCCTTGCCCAGATGAAGCCGATTGCAGAGCGTCTTCAGGGGGCTGTTGTTGATGGCGTGACAGACTCCGGCGTCGTAGCCATACCACAGCTGACCATAAAACGCCGGGAAAGTGATTTCCGACTGCCCGAACCTGCCGGGGAACCCTGACGGCTGAGAATCCGGACTTCGCCGCAGTCGAGATCACAGGGAGTCAGCTTTCCTGCATGTTGGAGAAGGGAAAGCATCGCGGACATGCTTCGCTTCATGCTAAGACCCCGGGCAAAATCGTTTCCCGAACCGGTAGGAAGAAGGAGCAGTGTGGGAATCTGTTCCAGAGACAATCCGTTCACTGTGTCATTCAGGCTTCCGTCGCCGCCGATGAGAAGAAGAAGGTCGTTCTCGTCCAGGTCGAGGGACGCAGCCAGCGTCCGGGCGTGGCCCTTGCCGTCGGTTGTGTGCAGGCAGTAGGGGATGGAGGTTTTCTGCAGCCGACGGCGGCACTCAGCGGGGCGGCGGGCGCCGTGGCCGGCATCGGGGGG
>JAJQDL010000074.1:0-3876 GCA_021202235.1 Lachnospiraceae bacterium
TTGCGGCGAAAAGCATAAAAAGATGATTGCAATTGATCTGAAATACAAAAATGACTGCATGCTACATTCCCTTACGGGAGGTTAGCCTTGAGCCGTGTTTTACGAAAATGACGGCAGAGCGGAGCAATCCGTATATCAGCCGGGGGCAAATACTTTTGACCCCGGCATCATCATTATTTCTTTATAAATGGGAGCACTGGCTTGAAACAGTTACAAAAATACAGGACAGACCTGATCGTCCTTGCCGGTCTGGCACTGATCGGACTTTTTCTGGGCCTGGGTCTGCTGCTGTTCGGACAGCAGGGAGGTCAAGTGCAGGTCCGGGTGGGCGGAGAGGCGGTTGCCACCTGGCCTTTATCCCGGGACGGGACCTACACGATCGAGGGCATAGACGGCGGCACGAATATCCTGGTCATTCAGGACGGGCGCGCCTGCATCACCGAAGCATCCTGCCCGGATGGCCTGTGCGTCGGCATGGGATGGATCAGCCGGAGCGGACAGAGCATCGTATGTCTGCCCAATCAGGTCGTGGTGGAGATTCTGTCCGATGGGACGGACGGGGAGGATATGGACGTAGACGGAGTCGCGGGATAGGAGGCGCTATGACATCAAATAGAACAAAAGCGGTTACGCTGCATGGATTGCTGGTGGCGCTGGCACTCATTCTGAGCTATCTGGAGGCGCGGATTCCTGTCTTCTTTGCCATTCCGGGGATGAAGCTGGGACTGACAAACGTCGTGGTTCTCGTGGCTCTGTATTGTCTCGGCACACAAAGCGCCATCGGGATCAATCTGCTGCGCATCTTACTGGTGAGCATGCTGTTTGGCAATGCGATGAGTCTGGCATACAGTCTGGCCGGAGGTCTGCTCAGCGGAGCCGTAATGATCCTGTTAGAAAAAACGAAGAAGCTTTCCATTGTCACAGTCAGTATCGCCGGGGGCATCGCCCATAACATCGGCCAGATCCTGACAGCCATGGTGCTGCTTCAGACCGCGGCGCTGGGCTGGTATCTGCTGGTGCTCTGGTTCACCGGGCTGGCCTCCGGCGCGGTTATTGGCATCATAGGCGGAGAACTGTGCCGCCGGCTAAAGAGAATATTAGAACTGGGAGTCTGAATATGAGGAAAGGAACATTTCGGCCGCTGCTCCTGGCAGCAGTATTGCTTTTATCTGCCTGCGGAAACGGGGGCTCTTCCGGGGAGAGCGCAAGCACCGCGTCAGATAGCAGCGGGAGCGCAGAGGCATCGGCTGCGGAGACCGCGGCCGCGGAGACATCGACAGCGGAGACCGTGGCCGCAGAGACTTCGGCCACAGGAGAAGTCGCCTCGGCCACCAATGAGGTCTTTGCCATGGATACCTATATGACCGTGACCTGCTACGGCGATCAGTGCGAGGAGGCCGTGGCGGCCGCCATCGCGGAGATTGAGCGGCTGGACGCCCTGCTTTCTGTGGGGGAGGAGGACAGTGAAATCGCTCTCATCAACGCAAATGGTTCAGGGACGCTGAGCGAGGATACGCTCATCATGGTGCAGGAGTCTCTGGAGCTCTGGGAAACGACCGGCGGCGCCTTTGACATCACGATCTATCCGCTGATGGAGTTGTGGGGCTTCACAACCGGAGATTTTGCCGTCCCCGACGAGGAGGAGCTTCAGGCGATGCTGGAACTGTCCGGCAGTGAAAAACTGACGCTGGATGAGGAGAGCGGTCTTCTGACGGTGGGCAGCGGGCAGGGGATCGACCTGGGAGGCATCGCCAAGGGCTATACCTCCGGCCGCATCATGGAAATCTTTGAAGAATATGGAGTCATATCCGGGATGGTTTCTCTGGGAGGAAATGTCCAGTGCTACAAAACCAAGACGGACGGCAGCCTGTGGCGGGTCGGTATTCAGAACCCGCTCGAGGCGGATGACAGCAGCAGCTTCGTGGGCATCGTATCGGTGGCGGATCAGGCGGTCATCACCTCCGGGGGCTATGAACGATATTTTGTCGATGAAGAGACCGGCAAAACATATCACCATATTCTGGATCCGGATACCGGGTATCCCGCGGAAAACGGCCTGATCTCTGTGACGGTCGTCAGCGATAACGGGATGCTGGCCGACGGTCTCTCGACGGCCTGCTTTGTCATGGGACTGGAGAAAAGCACGTCTTACTGGCAGGAGTACGGCGATGCATTCGATCTGATTCTGATGACGGAGGAGGGCGACGTCTATGTGACGGAGGGGATTGCAGACAGCTTTACCTCTGATTTTACTGTAAATCTGATCGAACGGGAGGACTGACAGAGGATGAAAAAATGGAAAGAATCGCGTCTGCCGCTGCGGAATCTGCTGCCGGCTCTGGCGGTGAGCGCGCTGATTGCCGGGGCGCTTCCGACGTCCAGACCGGTGCTGGAGGCTGTTCCGGAGCGTCTGACTGCTTCAGAAGATTCGGCGGATGAGGAAGATACCGGAGCGGAGGATGCGGCAGAGGCGGTTGAACTGAGTGCTGATCTTCCGGTTTATGAGGATGGCGTCTACACGGGGTCCGCGCAGGGCTACGGCGGGACGATTACGGTGCAGGTCACGGTGGAGGGCGGTAAGATCACGGCGATCGAGATTCTGGATGCCTCCGGCGAGACGGCATCTTTTCTCAGCCGGGCCATGGCCGTGATTGACAGTGTGCTGGCCAGCCAGACCTGGGAGGTGGACGTGGTCTCCGGGGCGACCTACAGCTCCAACGGGATCCTGGGCGCGATTCAGAACGCGCTGACCGGCGAGGCCGTGGAAACAGAGACGGCGGCGGAGCAGGTCACGGCCGCGAAGACTCTGTCTTCGGACAGCTTTACGGATGCGGCGGCCTATGCGGACGGAGTGTATACCGGGTCGGCCCAGGGCTTCGGAGGAAAGATTACCGTACAGGTGACCATTTCCGGCGGCGTGATGACCGCAATTAAGATCGTCAGTGCCCCCGGTGAAACCGCTTCTTATCTGGCGCGGGCGAAGAGCGTCATCTCCGCCATGCTCAAGTCCGGTTCCCCCAATGTGGATGTGGTCTCCGGAGCCACCTACAGTTCTACCGGCATCATCAATGCGGTTAAGAGGGCTCTGAACAAAGCGGCCATCAACGGCACGGAGACCGAGGAAGTGACGGAGACGGAGGAGTCGACAGAGACAACAAGCACCAAAAAAACGACCGTCCGGACAACGAGTGATACCTCACAGTCCTCCGGAACGTATGCCGACGGCGTTTACACCGGGACCGGGACAGGCTTTGGCGGCGATATTACCGTCCAGGTGACGGTGAAGAAAGGCAAAATTACCAAAATCAAAATCCTGTCGGCAGAGGACGAGACGCCCAGCTATCTGAAGAAAGCCAAAGGGATCATTTCGTCTATACTGGCGGCCCAGAGCACGGAGGTCGATGTGATTTCCGGCGCGACCTACAGCTCGGAGGGCATCCTGGAGGCTGTGCAGAATGCGCTGAAGCAGGCGCTGGCGGATGGTTCTGAGGATGAATCGGATTCCGGGCAGGATGAGACGGAGACGCAGGAAGACAGTGAGGAAACGCAGTCAGAGGATTCCGAAGACGGAACGGACAGCTCCGGCTATGCGGACGGCGTCTACTCTGTTCAGGTACAGTGTACCGACGAGGATATCTTCTCTTACTGGCTTCAGATCAAAGTAACGATCCAGGACGGGCAGATTACCGCTGTGGATGTGATAAAGTACAATGACACTTCCGACGACCCGGAAAGCAACGAAACCTACCTGAGCTATGCGATCAGCGGCAGGACCTACAAAAATGTGTGGTACGAGGGAGTTATCAGTCAGGTTCTGACTCTTCAGAGCGGAAACGGCGTGGACGTAGTCAGCCGTGCCACCTACTCCTCCAACGC
>JAJQDL010000074.1:3976-5361 GCA_021202235.1 Lachnospiraceae bacterium
ACGGCGTGGACGTAGTCAGCCGTGCCACCTACTCCTCCAACGCTATCATTGCGGGAGTGCAGGATGCACTGAAACAGGCAGCGGCAGGGAGCTCCTCTGACCAGACAGAAGATGAAAGCGAATCTTCGGAAAAAAGTTCTTCCGCTCAGGAAGAGGAGGAGACTCAGGAGAGCGAGAATGATGACGAATCTTCAGAGGATAGTTCCGCCGGTCAGGAAGAGGGCGGTCAGGCCGGAGAAGAGGAAAGCGAATCTTCGGAGGATAGTTCCACCGCTCAGGATGAGGGAGACAGTCAGGAGGAAAAGGATGGCAGTGAATCCTCAGAATCCTCCGGCAGCGAAGAAGGAGACGAGGACACAGGCTATACCGACGGGTCTTATTCCGCGCAGGCGCTGTGTACCGATGAGGATCTCTTCTCATACTGGCTCCGGATCGATCTGACGGTTCAGAACGGACTGATCACCGGTGTGGATGTGACAAAGTACGATGACACCTCCGACGACCCGGACAGCAACGAGACCTACCTGAACTATGCGATCAATGGCAGGACGTACCGGAATGTGTGGTATGAGGGCGTGGTCAGTCAGGTGCTGACGCTCCAGAGCGGAGACGGTGTGGATGTAGTCAGCCGGGCGACTTACTCCTCGAATGCCATCATCACCGGCGTGCAGAACGCATTGTCTCAGGCTTCCGCCGGGAGCGGTGAATAGGAGGAAATGTTTTGAAATATGCGAATTTTGTGCTGAAATCCATCTGCCTGGTTCTGATGATCGGTGTGCTGTGGCAGTATCAGTCTATCGCACAGGCGCGGGCTGCGGTGGTCGCGGAAAATGAAGCGGCCATCGCAGAGGTGGAAGAATATAACGCGCAGCTGCTGGCGGCCGAGGAAGAAAGTGAAGAAGGCTCTGGCTATCCGGATGGCATCTATGAAGGCGAGGGGACGGGATTCGGAGGTACGATCACGGTGTCTGTGACCGTTGAAGACGGGCGGATCGCTGACATCACGGTGCTCAGCGCAGCGGGAGAAGATACCGCTTATTACAATACGGCGCAGAGCGTGCTGGATGATATCCTCGAAGCGCAGAGCACGGAGGTGGATACGGTGTCCGGCGCCACCTTCACCTCCGGCGGCCTGATCGAGGCGGTCAGCGATGCGCTGGGAAAGGCGGTGGACTGATATGGCGGAGACAGCAGCGTCACAGCAGACTGAGACGACGCATACGAAGACATTGTCAGACAGGGATACCGCAAAGAAGAAGCGTACACCGGCCCAGCTCCGTCAGCAGAATATGCGCCGCCGCAGGCTCCTTAGTGCTTTGATAGATGAATTTTTATTTATGGCTATGACTGGAGGTTATGGTGCGGGAGTAGGCGGGGGACAGCAA
>JAJQDL010000074.1:5371-6334 GCA_021202235.1 Lachnospiraceae bacterium
CTGCGGCTTTGCCTGCGCCTTCGGCGGCCTGGGCGACCTCGTTTATTGGCTGTCAGGCCTGGTGCAGACGAAGCTGCTGCACCGGAAAAAGCAGTTTCGTCTGCCGGAGAAGATTGTACGTCGCGGACAAATAATCAAATATCTGTTGCTGGCGGTCATTGTTCTTCTTTGCTGCTTCGGGATCTATGATAGGCTGACCGGCTGGAGCCCCTGGGACGTGTTCTCGCGGCTGACGGCTCTGAAGCTTCCCGCGGACGGGTACGTGGTGGGAATTATCCTGTTGCTGCTGATCCTGGCAGGGATGGCTGTCCAGCCGCGGTTTTTCTGTCAGTTTCTGTGTCCCATGGGAGCGGTCTTTTCCATCCTGCCGGTGCTTCCCTGGTCAGAGCTTCAGCGGGGAGAGCAGTGCATCCCCGGATGCAGTATCTGTGAAAAACAGTGTCCGGTATCACTGAAACTGGATAGAGCGGGCAACCGGGGCGGCGAATGCATTGCCTGCGAAGCCTGTGTGGCAGCCTGCCCCAGAAAAAATATCAGCCGGTGGGATATAAAGCTCGCAGGAAAATATTTCTGGATTCCTGCGCTGGTCAAAGCAATCCTTTTCTTTGCGCTGGGCGTCTGGCTTGGGCTGTGCCGCTTCTTATGAACGGTATTCTGCCGGGTTATACCTTCCTGGCTGTCTCAGCAATCTAACTGCTTAAGTCGGGAATTTCTGAGTGATATCTTTCTGGCTACGAACTCCTCCCCTTATCAGATGGGAGGAGTTTACTATATCGGGGACGTTTTCTTCCTGCATATAGGGTAAGATCATAAGCGAAGGTGACTATGATCCAAAAAATAAAAAAGTGCTTGACAAAACCGTGCAGATTCGGTAATATATGTCTTGCGTCAAGCGACAGTTGACTGCGCGAGTGGCTCAGTGGTGGAGTATCGCCTTGCCAAGGCGAGGGTCGCGGGTTCGAA
>JAJQDL010000018.1 GCA_021202235.1 Lachnospiraceae bacterium
CGCCCCCCGCCGCCCCCGCCCACGGCGCCGCCCCCCGCCCCCTTCCCCCCATCCCTCGCCTCTCCCCCCCCCCCCGGGGCCGGGCCGTTCAATGTGGCGGCACTGACGTATTTTTTCTCCATGGATATGAAGACTGCCGCCCAGAACAGCCTGTATATCATCGTGTTCAGTCAGGCCACGGGAATCGCAGAACTTTTGGCTGTGGGAGCTGTTCCCACGGTATCCGGCGTGCTTTTGCTGGGAATGGCGCTTTGCGGGCTTCTGGGAAGTGAAGCAGGGCACCGTGTGAACCGGCATCTTTCGCAGGAGGATGTAGGGCGCCTGTTCCAGGGACTGATGGTGGTTATTATGGGAATCAGCGTGTACAATATGGTACTTCATTTTTGAAAATGACACCCGAACAATTTGGCTGAGGCAGCCGCTGCAGGCCTGCGTGAGAGATCACGGAGGTTCCTGCAGCGGCTGTTTTCGCTGCCGTTTTTTTTGCGAAACACGTTTCACAGAAATTTTGGTTGCTATACCGCGCAAACCTGTGTAAAATCAGAGGGAAGCCGGAATGACGGCTGACAGGAGGACGATATGTACCAGTGGAAAGACAGAGCGCGGTTCAGTGAGATGGGCGAGGACGGCCGCATGACGCTGACGGCTCTGATGAATGTATTCCAGGATTGCGCAAATTTCCAGTCGGATTCCCTGGGGGTCGGTGCGGAGTATCTGGCGGCAAAAAAAGGGCCTGGCTGATGAACTTCTGGCAGGTTTTTGTGGAGAGATATCCCCGGGAGAGGGAGCAGTATACGGTGGAGACACGGGCCTGGAAATTTGATCGTTTTTACGGTCAGAGAAATTTTGCTCTTTTTGATGAGGCGGGGGAGAGAATGGCCTGCGCCAATTCCATCTGGTTTTTTGTGGACACAGAGCGGATGCGTCCGGTGCGTCCGACGCGGGAGGACATGGAACCGTACGGAGTGGATCCCTGTATCGAGATGGAATACGCCGACAGTCGGAAGATTCCGCTGCCGGAGCAGATGCGGCGCGAGGAGCCTTTTACGGTACGGCGGGCCAATCTGGACATCAACCACCATGTGAACAATGTGCAGTATATCCGGATGGCCGCGGAATATTTCCCCGTCGATCTGGATGTCTATGAGATGCGGGTCGAGTACAACCTGGCGGCTACGCGGGGAGATGTTCTCGTCCCTATGACAGGAGAGCGCGGTGACGGCTGGTTTGTCGTTGCTCTATGCCGCGAGGACGGAAGGACCTGCGCTGTGGTGGAAGTGCGCGGGAGAGACTAAAAGAAGAGAACGGAGACGACAGAAATGTTTGCATTGGGAAAGACACAATCGCTGATGGTCCAGCGGATCAATGATTCAGGCGCCATCCTGGCGGAGCCGGGCCATGCGGCCGGAGAGACCGTGCTTCTGCCGGGAAAACAGATTCCGCCGGGAGCCGGACCGGGCAGCACCGTGTCGGTTTTTATCTACCGGGATTCGGAAGACCGGCTGATCGCTACGACGAAGACACCGGCCATGGAGCTGGGAGAACTGGCCGTCCTGGAGGTGGCGCAGGCCACGAACATCGGCGCCTTTCTGCGCTGGGGGCTGGATAAGGATCTGTTCCTTCCTTTTAAGGAGCAGAAGGCAAAGCTGCGCCCGGGGATGCGGGTACTGGTGGCGCTCTACATCGATAAGAGTGATCGCCTGTGCGCTACCATGAATGTATATGACTGGCTGCAGACAGATGCCCCTTATCAGCGCAACGACCGGGTCTGGGGCACCGTTTATACGATTCGCCCGGGAATCGGCGCCTTTGTGGCGGTGGAGAACCGGTATTTTGGCCTGATTCCGGAGCAGGAGCTCTATACCCGCCTGTCTGTAGGGGAACGTGTGGAGGCACGGGTGATCAAGGTGCGTCCGGACGGGAAGCTGAATCTGAGCACACGAAAAAAAGCTTACGCACAGATCGATGAAGATGCAGAGCGGGTGCTCCGGGCACTGAGAGAGTATGGCGGAGAGCTGCCCTTCGATGATAAGGCGGATCCGGAGCGGATCAAGAAGGAACTGGAGCTCAGTAAGAATGCCTTTAAACGCGCGGTCGGTCATCTGCTGAAGCAGGGACAGATTGAACTGACCGGAGGAACGATCCGGGAAAAGCGCGGGAACCATGAGAACCAGAAGCGGCATCAGAGCTGCTGAACCCGGAAAATGGTGCGATTCTGCACTGCCTGCGGGACAGAGGGCGGACTATCTCCCGGCTCTGTTCCGCGGGTGGAGGGGAGGAAATCAGAACGAAGAGGCCTTGCCCTTGCTCCTCTTTCGGCCTCCTGCCGGATTGGCCGGATACGCGTCCTGTGAAGACGGGAAGTCTTCGTTCCCGGCGGCAGAGGAAAAACGGGCGGTGACGGCCTTGGGGGAGGAAGGATTCCGCAGATAGAGCAGCATACTGCGGATGACATGACCGCACAGCTGCAGCTCGCCGGGAGAGCAGCTGTGGAGCAGCCGCAGGACATCCTCCTCACTGAGGTCGTTGAAGATCACACCGGCCTCGGAGACACGGGGCGGCCAGGTGTTCTCGCGCCCGGTCGCGTGAAGATCATCGTGAGTCAGGTTGAAGAGTCGGCAGAGCCGGTCTTCCATATTCCGGGAGAGCTCCCGGTTTCCTCGTTCAATCTGTCCCAGATAGTTCGCGCTGATGCCGAGGACCTCGCTGAGTTCTTCCTGCGTCATGTCCCAGATCAGTCGTTCCCGACGGATACGGAGACCGACCTCCAGGCGGTGCTTCATTTTTTCTTCATTGGTCTGTTGTTTCTTCACGTTACTGACCCCTTTCTAATGTTGTAGTAAAAATGGTTAAAAATGGGATGCAAAATGCAGGCTGGTACTTATTATAAACAAAAAAAGCGAAAATGTACACAGGCAAAAAGTGTTGTTTTTTCCTTGACAAAAAGTGATGGTGGGAGGGAGTATCCTTATGTGTGAGCGACATGAATACAGCGAAGAACACCCGGCCATGCAGCCGGAAAAGGCAGAACAGAGCGGGGAGGAAGCCGTACTGCCCGAAGATGCGTCCGGGAAATCGCTGCAGGATCGAAAGTCTGGACGGGCGCGCAGGAAGGCGGGCTTCCTGGATGGGGTTCTTGTGGGAATTCTTGCCAGCGTGGCAGTCGCACTCCTGGTGGTAGGAGGCGTCTCGGCGGCCTCCCTGCTGCGGCTTCGTACAGATATTGGCTCCTCAAACAGATCACAGACCGCAGACGGGGAAACGGATTCCGGGACCTCGGATTCTCTGCAGGATGGAGAGGCGGAATTCAATGAGGAACTGGAGTCAAAGCTGGCGGAGATCAATGCCTACATCGACAGCGCTTTTATTTTCGATGTCGATGAAGAGCAGATGATGGACAGTCTTCTGGCCGGATATCTGGAAGGTCTGGACGATGATTACTCCGCGTACTACACAGCGGAGGAATATGAGGAGACGATGTCGGATTCTGATGGCTCCTATGTGGGTATCGGAGTGGCTGTGCAGCAGGACACCACAACGATGGTCATCACGGTCATGACTGTGTACGCGGGAAGCCCGGCGGAGGCGAGCGGGATGGAGAAGGGCGATGTCCTCCAGGCTGTCGATGGCACGGACATCACACAGGAGGAGCTTTCCGATGTAGTGAACCGCATCCGCGGCGAGGAAGGCACGCAGGTGACGGTGACAGTTCTGCGGGACGGCGAGACGCTGGATCTCACCATGACCCGGGAGAGTCTGGATAAGGAGACCGTGGAATACGAGATGCTGGACGACGGAATTGGCTATATTTTGCTGACAGAGTTTGACAATGTATCGGTCAGTCAAATGGAGGAGGCCATCACGGCGCTGCGGGAAGAGGGCATGGAGAAGCTGATCCTTGATCTGCGGGATAATCCCGGCGGACTGCTGACCAGCGTGGTTTCCATTGCCGATCTTTTCCTGCCGGAGACGAATATCTTTTATGCGGAAGATAAGCAGGGCGATCAGACCCGGTATGATTCCAGTGCAGAGCAGCTCTGTACAGAGGAGCTGGTCGTGCTCGTCAACGGGAACTCTGCCAGTGCCTCGGAGGTCCTCGCCGGGTCTCTGAAGGACAATGACCGCGCCACGTTGGTGGGAACGCAGACCTTCGGCAAGGGAATCGTGCAGACCTTCTATCAGCTGAGCGACGGCTCCGGGATCAAGCTGACGACGGCGCATTATTTTACCCCGAACGGAACGGATATACATGGAGTTGGTATTGAGCCGGATCTTGTCGTGGAGGATGACGGGGAGACGGAAGCCGATGAACAGCTGGAAGCGGCCCTGGAGGCGATCCGGGGAGAGTGAGGAGTGCCGCGGAGGGACAAAAGGACAAAAGGTTCATCCGGGAATCCTCGCAGGAAAATGCTGAAAAAGGCAGAAAGAAAACCCTTCGGCAGGGCATCTTCAGTGGGTGATGCTCTGCCGGAGGGTTTTCTATGGTTGTTCTGTTGGTGTATGTCGCCTTATTTCTGCTCCTGCTGCTGCTTCAGCATATCGCGGATCTCCGTCAGAAGCTGCACGTCGGCAGGGATCTCCGGCTCGGGCGCCGGTTCTTCTTCTTTCTTGCGCTGCAGGGAGTTGATTCCCTTCAGGTGCAGGAAGCGGCTCAGCGCCGTCAGCTGGAAAGTGCTGACCGCGCCGATGAAGTTACCGACCATCAGGTTGGAGCTTCCGACTGTGATCATGATGCCGCTGAAATCCAGACCGCCAATGATCATCCCGATGAGAGGGGTAATGACGTCATCTACCAGAGAGGTGATGATGGCGGTGAAGGCGCTGCCGATGATGAGGCCGACAGCCATAGACATAACGTTGCCGCGGGAAATGAATTCCTTGAATTCGGCGAGAAACTGTTTCATGAATAGGTTCCTCCTTCGTTTGATGTGTAATGAATGTGCTTCACAAAAATCTGTATCCTATCATAATCCTTTTTCGGAAACTTGTAAAGCAAATCATTCTGTGATAAGCTGTTGAAAGTGTTGGATATCAGCGGGTCAGATGAAATTTAACAACGGTGGGGCGGCTTGTGCCGCCTCTGGAAACTGCGTTTTCCAGAGAGACCCGCTGGAACAGGAGGAGGTTAAAAGTGTCAGGATCGAGCTATGGAAGATATTTTACGGTGACGACCTGGGGGGAATCCCACGGTCCGGCGGTGGGCGTCGTCGTGGACGGCTGCCCGGCAGGACTGGCGCTGTGCGAGGAGGATATTCAGGTCCTGATGGACCGGCGCAAACCCGGACAGAACCGGTTTACCACGGCGCGGAAGGAGGAGGACGAGATCCATATTCTCTCCGGAGTCTTTGAAGGGAAGACCACGGGAACCCCCATTTCCCTGATGGTACAGAATAAGGATCACCGTTCGGCTGATTACAGCAATATCCGCGATGTGTACCGACCCGGCCACGCGGACTATACCTTTGATGCCAAGTACGGTTTCAGGGATTATCGGGGCGGCGGGCGTTCCTCGGCCCGGGAGACCATCGGCCGGGTGGCGGCGGGCGCCATTGCCGAGAAGGTGCTGACAGAGCTGGGCATTTCCTTCGAGACCCGGGTCCTGGAGATCGGCGGAATTGATGAGTCGAATCGGGAGGCCGTCGATGCTTTCCTCACAGAACAAATGAAGAAGATGGATTCGGCGGGCGGGATCGTTCAGTGCGTGATCCACGGCGTTCCGGCGGGACTGGGAGATCCTGTTTTTGAAAAAATGGACGCCTCTCTGGCTAAAGCAGTCATGAGCATCGGCGCTGTGAAGGGCGTGGAGATCGGCGACGGATTCGCTGCGGCGCGCAGCACGGGCTCCCGGAACAATGACGCATTCTGCGCGGATGAGACAGGCCGTATTTCCAAGAAATCCAATCATGCAGGCGGTATTCTGGGCGGCATGACGGATGGTTCTGATATCATCCTGCGGGCTGCTTTCAAACCGACGCCTTCGATCACGCAGGAGCAGGAGACTGTGAACCGTGAACATGAAAATGTGACCATTTCCATTCATGGCCGGCACGATCCGGTGGTGGTGCGGCGGGCGGCAGTCGTCGTGGAATCCATGGCGGCCCTGACGGTGCTGGATCTGCTGATGGCAAATATGCATGCGACGATGGATGGAATCAGGAAATTTTATCAATAAATGTGCGGGCAGGCGGCGGTCTGTATGGAGTTTGTCCATAATAGATTGTTGTCGGGTATTTTCATGATACAAGGGACAAAAGGTCATGAATCGAATGCTTGCATTCGTATTCATGAC
>JAJQDL010000175.1 GCA_021202235.1 Lachnospiraceae bacterium
CTTGCGGCTTTTTGCCTCCGGCTCGCGCAGACGAGCAGGAGGCAAAAAGCCGCCACCTGCTCGATTATATGAGAAGTCCGGTGGTTGGCCGGCATCGGCAGCACCGGGCTTTTCTTTTGCGTTTGACTAAAGAATTTCATAAAAATTTCATTGATAAAGAAAAAAATTCATTTTTGTCCCTTGATTATCTTCATGGTTTAATATATACTGAAATCGGTATACAGGCACGTGCCTGTTTTCGTGTATGAACCTGCGGGAGACGCCGCGGGTTCGCCAGAAAAAGATAAGGAGGGTCATCGATCATGTCCAACGCGTATTTTACCATTGAGAGACCGGCCAACGATCCCTTTAAGGGATATCTGCCCGGCAGCCCGGAACGCGCCGCTCTGAAGGCGGAGCTGGCGAAGCAGTCCTCTGAGGTTGTGAAGATTCCGCTGATCATCGGCGGGAAGGAGGTCTGGACAGAGAAAACGATTCAGGTCACGATGCCTCACGCCCATGATCATGTGATCGCCGAGTGCTGCATGGCCGGCGAGAAGGAACTGCAGATGGCCATCGACTGTGCGCTGGCCGCCAAGGATGCCTGGGAGGATATGCCCTGGGAGCATCGTTCTGCCATCTTCCTGAAGGCCGCGGATCATATCACCAACGACTATCGCCCGGTGCTGAATGCCTCCACCATGCTCGGCCAGTCCAAGACTGTGTTCCAGGCGGAGATCGATATCGCGGAACTGGCGGATTTCCTCCGCTTCGGCGTCTGGTCGGCTCAGGAGATCTTCAAGGATCAGCCTGCCAGCTCGGACGGCGTGTGGAACCGGCAGGATTATCGTCCGCTGGACGGCTTCATCTGTGCGATTTCCCCGTTTAACTTTACGTCCATCGGCGGCAATCTGCCCACCGCTCCGGTCATCATGGGCAATGTCTCCCTGTGGAAGCCTTCCCGTACGGCCGTGCTGGCGAACTATTATTATATGAAGCTTCTGATGCAGTGCGGTCTTCCCGCCGGAGTAATTAATTTCGTGCCTTGCACGGGAACCGACATGTCCAAATACGTCATCAGCCATCCGAAGATGGCCGGGTTCCATTTCACCGGTTCTACCGCTGTTTTCCAGAGCGTCTGGAAGCAGGTGGGCGAGAACATTGCCAGCTACGCCAACTATCCCCGCCTCGTGGGCGAGACAGGCGGCAAGGACTTCATCTTCGCGCACGCTTCGGCCGACGTGGAGAAGCTGGTCGCGGCTCTCGTCCGCGGCTCCTTCGAGTACCAGGGTCAGAAATGCTCGGCCTGCTCCCGCGCCTTTATCCCCGCCAGCCTGTGGCCGGAGGTAGAGAAGCAGCTGAAGGAGAAGGTGGCCGCTCTGAAGGTGGGCGATGTGCAGGAATTTGACACCTTCATGGCTGCCGTCATCGACCAGGCCTCCTTCAACACCTGCAAGGCCTATCTGGACCGCGCCATCGCCTCCCCCGACTGTGAGATCGTAACGGGCGGGACATACGATGACAGCAAGGGCTGGTTCGTGCAGCCCACGGTGATCCGCTGCATGGATCCTCATTATGAGTCCATGGTCAAGGAGATCTTCGGACCGATCGTGTCTGTCTACGTATATGACGACGACAAGCTGGATGAAACTCTGGAGATCTGTGATAAGGCTTCGCCCTACGCCCTGACCGGCGCGATCTTCGCCCAGGACCGCCAGGCGATCGTTAAGATGGAGCACGCCCTGCGCAACGCCAGCGGCAACTTCTACATCAATGACAAGTGCACCGGCGCAGTCGTGGGACAGCAGCCGTTCGGCGGCGCCCGCGCTTCGGGCACCAACGACAAGGCCGGCACCAGCCTCAACATGATCCGCTGGGTCAGCGCCCATAGCGTCAAGGAATCCTTCAGCCCCTCCGCGGCCATCAACTATCCTTACATGGTTGAGGCGTAAGAAGCATTTTACAGAAAAAATAGTAACTCCCTGCCCTGGTTATATTGCAGCCGGGGCGGGGAGTTTTCCTCTATGAAACGAAATCTTGGTTTGAAAGATTGCGTTAGATTTGATCTGTGTTATAATGAAATCCCAGGTTACGATGGGATATGGATCACGAGGAGGTCTGAATCATGCTGTTTATAGAATACCCCAGATGCTCGACATGTAAAAAAGCGAAGAAATGGCTGGATGAACACGGAATCTTATATAAAGAACTGAAGCTGAAAGACAGGCTGCTGCTGATGAGTGAAGAAGAGCAGTTACAGTTGCTGGCTTCAAACGGTATGCTGGTGAAGAGGCCGGTCGTCGTAGACGGAGATACGGTGACGACAGGGTTTAAGGAAGCTGAATGGGAAGAAAAATATGGAATGAATACGGCTGCGGAGGACAGATCGTGAAGAAAGATCCGTTTCAGGAATATATCAAAGAAGTCGAGCCGGATAAAAAGGAGAAGGGATATGCATGGTATACAGCGATCGGCCTGCAGGCTGTGGATGAATTAAAAACATCTGAGTACCTGTTGCATACGGCCATCCGAAATATCGAGGGTGAAATATCTTTTAAAGAAGCCGATGCACTGCTGCAGACTTATTACGAAGAGAATCCTGTACACGATCCGGAAGATCGCACCGAGGAGGCGGATAAGGTTTCGGCGCGGATCGCTGCCCTGTTGTCTGAACAGGCGTTTAGCTTTACGCCAAATGAATATATTTCTATCCATAGAAAGCTGTTTACCGGCATTTATTCTCATGCGGGATGTATCCGTGATTACAATATTACAAAGAAGGAATGGGTGCTGAATGGAGCGACCGTCCTTTATGGAAGTGCGACGGAACTGCGTGCAACGCTGGAGTATGACTTTTCAGAAGAAAAGGCATTTTCATATCGGAATCTTTCCATGGATGAAGTGCTTCATCATCTGGCAGTGTTTATATCCAGATTGTGGCAAATCCATATATTTTGCGAGGGGAATACCAGAACAACGGCTGTCTTTTTCATCAAATACCTTCGCTCTCTGGGCTTTGCCGCAGAGAACGATATCTTTGCAGAGAATGCATGGTATTTTAGAAACGCGCTGGTCAGAGCGAACTATAATGATCTGAAAAATGGGATTCATGAGACGACAGAGTATCTTGAGGTATTTTTGCGCAACCTTCTGCTGGGTGAGAATCATCCTCTTCATAATCGAGCGATGCATATCAGCGGCGTTTTTACAACATCTCAGGAAGTGAACATTGAAAGTCGAAAAGTGAATATAGAGGATGACAAAGCGCACATTGAGAACAAAAAAGCGAACATCGAAAGTCGATTTACACCCCGAACAGCCGCTCATGTCCGGAATCTTTGGGCTGCGTTGGGCTCTCAACGTATATTTGGCCGATCAGATGTTCAGCGGATCCTTGGGTTGAAACCGACAAGATGCTCAGGTCTTCTTCGTGAGATGGTGCGGCAAGGCGTGATCGAGCCGGTAACCGGTCATGGAAAAGGAAAGTATCGTTTTCTGTAATTGTCTCACAACTCACGGAACTGATTCAAGAAAAAGAACAATTTTTTTGAAAAATCCACTTGACATTTACGGGTCGTCGCGCTATACTAAACAGGCATCGAGGCGTGGCTCAGCTTGGTAGAGCGCTGCGTTCGGGACGCAGAGGTCGCAGGTTCAAATCCTGTCGCCTCGAGTTGATCACCACATGGTTCGTTGGTCAAGGGGTTAAGACGCCGCCCTCTCACGGCGGAAACGGGGGTTCGATTCCCCCACGAACTACTGAGCGAAGAGTTTCGGATTCTTCGCTCTTTTCGTTTATTGCTTTTTATGCGGATGCTCCGGCGCACGGCCGGGAGGGGGAGGAGCCATGACCAGAGAGGAATTTCACCGCATTATGCTGCACTCCATCGATAAGACCATGGAGGACAACTATGACCGGATCGGCCTGTCTCTGGTGCGGGGCGTGGAGGAGAACGACGACCTGCTCAGCATGGAGACGAAGATGATCCGTAACGCGATCGGTGTTTCCTGTCAGATCTCCCTGCAGCTGATCGGCGATATGATGGAGCAGGCGGGACTCATTGCTTTCGAGGAACCCCGGGAGGAGGAGAAACGGCCGAATCTGCGCGTTATCACGCCGCCTCGCCGTCAGGAAGAGCCGGAAGATGAGTAAAAGCCGGGAAAACCCTGGAAAAAGTGGGAGATCACCGCGAAATCCTCTTGCAATTCGTGACAAAGAGTGGTATGATTCGGTATGATATGAGATTAGGTAGAAGAGTGGACGTGAGTCCACTCTTCCTTGATGTATCGGTGTTTACTATGAAAGTCCCGGACGGCGGCAATGTGGACTGCGTCAGCAATCATGTCCGTTTGTTTGAGAGAACGCTGAGAGAAAAGGCCCCGGGGAGGGGCAGAAAGGGAATGTGCCTTGGCAAGACGGGAAGAGTATGAACAGAAGACGGAAGCCCTGCTCCAGCCGGTAATGGAGGAGAACGGTTTCGAGCTGGTGGATGTAGAGTATGTGAAGGAAGGCAGCAGCAAATATCTGCGGGCTTACATCGATAAGCCGGGCGGGATTACCATCGATGACTGCGAGAAGGTGAGCCGTCGTCTGAGCGATCTGCTGGACGAGAAGGACTTCATCGAGGAGGCCTATATTCTGGAAGTCAGCTCTCCCGGTCTGGGACGTCCACTGAAGAAGGAGAAGGATTTTGCCCGGAGCGTAGGCTCTGAGGTGGAGGTTCGCTGCTTCCGGCCGGTGAATCATGAGAAGGAGTTTACCGGGGTGCTGAAGGCATACGATAGAGATACCGTGACTCTCGCGATCCGGGAGGACGAGGATCTGACATTGGAGCGGGCGAATCTTGCGCTGATTCGTCTGGCGTTCGATTTTTAAGGAGGATAAGGGAAAGATGAACAAGGAATTACTGGACGCATTAAATGTGCTGGAGAAAGAGAAGGATATCAGCAAGGAAGCGCTGCTGGAGGCCATCGAGAACTCCCTGCTGACAGCCTGTAAGAATCATTTCGGAAAGGCAGATAATGTCAAGGTAAGCATCGACCACGAGACCTGCGACTACGAGCTCTACGCAGAGCTGACGGTCGTGGAGGAAGTGGAGGATCCGGTTCTTGAGATCAGTCTGGAGGATGCCCGGAAGATTCGCGCCTCCTATGAGCTGGGGGACATCGTGCGGCGTGATATTCAGTCGAAGGAGTTCGGCCGGATCGCCACGATGAACGCCAAGAATGTGATCCTGCAGAAGATTCGTGAAGAGGAGAGAAAGTCGGTGTACGATCATTTCATCGCCAAGGAGCATGAGATCGTGACCGGCATCGTGCAGCGCTATATCGGACGGAATATCAGCATCGACCTGGGCAAGGCCGACGCGATGCTCAATGAAAATGAACAGGTACGCGGCGAGGAATACAAACCTACAGACCGGATTAAGGTGCTGATCCTGGAGGTACGGGACACGACCCGCGGACCGCGGATTCTGGTTTCCCGGACACACCCGGAGCTGGTGAAGCGCCTGTTTGAGGCGGAGGTGACGGAGATTCAGCAGGGCATCGTGGAGATCAAGGCGATTTCCCGGGAGGCCGGTTCCCGCACGAAGATGGCTGTATGGTCCAACGACCCCAACGTGGATCCGGTAGGCGCCTGTGTCGGCGTCAACGGAAGCCGTGTCAATTCCATCGTCGATGAGCTGCGGGGCGAGAAGATCGACATCATCAACTGGAGCGACAATTCCGCGGAGCTCATTGAAAATGCGCTGAGTCCGGCCAAGGTGATTTGCGTCCTGGCGGACGATGATGAGAGGACGGCGCAGGTCATCGTGCCTGATTATCAGCTGTCCCTGGCGATCGGCAAGGTGGGACAGAATGCCCGTCTGGCGGCCCGCCTGACCGGCTATAAGATCGATATCAAGAGTGAGACCCAGGCCAGAGAGAGCGGCCTGTTTGAAGAGATCGGCTATATCGAAGATTATTATGAAGAGGACGAAGATGCCTACTACGAGGAAGCCGATTACGAGGATACTGAGGACGCAGAGGAGGCGGCCGAAACCGGGGAAGACTTCCTGGAGGAACCGGAGGTTTCATCCGAAGAGGAAGAGTAGGCGCAAAATACTGAGTGGAAAGGGGGAAGCGAAGAAATGGCAGGTGTGAAAAAACAGCCGCAGAGAGCCTGTATCGGCTGCGGCCAGATGCGGGAGAAACGCGAATTGATCCGTGTTCTTCGGACTCCGGAAGGGGAATTTACCCTGGACCGGACGGGTCGAAAGAACGGACGCGGCGCCTATCTGTGCCGGAATCCGGAGTGTCTGGAGAAGGCGATAAAGAACCACAGCCTGGAACGTTCCTTTAAGAAGGAGATCCCCCCGGAGGTCTACAGCGCGCTGAGAGAGGAGCTGCTGCAGACATGAAGAAGTATCAGGACAGAGTGTTGTCCATGCTGGGAATGGCGAAGCGGGCCGGCCGGCTGGTCAGCGGAGAATTCGCTGTCGAGAAAGCCGTGAAGACGGGGAAAGCGTCCCTGGTGGTGGTCGCATCCGATGCATCGGAGAATACGAAGAAGTCATTTCAGAATATGTGTGCGTACTATGGAGTGCCGTGCCGCATCGGAGCGGAGAAGGAACTTCTGGGGCATGCCGTCGGACAGGGGATGCGGGCATCGCTTGCCGTGACAGACGAGAATTTCGCCCGCACGATTGAAAAGTGTATGAATGAGAATACAGACGGAGGCAGTGAGAATGGCGAGTGAGCAAAATAATATGGAGGAGAAGAAAACGGGAGCGGCGAAGGCTGAACAGCCAAAAAAGAAAAAGATCACCGCTGTCTTCCACAAACAGAATAGTGCCCAGAACAGCTTGAAGTCCAGACCCGGCGGAAGCGGGGCGAAGAAAACCGGCCTAAAACCGGCCGCAACGCCCCCTGCGGCCGGTCAGCCTCCGGGAGGACGAACCTCAGAGACCGGGAAGGCGGCCGGCCCGAAGCCGACAGAGCGCCGACCGGAGATGGCCGGGACACAGACTCCTGCGCCGAAGGCTCCCAAGGCCCCGGCAGCGAAGAGTCAGGAGGCGAAATCGCAGACCGCCAAGACTCCGGAGGAGAAGCCTCAGGAGGTAAAGGCTCCGGAGACCGCTGCGGCGGAGGTGAAGAGCGGAGAAGCGGCGGCGAAGCCTGCTGAGGAGAAGCCGGTGCGCCGTTTCGTTGATATGGAGAAGGTTCGTGCGGCGGACCGGGCGGAGCGTTCCCGGGCAGAGCGGGCCCGTAACCAGAGAACCCGCGGCGCCCGCGGCCGCCAGCGCGCCGCGCGCCCGGGAGCCCGGCCTGGCGGCGCCTCTCGACGCGGCCAGGGGAGTCAGAACGGCCAGCGCGGCTACCGCAGCGGTCAGGGAAGCCAGGGCGGCGGACGAACCGGCGGCTATCGCAGTGGCCAGGGCAGCCAGGGAGGCTACCGCAGTGGTCAGGGAGGCCAGGGCGGCGGACGGCCCGGTGAGAGAAGCGGCGGGTACCGCGGCGGCCAGGGAGGATCCAGGACGGCAGACCGGCCCAAGGCGACGGCAGCGGATTTTGGACGTATGGGCGTCACCGGAAAAGGACCGGCTCAGAAGAACGGACCGAAGAATCAGAAGAACAATGGCCGTTACAATAAGAATGATTCGGATGAGATGAGACGTCCCGGCGGGAAGAGCCGGAGCAGTAAAGATCTGACCCGGCCCAGGAAGCCTGTCCGCAAGGAGCCGGCGGAGCCGGAGATCAAGATGATCGTCCTGCCTGAGACGCTCACGATCAAGGAACTGGCGGATAAGATGAAGATCGCTCCCTCGGCGATCGTAAAGAAGCTTTTCATGGCAGGAAAAGTGGTAACGGTCAATCAGGAGATCGATTATGAGACCGCCGCAGACATCGCGGTCGAGTTTGACGTGCTGACCGAAAAGGAAGTTCAGGTCAACGTTATTGAGGAACTGCTGAAGGATACCACGGAGGATAAGCCAGAGGATATGGTTTCCCGTCCCCCGGTGGTCTGCGTCATGGGTCATGTCGATCACGGTAAGACATCCCTCCTGGATGCCATCCGCAATACCAATGTGACGGCCAAGGAGGCCGGCGGCATTACACAGGCGATCGGCGCTTCCGTCGTGGAGATCAACGGACAGAAGATTACTTTCCTGGATACCCCCGGACACGAAGCCTTTACCGCCATGCGGATGCGGGGCGCACAGTCGACGGATATCGCGATCCTGGTGGTGGCTGCCGACGACGGCGTCATGCCGCAGACGGTGGAAGCCATTAACCATGCCCGGGCTGCCGGCGTGGAGATCATTGTAGCGATCAACAAGATCGATAAACCCGGTGCCAATGTCGAGCGAGTGAAGCAGGAACTGACCGAGCATGAGCTGGTCTCTGAGGACTGGGGCGGCAGCAATATCTTTGTGCCGGTGTCCGCCAAGACCGGCGAGGGCATTGATGCTCTTCTGGAGTCCATCCTTCTGGTGGCCGAGGTGGCAGAGCTGAAGGCGAATCCCAACCGGAATGCGCGCGGTCTGGTCATCGAAGCGCAGCTGGATAAGGGACAGGGACCGGTGGCAACGGTGCTGGTTCAGAAGGGAACGCTTCATGTCGGAGATACCGTGGCGGCGGGCGCCTGCTATGGCAAGATCCGTGCCATGATCAACGATAAGGGACGCCGCGTGAAGACAGCGGGCCCCAGCGACCCGGTGAAGATCCTGGGTCTGAATGATGTGCCCAATGCCGGCGAGATCTTTAATGCCACGGATACAGAGAAAGAGGCGAGAAGCTATGCCGAGACCTTCATCGCTGAGGGCAAGAAGAAGCTTCTTGACGATACGAAAGCCCGGCTGTCTCTGGACGATCTGTTCTCCCAGATCAAGGCCGGCAATGTGAAGGAACTGAACCTGATCATCAAAGCGGATGTGCAGGGTTCCGTGGAGGCCGTGAAGCAGAGCCTGGTGAAGCTTTCCAATGAGGAGGTCGTCGTGAAGGTGATCCACGGCGGCGTGGGCGCCATCAACGAGTCCGATGTCTCCTTGGCTTCGGCTTCCAACGCCATCATCATCGGTTTTAACGTGCGGCCGGATGCCACGGCGAAGTCGATCGCGGAGCAGGAGAAGGTGGATATTCGCCTGTACAAGGTGATCTACCAGGCCATCGAGGATGTGGAAGCAGCCATGAAGGGCATGCTGGATCCGATCTTCGAGGAACAGGTACTGGGCCATGCGGTGGTACGTCAGACCTTCAAGGCTTCCGGCGTGGGAACGATCGCCGGCGCCTATCTGCTGGACGGCAAGATCGTTCGCGGCTGCAAGTGCCGGATCAGCCGGGACGGGGAGCAGCTCTTCGACGGCGATCTGGTGTCCCTGAAGCGGTTTAAGGATGACGTGAAGGAAGTGGTGGCCGGATTCGAGTGCGGCCTGGTGTTCGATAAATTCAATGATCTGAAGGAAGACGATACAGTAGAAGCCTACACGATGGTGGAGGTGCCACGGACCTGAGGTCCGGGAGCAGCCTGAGCGTGTCCTGACGGAATGTACGACAGTCAAAGAGTGGATGGGAGATCGTCCACTCTTTTCTTCGACAGGGAAATATTTCCTTAAAGCCCGTGCGGGCAGCCGATGATAAGGAGGTTGTTAATCATGAGAAAGAACAGCATAAAAAATATCCGCATCAACAGTGAAGTGCAGAAGGAACTGAGCCGCATCATCCGCGATGAGGTGAAGGATCCCCGGATCCACCCGATGACAAGCATTACCTCTGTGGAGGTGGCCCCGGATCTGAAGACCTGCAAGGCCTATGTCAGTGTGCTGGGAGACGCCGAAGCGGTGGAGAATACGGTGGCCGGACTGCGGAGCGCGGAGGGATATATCCGCAGCTGCCTGGCCCGGACGGTCAACCTGCGCAATACGCCGCAGATCCGCTTTATCTCCGACCAGTCGATTGAGTACGGGGTTGCGATGACGCGGAAGATTGACGAAGTGACCGGCGGGAGCCAGGAGGAGACGGATGATGTCGATTGAAGAATGGGTCGAGGGGGCTGCTACGGCCGTTATCCTGGGGCATGTTCACCCGGACGGCGACTGTGTCGGATCCTGCCTGGGACTGCGCAGCTATCTGCGTGCCGTGAAGCCGGAGCTTTGCGTGCAGGTCTATCTGGAACCGTTTGCCGGGGAATTTCATTTCCTGACAGGAGCGGATGCGGTTTCCCCGGATTTCTATGAGGAGAAGAGCTATGATATCTGCTTTGCGCTGGACTGCTCAGACCGGGAACGTCTGGGAGATGCGGTGAGATATCTGGATGGAGCAAAGCGGACAGTTTGCCTGGATCACCATATTACCAACGAGGGATTCGCTGACGTGAATGTGATCCGTCCGCATGCCAGCTCCACCTCGGAGGTGCTGGCGGAGCTGATGGAGCCGGGGAAAATGGATCGGGCGACCGCGGAGTGCCTGTATCTGGGCATCGTTCACGATACCGGTGTGTTCAAGCATTCCAATACCAGCGAGAAGACCATGCGGATCGCCGGGGCGCTGCTGGCGAAGGGCGTTTCCTCTTCGCATATCATCGACGATACATTTTACCGGAAGACCTTCGGACAGAACAGGATTCTGGGATGCGCTCTGCTGGCAGCGGAGCTTCGGCTCGACGGCCGCCTTATTGCCAGCTGTGTGACCGGGAAGGATCTGGAGCGCTGCGGCGTGACCAACCGCAATCTTGACGGGATCATTGATCAGCTGCGTGTGACAGAAGGCGTGGAAGTGGCGGTCTTTCTCTATGAGGCGGGGCCCGGTGAGTACAAGGTCAGCCTTCGCAGCAATGATCTGGTGGATGTCAGCCGGATCGCCCGTTCCTTCGGCGGGGGCGGACATGTAAAAGCCGCCGGGTGTACGGTGGCCGGTACCTGCGGAGATATCCTGGAGCGTATCACGGCCCTGGCGGCGGAACAGCTGGGACAGCAGGAAGATGGCGCCGCGGCGCACTGAGCGAACGGGAGAGAAATGGACGGAATACTCATTATAAATAAGGAAAAAGGCTTCACCTCCCATGACGTGGTGGCGAAGCTGCGGGGGATCCTCGGGCAGAAGAAGATCGGCCATACCGGCACCCTGGATCCGAACGCGGAGGGGGTCCTGCCTGTATGCCTGGGGAAAGCGACCAAAGTCTGTGATCTGCTGACGGACACGGATAAATGCTATGAGACAGTCATGCATCTTGGCGTGGAGACGGATACGCAGGATCTGACCGGGACGGTGCTGGCGCGTAAGCCCGTCGAGGCGACAGAGGAAGAGATCCGGGCGGCAGCGGAGAGTTTCGTGGGCTCGTATGAGCAGGTGCCTCCCATGTATTCGGCGCTGAAGGTGAACGGGCAGAAGCTGTGCGATCTGGCACGGGCCGGCCGGGAGGTGGAGCGCGCGCCGCGTCCGGTGAAGATTTATTCTCTGCAGATCCTGGCGTGGGATCTGCCACGGGTCCGTCTGCGTGTGGAATGCTCTAAAGGAACCTACATCCGCACGCTCTGCCATGACATCGGGCAGCGCCTGGGCTGCGGCGCCGCGGTGGAGGAACTGATCCGGACCCGGGCCGGACGTTTTGAACTGTCTCAGGCGAAGACTCTGGGAGAGATCGAAACCCTGCGGGATCGGGGGGAGCTTGCGAGCGTGCGGATCCCGTTGGAGGAGATCTTCGCGTAGCGGCCGCGGCAGCCGGTCCGACCCGCGCGGGACCTCTCCCGGCAACATGGCCATGCTCTGCGGCCTCCCGGGGGCGAGGCTTCCGCCCCCCCCCTGCGGGGAGAGTGCGCCGTGTATTTCTCGGATGGCCGTTTTGCCGCTGTCTATGAGACGCAGGAGAAGACGGACCGTCTGAAAGTAAAAAAAATGTTCGCATGATGCAGACAGAAAGCGTTGGATATGTTTTACATTCATGATACAGGAAAAATCAGGCAGGATCGGCCCTCCATTGTTACGATTGGTAAATTTGACGGATTCCACCGGGGACACCAGAAGATCCTGAGGGAGGCGGCGGCTGACAGGACGGGAGAGCGCCAGGTGGTGGTATTTACGTTTTCGCGTTCTCCGCAGATGGTTCTGGCCGGCCGGGAGGGGACGAGCCTGAGTACACGCCGGGAGAAGCTGGCACTGGCGGAACGTTTTGGCGCTGACGGCGTAATAGAGTATCCGTTTACGGAGGAAGTGCGCCATATGTCGGCGGAGAGATTTCTGCGCGAGATCCTTGTGGATCAGCTGCAGGCCTGCGAGATTGTTGCCGGGCCGGATTGCCGTTTCGGGTATGAGCGGCAGGGAGATGTGACCTTCCTGGAGGTGAAAGCTCAGGAACTGGGCTTCTCTCTGCATATCGTCGAGAAGGAGCGGTATGACGGCGCAGTGATCAGCAGCAGCCGGATCCGGGAGTCTCTGGCCCGGGGCGATGTGGAGAATGCCGCGGCCATGCTGGGATATCCTTTTGGCTATGAATCGGAGATCGTCCACGGCCGGCGTCTGGGCCGGACGCTGGGCTTCCCGACGATCAATCAGGCGATCCCGGCAGAGAAGCTGGTTCCGGCTCTGGGTGTTTATGCTGCCGAGATTCTTCTCGACGGACAGCGTTTCCGGGGAATTGACAATGGAGGTGTCATCCCCACTGGCTCCGGCGGGGACGGGCGCTTGGCCGGGGTTGAGACGAGTATCTTTGATTTTCATGAAGATGTCTACGGCAGACGGGTTCGGGTGGAGCTGAAGCACTTTGTTCGACCTGAGAGACGTTTTCCCTCTCTGGAAGCACTGAGGACGCAGGTGGAACGGGACAAAGAAATCGTGCGGGAATACTGGAACCGGGCTTGACAGGAAGCGGCAGGAATGCTATGATGTGCCTTGTAACATTTTTGTAACAAGTGCGCAATGTATTTTCATTGCCCGGTTTTTGGAGGTGAATTTATTGTTTCGCAGGACAACAAAAATCGGCCTGCTGCTGTTGACCGCATGTATATGCGGGGCGGCGACGCCGGTTTTCGCTGATTCCGTCGATTCGGTATCCGGTCTCGCGGGAAGTGCCGCTCTTCTGGAGCAGTACTACAGCCGGGAAACAGAGCAGGATACAGAGGATACGGAAGCAGGAGAGGCTGTCACAGAAGAAACATCCGCCCCGGAGACGGTGACGTCAGAGGCGGAGACACCGACGGAAGAGGAAGCAGCGGAGCAGATCGAATCAGAGGAAGCGGAGACAGACTCTGTGGGGGCCGATGAGCCGGAAGCAGAGGCAGAACCAGCGGATACCGATATTTCGGAGACAGAGTCCGGGGAAGCGGATGCGTTGGAAAGCGAGGAGGTCTCTTCCGCAGATGCATGGGATAATCTTCTGGCTGAGGCCAGAACGACGGCTCTGAACACGTATGATTACCTTGGTATAGCGTCTCTGGACGGCGGTTATCTGAACGTACGTGAGGAAGCCAGCACGGAAGCGACCGTGATCGGCCAGATGGAGAACGGAGATGCCTGCGAGATCCTTGATTCGGAGGACGGCTGGTATTATATTTCGTCCGGTTCGGTGGAGGGATATGTCTCTTCGGATTATATCCTGACCGGTGATGCGGCCGAAGAGGCCGCGGTGTCTTCCATGGTGCTGAAGATTCAGATCGCCACTGAGACATTGAATGTGCGGACGGAACCCTCGGAGGAAGCTTCCGTTCTGACGCAGGTGGGGATTGATGAACGCTACGGCTTCGTTGAAAATCTGGGAGACTGGATTGAGATTGAGGTGAATGAGGATTCGAACGGCTATGTGTCGAGCGAGTATGTGAAGCTGCGCTATACGCTGCCGAAGGCGACCGTGGTGGAACCGGAAGAGGAAAGCGAGGAAGCGGAGGAAGCCTCCGCGGAGCCTTCCCTGCGGGAACAGATCGTATCCTATGCCATGCAGTTCCTTGGGAATCCCTATGTCTGGGGCGGAGAGAGTCTGACGAATGGCTGTGACTGTTCCGGTTTTACCATGCTGATCTATCGGCATTTTGGCATCAGTCTTTCTCACTACAGTGTGTCTCAGGCGAATGAAGGGCGCAGCGTGGATTCCAGCAGCATGCAGCCCGGAGACCTGGTGTTTTATGCCAGCGGCGGCACAATCAATCATGTGACCATGTATATAGGAAACGGACAGGTCATCGGTGCGCAGAGCACAAGGTCCGGCATTGCCATCCGCAGCTGGGATTATCGAACACCGGTGAAGATCGTCAGTGTGCTGGGATAAAAATTCTATTTACAAGCCCGGAGCGTTGTGCTATAATCTCCGGTGTTCGCCGATGCGCGGCTGTTGGAAACTCCGACCGCGGCCTGGCATCCGGTGAGAAGTTTATGTAAGGAGGAAATCAATCCATGATTTCAAAGGAAAAGAAAGCTGAGATTATTGCCGAGTATGGCAGAACCCCCGGCGACACGGGCTCTCCCGAGGTGCAGGTGGCACTTCTGACCGAGAGAATCGCAGAACTGACTGCACATCTGCAGGAGCATCCGAAGGATCATCATTCCAGAAGAGGTCTTCTGATGATGGTAGGTCAGCGTCGTGGGATGTTGGATTACCTGAAGAAGAATGACATTGAGCGGTATCGTTCCCTCATTGCTCGTCTGGGTATCCGGAAATGATCTGACTTCTGGGTGGGGCGTTTGCTCCACCCTGTTCCTATTTCTAAGGACGAAAAAAAATTCGGGCAGATTTCTTCGAGACCACTGAAAAGGGAACCGTGCGGTGCGGTTTTCTTTTCAGTAGTTTCGACGAGCTGCCCGTCAAATACATGGAAAAAGGAGAATATCATGTACAAAACTTATTCAATGGAATTGGCAGGCAGGACCCTGACCGTGGACGTGGGCCGTGTAGCGGCGCAGGCCAACGGCGCCGCATTTATGCACTATGGAGATACGGTGATCCTCTCGACTGCGACCGCCTCGGACAAGCCCCGGGACGGCATCGATTTCTTCCCTCTCAGTGTGGACTATGAGGAGAAGATGTACGCCGTGGGCAAGATTCCCGGCGGCTTCAACAAGAGAGAGGGGAAGGCCAGTGAGAACGCAGTGCTGACAGCCCGTTTGATCGATCGCCCCATGCGGCCTCTGTTCCCCAAGGATTATCGCAATGACGTGACGCTGAGCAATCTGGTGATGAGCGTGGATCCTGACTGCAACCCGGCCATCGTGGCTATGCTCGGCTCCTCCATCGCCGCGACGATCTCTGACATTCCCTTTGACGGACCGATCGCCGGAACCATGATGGGACTGATCGACGGCGAGCTGATCATCAATCCGACTACCGAGCAGAAGCAGATCTCCGATCTGGCGCTGACGGTGGCATCCACGCGGGAGAAGGTCATCATGATCGAGGCCGGCGCCAACGAGGTACCCGAAGATGTGATGTACCGGGCAATCATGGCGGCGCATGAGACAAATGTCAAGATCATTAAATTCATCGATAAGATCGTGGCGGAGTGCGGGAAGCCGAAGCACACCTACACGAGCTGCACGGTGCCGGATGCGCTGTGGGAGGATATGACCTCCTTTATCTCTTCTCAGGAGATGGAGGAAGCCGTCTTCACGGATGTGAAGCAGGTGCGGGATGCCAATATCAAGGCGATTCAGGAGAAGCTGGAGGCCCGCTATGCGGAGGAGCATCCCGAGTGGCTGGAGGCCGTAGGGGAAGCTCTGTATAAATATCAGAAGATCACGGTGCGTCGCATGATTCTGCGGGACCATAAGCGTCCTGACGGCCGGGCTCTGACTGAGATCCGGCCTCTCGCTGCCGAGATCGATCTGCTGCCGATGGCGCACGGTTCGGGGATGTTCACCCGCGGTCAGACGCAGATCCTCAACGCCTGCACGCTGGCGCCCATGTCCTCCGCGCAGAAGATCGATGGTCTGGATCTGAGCGTGACAAGCAAGAGATATATGCATCACTATAATTTCCCGTCCTTCTCTGTGGGTGAGACCAAGCCCTCCCGGGGACCGGGACGGCGGGAGATCGGTCACGGAGCGCTGGCAGAGAGAGCGCTGCTTCCCGTTCTTCCGAGCGAGGAGGAATTCCCCTACGCGATCCGTACCGTGTCGGAGACGCTGGAGTCCAACGGTTCCACTTCGCAGGCCAGCGTGTGTGCTTCCTGTCTGTCGCTGATGGCAGCCGGTGTGCCGATCCATTCCACGGTGGCAGGAATCTCTGTGGGACTGGTGACCGGTGAGACGGATGACGACTATGTGATCCTGACAGATATTCAGGGTCTGGAGGATTTCTTCGGAGATATGGACTTCAAGGTGGCCGGAACCCACAAGGGCATCACAGCCATTCAGATGGATATCAAGATCCATGGCCTGACGGAGAAGATCATTCACGAGGCGCTTGAGAGAACCCGCGAGGCGCGTCTCTATATCATGGACGAGGTGATGGCGCCGGTGATCAGCGAGCCCCGTCCTGAGGTGGCTCCTCATGCTCCTAAGATCTGCCAGATCTCCATCAATCCGGAGAAGATCGGCGATGTCATCGGTAAGCAGGGCAAGGTCATTAATAAGATCATTGAGGATACCGGCGTACAGATTGATATTACTGACGACGGCAATGTAGCGATCTGCGGTACCGACAAGGAGATGATCGAGAAGGCCATCCATATCGTGGAGACCATCGTCAATGACGTGGAGCCCGGACAGGTCTTCACCGGTAAGGTCGTCCGTATCATGAACTTTGGCGCCTTCGTGGAGCTGGCGCCCGGCAAGGATGGCATGGTGCACATCTCCAAGCTCAGCAAGAAGCGTGTGGCGCGGGTTGAGGATGTGGTGAACATCGGCGATGAGGTCACTGTCAAGGTCATCGAGGTCGACAAGATGGGCCGCATCAACCTGAGCATGCGCGATGTGGAGCAGAATGTAAGACAGAGATAAGGTGAATCTGTGTCCGCGGGGAACAGTCTGTTTCCCGCGGACCATTTGCGTTTTCAGGGCATTCTTTTTCCGGTTTTTTCTGGTGAAAAAAGTGCGAAATGGGGGAAGTTTTATTTGACATTTAATCCCCGGCGTATATAATTATAGTGAACGAATAAAAATCGTTCATTTTAATTGAGCAGTTCATAAATTTTGAGATGCGCCCGGAATGAACGGAGCGCAGGAATTTTATCTTTAGGAGGAAAGATTTATGGCTCGTAAAATGAAAACCATGGATGGCAACAACGCTGCATCCCATGTATCGTATGCATACACGGATGTAGCCGCGATCTATCCCATCACCCCCTCGTCCGTTATGGCTGAGGTGGCAGACACATGGGCAACTGAGGGCAGAAAGAATATTTTTGGCCAGGAAGTACAGATCGTAGAGATGCAGTCGGAAGCGGGCGCCGCGGGCGCTGTGCACGGCTCCCTCTCCGCGGGCGCCCTGACCACTACATACACCGCCTCTCAGGGACTTCTTCTGATGATCCCCAACATGTACAAGATCGCCGGTGAGCAGCTCCCCTGCGTGATTGATGTGTCTGCGCGTGCGCTGGCGAGCCATGCTCTTTCCATCTTCGGAGATCACTCTGACGTATACGCATGTCGCCAGACCGGATTCGCCATGCTCTGCGAGTCCAGCGTGCAGGAGGTCATGGACCTGACGGCTGTCGCACACTGCGCTGCCATCAAGGGTAAGGTTCCGGTCCTGAACTTCTTCGACGGCTTCCGCACCTCTCACGAGCTGCAGAAGATCGAAGTCTGGGATTATGACGATCTGGACGAGCTGGTGGATCATGATGCCATCGATGCATTCCGCAAGCATGCTCTGAACCCGAATCATCCCTGCCAGAGAGGTTCTGCACAGAACCCCGACATCTTCTTCCAGGCCAGAGAGGCCTGCAACCCTTACTATGATGCCTTCCCCGCTGTCGTGGAAGAGTACATGAATAAGGTGAATGAGAAGATCGGCACGGATTACAAGCTGTTTAACTATCACGGCGCACCCGATGCGGAGCATGTGATCATCGCCATGGGTTCCGTCTGCGAGACCATCGATGAGACCGTGGAGTACCTGAATGCCAAGGGCGCCAAGGTGGGTGTTGTCAAGGTGCGTCTGTATCGTCCTTTCAGCGCCAAGCATCTGATCGATGTCATTCCTGACACTGTGAAGCAGATCAGCGTTCTTGATCGCACGAAGGAGCCCGGTTCCATCGGCGAGCCTCTGTATCTGGATGTGGTCGCGGCTCTCAAGGATACCAAGTTCCATGATGTACCCGTGTTCACCGGTCGTTACGGTCTGGGTTCCAAGGACACCACGCCCGGACAGATCGTGGCTGTATTCAACAATACCACGAAGAAGAAGTTCACCATCGGCATCGTCGATGATGTGACCAACCTGTCCCTGGAGATCGGCGAGGATCCTATCACCACCCCTGCTTCTACGATTTCCTGTAAGTTCTGGGGTCTGGGTGCTGATGGTACCGTGGGCGCCAACAAGAACTCCATCAAGATCATCGGCGACCACACCGATATGTATGCACAGGCTTATTTCGAGTATGATTCCAAGAAGTCCGGCGGCCTGACGATCTCTCACCTGCGTTTTGGTAAGGATCCCATTAAGTCCACCTATTTCATTTCCAAGACGAATTTCGCTGCCTGCCACAATCCTTCCTATGTTCGTAAATACGACATGGTGCAGGAGGTCGTGGACGGAGGCAGCTTCCTCCTGAACTGTCCCTGGGATATGCAGGGCCTGGAGGAGAACCTGCCCGGCCAGATGAAGAGATACATTGCCGAGCATAACATCAACCTCTACACCATCGACGGCATTAAGCTGGGCAAGGAGATCGGTCTGGGCGGCCGTATCAACACCATCCTGCAGTCTGCCTTCTTCGTGATTTCCGGCGTAATCCCGAAGGATGACGCCATCAAATACATGAAGGATGCCGCCACCAAGTCCTACGGCCGCAAGGGTGAGCAGGTTGTCAAGATGAACCATGACGCTATCGACGCCGGTGCGGAAGCCTTCGTCAAGGTGGAAGTACCCGCCAGCTGGAAGGATGCGCAGGATGAAGACCTGACCGTGAAGGTGACCGGTGACCGTCAGGATGTCGTGGATTTCGTCAACAACATTCAGTCTCAGGTCAACGCGCACAACGGCCAGAACCTGCCTGTGTCCGCGTTCAAGGATTACGTGGATGGTTCCACACCCTCCGGCGCTGCAGCGTACGAGAAGCGCGGTGTGGCCGTAGATGTCCCTGAGTGGAATCCTGACAACTGCATTCAGTGCAACTTCTGCTCCTATGTTTGCCCGCACGCCTGCATCCGTCCGATCGCGATGACCGAGGAAGAGCTTGCGGCGGCGCCGGCCGGCGTAAAGAGTGCGAATATGACCGGTCTGCCCGGCATGAAGTTCGTCATGACCGTGTCCGCTATGGACTGCACCGGCTGCGGTTCCTGCGCCAACGTCTGCCCTGGCAAGAAGGGGGCGAAGGCTCTGACGATGACAGGTCTCGAGAAGAACCTGCCTCAGCAGGAGGTCTTCGACTATGGTCAGAAGCTGCCTGAGAAGCCTGAGGTGGCTGCGAAGTTCAAGCCCAGCACGGTGAAGGGCAGCCAGTTCAAGCAGCCGCTGCTTGAGTACTCCGGCGCCTGCGCGGGCTGCGGCGAGACTCCTTATGCGAAGCTGATCACGCAACTCTTCGGAGATCGCATGTATGTCGCCAACGCGACGGGCTGCTCCTCCATCTGGGGCAACTCCTCGCCTTCGACTCCTTACACGGTGAATAAGAAGGGACAGGGTCCGGCCTGGTCCAACTCCCTGTTCGAGGATAACGCAGAGTTCGGTCTCGGCATGCAGCTGGCTCAGTCCGCTCTGAGAAACGGCTTGAAGACCAAGCTGGAAGCGATTTCCGAGAAAACCGACAAGGCCGGCGTCAAGGAAGCCATTGCCGAGTATGTCGCCACTTATGAGAATGGTGCCGAGAACGCGGCGGCGACCGATAGGCTGGTGGCTGCCCTCGAGGCCTGCGGCTGCGATGCTTCCAAGGAAGTGCTGAAGGACAAGGATTTCCTGAGCAAGAAGTCTCAGTGGATCTTCGGCGGCGACGGCTGGGCATATGATATCGGATTCGGCGGCGTGGATCACGCGCTGGCATCCGGACGTGACATCAACATCATGGTCTTCGATACTGAGGTGTACTCCAACACCGGCGGACAGGCTTCCAAGGCGACCAATGTGGGCGCGGTGGCACAGTTCGCAGCCGGCGGCAAGGAAGTGAAGCAGAAGGATCTGGCGGCGATCGCCATGAGCTATGGTTATGTGTATGTAGCACAGATCGCCATGGGCGCGGATTACAACCAGACCATCAAGGCTCTGACCGAGGCGGAGAGCTACAATGGTCCGTCCCTGATCATCGCTTACGCTCCCTGCATCACTCACGGAATCAAGGCCGGTATGAGTAAGGCTCAGACTGAGGAGAAGAATGCGGTGGCAGCCGGTTACTGGCATACCTTCCGTTACGATCCTCGCCGTGCCGAGGCGGGACAGAACCCGTTCCAGCTTGACAGCAAGGCTCCTACGGCCGATTATCAGGAGGACATTAAGGGCGAGGTTCGTTATACCTCCCTGGCGCTGAAGAATCCGGCCCGGGCGGAGACCCTGTTCGACAAGGCGGAAGGCCTGGCCAAGGAGAAATACGACAAGCTCGTGAAGATGGCGGAGAAATAAGAAGAATCCGCAGTCAAAGCGAGAAGGATAGAGAGGAAGGGGAGCGCCTGAGCGCTCCCCTTTTCATCATATAGGAAAAGGAGAAGACGGTTGCGCTGGCGTGCCGGTATGCTGGCCTGGCAGTCAATCAGCTCATAAAAACGGGCATCCGGGGTGTGTTTTTTGAGAGGGGAGTTTTATAGAAATGGATCGGGTAAAACGTGCGGAGGAGTATTTCCTTCAGGGATATAACTGCAGTCAGGCGGTCTTTGCGGCTTTTTCGGATCGCTATGGAATCGATGAGGCGACCGCTCTGCGGCTGACTAGCACGCTGGGCGGGGGCATTGCCTCCCGGCGGGAGGTCTGCGGAGCGCTCAACGCTCTGTCGATGGTCTGTGGTTTGGAGACCGGAGGCAGCGAGGTAAATCACGAATTAAAAAAAGCCTCTTACCGGGGCAACCGGGAGCTTCTGGAGGAATTTGAGAATGAGTACGGCAGCATTCTCTGCCGGGAACTGCTGGCCACGGCAAAAAAGCGGCCGGAGAAGGACCCGGCGGAACGTACCGCGGAATACTATGCTGGTCGTCCCTGCCTTGCCTATGTGCGGGCTGCCGCTGAAATCCTGGAGCGGCATTTCCCGGAGAAGGCAGGAGAGTGAAGAGACCGGAGCGTAAAGCAGTGGGGGATATGCCGCAGTTAGCCTGAGGAGTTTGCAGGGGGAGGAGCGCTTCGGGAGAAAAATAGCCGGACTGCAGCGGGAGAGTGATCGGATCGGGGCGGCTTACAGATAGCGATACTTCGCCTGCCACCCCGCATATTTTTCCTCTAGTTCCTCACGGTGCTTCTTCAGACCTCTTCGCTCCTGGATACGGAGCGGGGAGAGAGAGAATCGTTCCTCCTTCAGCTCTTCGTCCAGCGCCGAGATCTGCGCAGAGAGACGGGAGAGCTCCCGGGAGATCGTCTCCCGACGGTCATTCCGCCGCTTTTGCAGCTCACGGACAGGAAAGAGAATTCCCTGACTGACCAGGTCTTCCAGCTCCTGGTGATATTGCCGGACACAGGCATTGAAATGGTCGATCGTATCGGCGTAGTCAGGGCTTCCGTAGAAGACAGTATTGTACTTTTCCGTGTTTTTGGTGCTGAGATAATACAGGGTTCCGTCGATTTCCATCTTCACGCATCCGAGGATGTCCCCGACCTGTGCCACGTTCGGAATGTCCCGTGCTTTCTGCCGCAGAATCTCCCGGTTGGGCAGCTTGCGTCCATGCTCGTCTGTGCCGGTGTGGATGGCCGGGACAGCCTCGTCGGAAACGATGTCGGACACCTGATACAGGGGGATTCCGAAGATATTCCGGCGGTATCTTTGAATATAAGAATCTGTCAGGAAGCTGATGGTTCCGTCTTTATTGAAGCGCAGAAAAAATGCGGGGAAGATCACCACGTAGTCGTCCGTCAGGAAGAACAGGTAATCGTCCAGGCACAGGCTGACTGTCAGATGCGCCCGGGAAAAGATCGGTTCCCGGAAGACCTGCGGTGCGTGGAATCCGGAGCCGGCATAGGAATAGGCCTGCAGGGTTTCCTCACTGATAAAAGCCATTGCTGATAACACCTCGTTTCAGAAAACATTTCAACAGATGATCTTTTTGCGGGATCCAGGATCACGAATACGAATGAGAGCATTCGACGAATGATCCTTTCTCCCCTGTATCATAACATATTTTGCGGGTCAGGAAAAGTTTGAGCGGAAGAAAAAACGCAGAAATGCGGAGAACCAGAGGGGTACGGAGGATATGGCTCAGAAAAACAGGGGTTGACAAATCCGGCAAAATGTAGGATACTATCAGAGTCATGCGGATGTAGTTCATTGGTAGAATATCAGCTTCCCAAGCTGAGGAGGCGGGTTCGATTCCCGTCATCCGCTTTTTCTCAAGGAAGAGCAGGCGACAGCTTTGTCGTATGCTCGTTTTCGGATCTTGCACATTACTTTACGGTATTCTTCAGGGTGCCGATGCCCTCGATGACGCATTCCACGATGTCGCCGCTGTGCATCCAGCGGGGAGGCGTGAACCCCATCCCCACACCGGAGGGCGTACCGGTGGCGATGACGGTTCCGGCCTTCAGTGTCAGGCCGGCGGAGAGCTCTTCGATGATGTAGGGGATGTCGAAGATCATATGACCGGTCGTACTGTTCTGCCGCACTTCCCCGTTTACAAGGGAACGAATCGGCAGATCGGGTACGCCGGGCAGTTCGTCCGCGGTGACGATCCAGGGCCCCATACAGGTGAAGGTATCCAGACTCTTACCGAAATAAAACTGCTTGTGGCGGGTCTGCAGATCCCGGGAGCTGACATCGTTGACGATGGTATAGCCGAAGACATAGTCCAGGGCGTTCTCCTGCTTCACATTCAGGGCATCCCGGCGCAGGATGACGGCCAGTTCCACCTCGTAGTCCAGACGGTTCTGGATATCGAAATGACCGTCGATGAAGCCGCCGTGAGGCGTGCAGGTGCTGACCCGTTTGCTGAAATAGACCGGATAGGGGCGTTCTCCGTTGAAATCTTCCTTTTTATAGCGGGCAGATTCGACGGCGTGCTCCATGTAATTGATGCCCAGACACAGAATGTCCTGCCGGGGATGGGGGATCGGCGCCAGCAGCTCCAGGCTGCTCAGAAGCATGGCATCCGGCAGAGAGGGGATGTCTGCTTCGGACAGGCGGCTCAGCTCTTCGTCGCTGATATGCTCGACGAGATCTGACATATCGCGGAAAGAGAGGCCCAGAGATGCAAGAGGGACGGCAAGAGCGCCGTCGCGGGATACGACACCAACAGTCTCCTGACCGTTATGGCGGAAGGTGATGAGCTTCATGGCTGTACTCCTTTGCTGATTGGATGAAGAGAGAAATATTCTGTCCACAGCATAGCAAATTTGACTGAAATGGTCAACTATGCCCTAAAAAATATGAAAAATATCTAACGAAATACAATATAAGACTTAAAACAGAGAGCGAAAAAAAGAACTGTGAACAGTGCGGAAAAACAGAGAGAAGGCACTGAGAGCAGAAAATACCGTTAAGAGGGGAGAATTTAATGAAAGACGATGTATTTTTTAGTATGATATTCAGTATCTGTCTGCTGATGGCTCTGGCCTATATCATCGGCAAGTGGGATTTTATGAAGAAGATCCTGCGGCAGCGCGGCTGGGGGAAGATGGATCCGGAGCAGCGGCGGGTAGAAACCTTTGAGCATCAGGTGCAGTTGGGGCTGATCATGGGAATGTTCTGTGTGGTATCCAACACGATCGGTTTTCTGGTGGACGGTTCGATCCCCAATTCCCGTGTGATCGGGGCCATGTCGGCCGGTCTGTTGGGCGGGCCGGTATCCGGCTTTCTGGCGGCCGGAATCGGAGCTGTGCATCGATATCTGGGAGAACCGGATCGGATCTCTACCACGGCCTGCTGTCTGGCGACATTACTTCAGGGGGGACTCGGTTCTCTGATCTGGTATGCGCATAAAAAGCGGATTGATTATTCCTCCGGCCTGCTTTTCCTTGCCACGATGCTGGCAGAATGTGTGCACATGGGACTGATCTACCTGCTCTCCTTCCCCCGGATGGAGGCTCTGGAAATATTAAATATCATTGCGGTTCCCATGATTTTCATTAATCCGGTCGGGATGGTGCTGTTTTTTGCGGTGATCCGCGACGCCATCCGGCAGGCGGACCGCGAAGAGGCGGCCGGCGTATCCCGTTCGCTGCGGCTTACAGAACGTTGTACTCCCTACCTGCAGGCAGGCGGTGATGCGGAGGCCAATGCGGCGGAAATCCTGAAGATCATTGTGGAGGAGGAAGAATGCGAGGGCGCCGCTTTCATCCGGAATGACCATTTTCTGGCACGGACAGAGGCTTTTCAGGAGGTGACTCTGATACCGGATCATCTTCCGGGGATCCTGTCGCGTTGTCGGCTTCAGGGAGATGTTGTGGCAGATGCCCGCTGCAAACCGTCGGATTCCTTCGCTGCCCTGTCGGAGCGATTTGTGGTTCTGGCGGCGCCGGTGCCGGCCTTCGCGCCCGGCATGGATTACCTGGTCGTCCTGGTTCGGAAGAACATTTACTCCTCGGAGGCGGATCAGTCCTATGTCAGTGGACTGGCACGGTTTTTCACGATTCAACTGACGCTGAGTCAGCTGGAGGAGCAGAAAAATCTGCTGCGGAAAGCGGAGCTGCAGACGCTCCAGTCCCAGATCAATCCTCATTTTCTGTTTAATGCATTAAATACCATTTCCTTTTTCTGCCGGGAGAAGCCGGAGCGGGCCCGTGATCTGCTGATGGATCTCAGCACCTATTTCCGGAACACTTTGCAGGACGTGGACAGTATGGTGACGCTGGGGGAGGAGCTGGCACATGTACAGGCCTATCTGTCTCTGGAGCAGGCCCGGTTTGAAGAGCGTCTCCGGGTGACGGTGGAAATCGAGGAGACAGAGCTGGGGGTTCTGGTGCCCAATCTGATCCTGCAGCCGCTGGTGGAGAATGCCATCCGCCATGGTGCGATGATGCAGCCGGTGGGGCGCGTCATCATCCGTGTACGCGGAGAGGGGGAAGACACCGTCATTGAAGTCTGCGATAATGGCGGCGGTGTGCCGGAGAATGTTGTGTGTGAATTAGCGCGGGGGAAATCCGTGGGCGGACGTATCGGTCTCCTGAATGTGCAGAAACGTCTTCTGCAGATCTGGGGCGAAAGTGCGGGCCTCGCGGTGACGCGGGAAGATGGCTGGACATGCGTGCGCACGCGCATTGCGCATACTGTGGGAGCCTGCCGTGCACAGGCGGGCTGAGAAGAGGAGGAAAAACGATGAAAATTGCTGTGGTGGACGATGAGCGGCCGGCCCGCAGTGAGTTGGTGTATCTACTGCGCCAGGTTGATGATAAACTGGAGATCCTGGAGGCGGAGAGCGCAGAGCGGCTGCAGGAAATCCTGGATGTCACTGAGCTGGACGTCTGTTTTCTGGACATCAATCTCAATGGCATGAACGGGACGACCCTGGCTTCTATGGTACGCAGCTGTCAGCCGGGGATCCGGATCGTATTTGCCACCGCATACCAGGAATATGCGGTGAAGGCGTTCGACCTGGGGGCGGTGGATTATCTCCTGAAGCCTTATGATTTCGAACGTGTGAAATAGACGGTGGAGAGATTGAAATCCCTGGAGAAGGAGATCTCGCCGGAAGAGGGGCTGGGACGCATTATGGTGCAGGGAAACGGACGGCTGCAGATTCTGGACATTTCCGGGATTGTCTATATCGAGACGGCAAACCGGACCTGTCGGATCTATACGGCACGGGACTGCTTTATCCAGAATGAGTCCCTGAATTACTATGAGAAACGTCTGAAAGGCCAGAATTTCTTTCGCATTCACAAGAGCTTCCTGGTAAATCTTGCCTTTGTGAAGGAACTGATCCCCTCCTACAACAACGGACATGCCGTGGTGATGAAATACTACGAGAAGACGTCTCTTCCCGTAGGACGCCAGCAGATCCGCGATCTGCGCCGTATGTTCGAGTAACAGCATGGATATAGCATTTGACGCGCCGGAATAAACCGTTCCGACGCTTTTTTTTACACTTAAAACGAGGTTTATTGACGGAAAAACAAAAGAATATTATGATATTGACATGACAAATATAGATTTCATATTTCGTCATACAAATAAAAACAGGAAACGGAGGAAAGAAGTATGAAGAAGATCAGACGCATCCTGGCGGCTCTGCTCGTTCTGACCATGGTGGCGGCCCTGGCGGGCTGCGGGAGCTTGAGTTCCGGCTCCAGCGATACCACTGCAGCGGAGACGGAGGCCGCAACCACGGCCGCGGACACGGAGGACGCCGAAGGAGAGGATACGACCGCGGCGGCGGACGCGTCCGGGACGCAGAGTATTGATACGTCCGGCGTTGACCGCGGCAGCGAGTTCGTCACCGTTGCAACCGGCCCTACCAGTGGCATTTATTTCCCGATCGGTGGCGCGTTCGCGGAGGCTCTCAGCACGGCAGGCTACACCACCAGCGCACAGGCCACCGGCGCCTCGGCGGAGAACATCAGCATGATTCTGAACGGTGAGGCGGAGATCGCCATCGCCATGCAGGATTCCGTCATGCAGGCCTATGAGGGCGTAGACGCTTACGAGGGCGAGGACCCCGCCACGAACCTGCGGGCCCTCATGAGACTGTGGCCCAATTACGTACAGCTGGTTACCCTGGCTGACAGCGGCATCGAGAGTGTTGAGGATCTGAAGGGCAAGAAGGTCGGTGTAGGAGCTGCCAACTCCGGCGTGGAGATTAACGCCCGTGCCATCTATGCCGCCTATGGCATGACCTATGAAGACAGCGATGTGGATTACCTTTCCTACGGCGAGGCCATCGAGCAGATGAAGAACGGCCAGTGTGACGCCGCCTTCGTCACGTCCGGTATTCCCAACGCCACGGTCACTGAGCTGGCGACCAGCTACGACATGGTCATCGTTCCTATCGATGGTGAGGGCCGCGACAACCTGCTGGATACCTATTCCTACTACGCCGCGACGACCATCCCGGCCGGTACCTACAACAACGAGGAGGATGTGGAGACCGTCTTTGTTTATAACATCATGCTGGTTAACGATGAGCTCGATGACGCGCTGGTCTATGATATGCTGGATGCGATCTTCGAAAACATCGATACCATCAAGGCTTCTCACAACACCGCGGATGCTAACATTGATATCAGCTTCGGTGTGAGCGATGTGGCAATCCCTCTGCATGACGGCGCAGCTGCCTGGTGGCAGGATCAGGGTTACGAGACACCCAACAACTAACCGGTACATATGAAGAGCTTCCGGTCGAAGAAACCGCGCGGCAGAGGCGTGCTGACTGCTCTGCTCCTGGTCCTGCTGTTGAGTGCGCAGACCGTGTACGCAGTTCGAAGAACACATCCCGTGCTGACGATCACCGGGCAGGTGGATGGCGAGGAATACCTCGCCGTCCCCGTCAGTCCCGGAGACGAACTTTCCTTCGGCTGGGAGCACTCTTTTGAGCATGTGACCTGGAATGAATACTATACGATCCTGTCTGATGGGACCTTGAAGCTTACATCCATCGCGGTCGGCGGCTTCGGAGCCGGAATCCCGGCCGAAATGGACTGCACCTACCGGTATGAGGACGGGCTGATCTACATGGAGGATATCGACGACAGCGAGTTCCCGGAGATCCGCTGGATCCATTCCCAGACACAGGTGATCTTTATCGCCGTGAACGGAGAGATTATCGCCGAAGGGCCGGACCTTCCCCAGCGGGCCAGACTCCTGCTGAAGGCCACATACTGAAAAGAATAAGAGATATGATCCGGAAACAAGAGGAAATATTTTAAATCGCGAAAAAGGAGGCTGAGAAATTTGACAGAAGAGAAGAAAAATGTGAATACGGAGGAAGTCGTCCAGAACGCCGAAGAGGTTCTGGAGGAGTTCGACCGGGAATCCCGGACACGCGCTTTTGTCAGTCCCATGATGGAAAAGATATTCAACATGGTGGCATTGCTGGTCACTTTGTATCATCTGGCTTACGCTGCGGGACTGTTCATGCCGGTGACGCTGCGGCATCGCTCCATCCATGTGGGTCTGGTGCTGGCCATGGCCTTCGCCATGTATCCGGCAACAAAAAAATCAACGAAGAAGACGATCCCCTGGTACGATTACATCCTGATTGCCCTGTCGCTCATGGTCCCCATCTATATGTGGATCAACTATCAGGCGATCATCGACCGGGCCGGCAGTGCCAACCAGCCGGATGTCATCGTGGGAACGATCCTGGTGCTCCTGGTCCTGGAGGCAGCCCGGCGCGTCAGCGGCGCGACGCTGCCGATCCTGGGCATCATCTTCATGATCTACTCTCTGATGGGCACGAAAAATGGTCTGATCCCGATTGATTTTCCCGGCCTGTTCCGCCACAGAGGGTATACCTGGACGAAGCTTATCGGGCATTTGTTTGCCAACACAGAGGGCATATACGGAACGTCAGTCAATGTGTCGTCAACCTATATCTTCCTGTTTATCACCTTTGGTGAGATTATGAACAAATGCGGTATGGGCCAGTTCTTCAACGATATCGCCAACGCACTGGCCGGCAGCAGTAAGGGCGGTCCGGCGAAGGTATCCGTGCTGGCTTCGGGTTTCCTGGGAAGCATCAACGGTTCCGCCATTGCCAACGTGGTGACCACCGGAACCTTTACCATCCCGCTGATGAAGAAGACCGGGTATTCCAAAGAATTTGCCGGCGCTGTGGAGGCGACCGCTTCTGTGGGAGGTCAGATCCTGCCGCCCATCATGGGCGCTGCGGCCTTCGTTATGGCCGAGACGCTGGGTGTCCAGTACGGCGAAGTCATCGTCGCAGCGGTGGTGCCGGCTCTGATCTACTATGTGGGAATTCTGATTCAGATTCAGATGCGGGCCTCCAAGGATAATCTCAACGGGATCCCCAAGGATCAGTGCCCGAAGGTAGGGGACGTCATGAAACGTTCCGGCCACCTGCTGATTCCCATTGTGTTTTTGATCTACATGCTGTTCTTCAGCGGCAAGACAGTCATCTTCAGCGCTTTTGTCACGATCCTCTTCACCATCGTCGTGGCGGAGCTTCGTCCCAGCAGCCGGATGAGTCTGAAGGACATTGCCGAAGCGCTCATCGCTTCCGCCAAATCCACAGTCTCTGTGGCAGTGGCCTGTGCTTCCGTCGGTATCATCATCGGCGTGTGCAGCCTGACCGGTTTCGCGCTGAACATGGCCAGTGCCATCATCGCCCTGGGCGGCAAGAACCTGATGCTGACTCTGCTGTTCACCATGGTGACCTGCATGATTCTGGGCATGGGTCTTCCGAGCATCCCCTCGTATCTGATCACCGCCACCATCGCGGCTCCGGCGCTGATCCAGCTGGGAATCCCGGATATGGCGGCGCATATGTTCTGCTTCTATTTCGCGATGTTCGCCAATCTGACGCCCCCTGTGGCGTTGGCAGCGTTTGCGGCGGCGGGACTCTCCGGCGGCAATCCGATGAAGACCGGCTTCCAGTCGGTGAAGCTGGCGCTGGCCGGGTTCATCGTTCCGTACATGTTTGTGTATAATAATGAACTGCTTCTCATGAACGTCACACTGATCTCCGGCATTCAGGTGGTCATTACTTCTCTGATCGGTGTTTTCCTGATCAGCGGCGCCTGCGAGGGGTATCTTTATAAGAAGATTCCGGTCATTTTACGTGTGGTCATGTTTGCCGGAGCCCTGCTGCTCATCGACAGCCAACTGTATACAGATGTGCTCGGCATTGTGGTGTTTGCGGCTGTCCGTGTTATTCCGTTGGCAGTGGCGGGGATGTAACCGGCGGCCGCGTAGAAATGCAGCAGCACGGATCACTTGTTAATGACCTGTAGGGCGGAAAAGCACGTACCGGGCCATATGCGCCGCCGTGAATTTCGACCATAACGTCACAGGATGCGAGACAGACAGATGCTTCGCATCCTGTTTTCCTTTTGACAAAATACCTTTTGCCGCCCCCATTATTGTATGGTAAAATGGAACCCATCAGAGCGGGGAGGCGCGGTAAACATGGAAGCAAAATGGGTATTGGAAGCGAAACGGGCGGATTTCTATGGGCTGGCAAAGAAGTTCGGCATAGATCCCGTCACTGTGCGCCTTATGGTGAACCGGGGAATCAATACAGAGGAAAAAATGGAGAAATATCTCCATGCGGGGAGGGCGGATGAGTATTCCCCCTATGAGATGCGGGGCGCGGAGGAGGCTGCGGAACGTCTGCTGGCGGCCATCCGCCGGGGGGAACGGATTCTCATCGCCACGGATTTTGATGTGGACGGCATCTTTTCCGGGGAGATTCTTCTTACGGCGATCCGGGAGGTCGGCGGCGAGGCCGTCGTGCGCGCGCCCCATCGGACCCGGGAAGGCTACGGTGTCAATGTGGCGATGGTGGAGAGAGCCTGCAGCGAGGGCATTTCCACGATGATCACCTGTGACAACGGCATTGCTGCCTTTGATGCGGTGGAGCGGGCGGAGCGACTGGGAATGCAGGTGATTGTCACAGATCATCATGCCTGCCCCTACCGGGAGACGGCGGAGGGTCGGGAAGTGCTTCTTCCGCAGGCAGATGTGATTGTCAATCCGCATCAGCCCGGAGAGACCTATCCGTTTCACGGACTCTGCGGCGCAGGTGTGGCCTATAAGGTAGCAGAGATCCTGTATGAGAAATGCGGTCTTTCACGTGCCTGCAGTGATCGTCTTCTGGAATATGTGGCGGTCGCTACAGTGGCGGACGTCATGGACCTGACAGATGAGAACCGGATCTTTGTCCGGGAAGGCCTGCGGCGGCTGCAGCATACGGAAAATCCCGGCCTGCAGGCACTGATCCGGGTCTGCGGCCTGGAGGGAAAACAGCTGACGGCCTACCATATCGGTTTTATCCTGGGACCCTGCTTTAATTCGGCGGGGCGTCTGGATACGGCGGAGAAGGCCTTCGCCCTTCTCGCCGCGGGCGAGGAGGAAGCGGGTCCTCTGGCAGAGTCTTTGCGTGAAATGAATGAATCCAGGAAGCAGCTGACTGCTCAGGGGGTGGAAGAGGCCTGCGCCTGGGTCGAGGAGAGAAAGAAGCTGGAGGATATCCTGGTGATCCCTCTGCCGGACTGCCATGAGAGCATTGCCGGGATCGTCGCCGGACGGGTGCGGGAGCGTTATCATCATCCGACGATCGTGCTGACCCGGGACGAACATGGCTGGAAGGGCTCCGGACGTTCCATTGAAGCCTGGGATATGTTCCGCGGCCTGTCGGCCTGCCGCGACCTGTTGACACGCTTTGGAGGACATCCTATGGCGGCGGGGCTTTCTCTTGAAGAAGAGAATATTGACGTCCTGCGTCAGCGTGTGAATGAGAATACCGGTTTGACAGAGAAGGACTTTGTTCCTATAATAAGGATAGACGTCGCCATGCCGTTGGAGTACATATCGGAAAAGCTGATTCAGGAATTCAGCCTTCTGGAGCCCTTTGGAAAAGGAAATCCAAAGCCGCTTTTTGCCGAAAACTGGTTTGCAATCCGCAGTGCGCGCATCCTGGGGAAAAACCGCAATGTTCTGAAGATGTGTGTGGAAAATCGCGCGGGAACCCGGATGGATGCGGTGTATTTCGGGGACATCCCTTCGTTTGAGGAGCGGGTACGGGAGCGGTTCGGTGAGACAGAGCTTCAGAAGCTGTATCGGGGTGAGCCAAATGCGGTTTGTCTGTCTCTGGCTTACTATCCGGAGGTCGATGAGTACATGGGGCGGAAGAGCCTGCAGATCGTGGTTTCACAGATGCGCTGACGGATGCGCGGCGTGGAGGAAGAAAGGAGTCGAAGAGACGATGAAGAAGCTGGAAGAGTACGTGGTGAGTATTCCGGATTTCCCGGAGGAGGGAGTTATTTTCCGGGATGTGACGAGTATCCTGCAGGATCCGGAGGGACTGCAGCTGGCGATTGACAGCCTGGACGCTATGCTGGAAGGGGTGGATTTTGATGTGGTCGTAGGTCCGGAATCCCGGGGATTTATCTTCGGTATGCCGGTTGCTTATAATATGAAGAAGTCCTTCGTTCCGATTCGTAAGAAGGGCAAGCTGCCCCGGGAGACCATTTCCCAGGAGTATGCACTGGAATATGGCACAGCCGTGATCGAAATGCACCGGGATGCCATCAAGCCGGGCCAGAAGGTTGTCATCGTGGATGATCTGATCGCGACCGGCGGCACGACCGAGGCCATGATCCGTATGGTCGAAGAGCTCGGAGGACAGGTCGTGAAGGTCTGCTTTGTCATGGAGCTGGCCGGTTTGAAGGGCCGCGAAAAGCTGGCGGGCTATGACGTGGAGAGCGCCATCATTTATGAAGGGAAATAGAGCATGATCACCAGCACATCCAACCGCCGTGTGCGCGAGCTGCGAGCGTTGGCGGCCCGGCCCCGGGAACGCCGTGAGACGGGTCTGTTTCTGGCGGAGGGACGTCGGCTCGTAGAAGAGGCGCCGGAAGAGCTTCTGGAGGCGGTCTACTGTTCGGAATCCTTTGCGGCCCGGCCGGAGCATGAGGGCCTTATCCAGCGGCTTCAGCCGGAAATAATGGCAGATCCAGTCTTTTCGGCCATCTCGGAGACACAGACACCGCAGGGGATTCTGGCAGTGATCCATCAGAGGCGTTGGGAATTCCCGGATCTGACCAGAGATGGGAGACCTCTCCTGATCCTGGAATCGATCCAGGACCCGGGGAATCTGGGAACCATGCTTCGCACCGGAGAAGGAGCGGGCATCGGTGGCATTATCGCGAATCGGGAGACCGTAGATCTCTATAATCCCAAGACGGTGCGTGCGACCATGGGGTCTGTCTACCGGGTGCCGTTTTGGGTCACCGGGGATCTTTCGGAAACGCTGATGCAGATTCGGAAAATGGGATACCGGGTCTATGCGGCGCATCTGCAGGGAGCCTGTGACTATACGGAAGAGGACTATACCGGTCCCTGTGCATTTCTCATCGGAAACGAGGGGAACGGTCTCACCGACGCGACCGCCGCACGGGCAGATGCGGCCATCCGGATTCCCATGGAAGGACGTGTAGAATCGCTGAATGCTGCGATCGCCGCTACACTTCTGATGTATGAAGCCAGGCGGCAGAAAACATGTAATAAAAAAGGAAATTAGTCAAAATCGCTCCGTCATGTGCAGACATGTTACGGAGCGATTTCATTTGTTACGGAAAAAACAGTAAAAAATCGTTCCGGTGAAAAAGAACAGAGCGCATAAAATGGAATTAAAATGGGGGCGAAAAGTCGAAAATCAAGCAAAATCAAGCTTTTTGTGGGAGACTGTTGACAAAAGGTATTAACTGTGCTATATTATTTGCGTAACAATTACGTAACAACTTTCAATTTAACTTGTATACTCATGGAGGTTACTATGAACAGGAAAGTAATACGGCACAGTATCTGCGCATTATTTACTCTGGTTCTCTGCCTACATACGATATTTTCTCTGGGGACCAATGATCTGACCGTGACTGCGGAAGCGGCAACGAAGGTTGCTTTTGCCTCCTCTGTGAAGAGCAGTGCGAAGAAGGCAGCGAAGAAGGCCGGCGCCGACAGTGACACAGAGATCGGCGTGACGAACGTCAAGAACTATATCAGCGTCTATTCCAAGCGCAGCAGCAGTTCTACTCTGAAGGGGCGGTTGTACCGGGGAACGGGCGTCTATGTGATCAAAACCAAGGGAAGCTGGAGCTACATATCCTCCGGAAGCCTCAAGGGATGGGTCAAGAGCAAATATATTGCGACAGGCAGTGATGCGAAGACCCTTTACAAAGAGATCAATCCCCGGGTGGCGACGGTCACGGCGACGGATTTGAATGTGCGGTCATCCAAGAGTACATCTTCAGATAGCAATATCATCCTGAATGTGGAAAATGGTACGCAGCTGATTGTACTCGGTGTAGGCAGCAAATGGGTGAAGGTGCGCCTGACCAATGATACGACGGGATATGTATACAGAAAATACGTAGATATCGAGAAAGGGCTCTTTACCGGCATCACCAAGAGTGCTGAAACAAAGCGGAAGAAGCAGATTGAGGAGATGAAGGATTCAGTAGCCAGCGAGACGAGCAGCGACAGTTCCTCTTCCGGCGAATGGGTTTATAAGGGTGAATTTACACTTACCGCCTACTGCAGCTGCAGCAAGTGCTGCGGCAGTAGCTCCAGCGGCAAGACGGCCTCCGGCGCGACACCGAAGGCGAATTACACCATAGCTGTTGACAAATCCGTGATCCCCCTGGGAACCAAGGTGAAGATAGGGGACAGCGATACTGTTTACGTGGCGCAGGATACCGGCGGCGCTATAAAGGAAACAAGATTGATATATATTTTGACACCCATAGTGCGGCATTGAATTTTGGCAGGAAGACCGGCGTGAAGGTCTATGTCTATGCAGGATAGTGATAAATGAATGAATATTAGCCGCAGGGCAAAAAAGAAGAAGGAAGGGACGTCTCTTCCTTCTTCTTTTTTGCTGTGAAATTCCTGTCGGAATTGGGATGGCTATCTTATGATTTGCGCGCCAAAAGGTATGTACATTACTGCAAATCGGTGAGAACAGAAGTGTCAGTGTGCGCTCCCATGAGCCTTGTGAAGACTCAGATCCACTTCATAATACTCATACAGTTCGCTGACCGTCAGCAGCTTGTAGCCTTTCTTGATAAGCCAGGGGACAACATCTTCTATAGCTGTGGCTGTCTCATCATAAATGTCGTGGAACAGGAGGATGTCGCCGCCTTCCTCGCTGACCTGTTTCTTTACTTTTTTATAGGTTTTGCTGGCATCGCGCGTTTTCCAGTCCAGCGTGTCAATAGACCACAGTATAATAGGAAGCTCGAGCTTTTCCCTGACTTCGTCATTCAAAGAGCCGTAAGGGGGACGGATCAGAGTGACTTCTCCGCCGGAAGCTTCTTCGATCTGTGAAATGCTGCCTGACACCTCTTCCTCGAAAGCGTCGTCGTCCAGCGAAGTCAGATCGGCATGAGACATTGTATGAGTCCCCAATTCACAGCCCAGTTCGACCTCCCGTTTCAATGTGTCTGAGTTGGATGAAACGTTTTCGCTGACGATGAAGAAGGTAGCATGAACGTCGTATTCCTCCAGAACATCCAGAATGGCGTTCGTTGAATTCGTCTGAGGACCATCATCGAAGGTCAAAGCCACAGCAGGAATGCCGGTGCTGGCGTATGTACCAATCTCCTCGGTCACGCCGTAGAGATCCTGATGAATCTGAGCACCGTTCTCCAGACCGGGAACTGTGACCGAAAGGGGTGTTTCCAGGCTTTTGTTCTGGGTGGAAGACGAGTCATCCTGGCCGCATCCGGCAGACAGGCAGACAACAAGAGGTATTAGTATATAGAAAAGAAATCGTGTGCGCATAATTCTCCTTTGGATGCTTTGCATCACTGTATGCGAAGTATAACACAGGAAATGCCTTTAGATAAGGTGGAAAAGATTAATTTTGTTTTAAATTTTTTTCGCCATTCTTCGACTTCCTGCTTGCCGGGGGAACAAGAACCTTATTCGTCAGCCTCAGAAATTTTTTGGAGAAAAAATTAAAAAAGTGGTTGACAGGTTCTGGAAACCGTGGTAGTATAAACAAGCTGTCGCTG
>JAJQDL010000100.1 GCA_021202235.1 Lachnospiraceae bacterium
ATTCGAGCGGCTCCCGGAGGCCCTGCGGGTGAACAACGATGACTAAATGCTTGGAGCGATTCCGGTCCTGAACCAAGAGATGTTCACCAGTGAGATCCTGTATCTGCGAATCCTGTTCCGGGCTGACCGCATCGCAAAGGAGGACATCCCTTATCTGGGCCTGCTCCGTTCGGTACTTGCGCTGATGCCCACGGAGCATTACAGCTACAGTGACCTCTACAGCGAGATCTGCCTGGAGACGGGCGGCATCTCATTCGGCGTCGATGTGTTCCAGAATGTGGAACAGCCGGAAGAGTATGCGCCTTATGCGGTGGTCAGCACGCGGGTGCTGCGGGGCAAACTGCCCCGGGCGCTTTCGCTGATGCGGGAAATTTTACTGGCTACGAATTTCCGGGACGAGAAACGTCTGCGTGAGCTGACAGCGCAGATGAAGACTCGGGCGCTGACGGGGCTGCAGGCCAGCGGACACACGACGGCGGTGCTGCGGGCTGCTTCCTATGATTCCGCTGCTTCCTGGTTCAATGATCAGATCGGCGGCATCGAGTACAGCCGTTTCCTTGCCCGCACAGCGGAGAAGCTGACAAATGAGGCGGGCTGCCGGGAAGTGGCGGAGCACCTGGAGCATCTGGCGGAAACGCTCTTCGTTCAGAATGGTATGTTCGTGAGTCTGACGGCAGAAAAGGAAGACTTCGGTCTTCTGGAAAATGCTTTTGGCGAATTCTCGGCGGCCTTCCCGGCCGGAGAGGACGCGGCGGCCGATGCGGACGCACGGCAGTGCCGGGCGTCCTGGCCGGTGACGCCGGAGAAGAAAAATGAGGCCTTTAAGACCGCGGCACAGATTCAGTATGTGGCCCGCTGCGGCAATTTCCGCAAGGCCGGGTATCCCTATACCGGGGCACTGCGGGTGCTGCGTTCCATTCTGGGAGATGAGTATCTGTGGATCAACGTGCGTGTCAAGGGAGGCGCCTACGGCTGTATGTGTAACTTCAGCCGTCTGGGGAGCGGATATTTCGTTTCCTATCGGGATCCCAACCTTGGGAAAACGCTGAAGGTCTATGAGGACATTCCTGCCTGGCTGCAGGATTTTGAGGTGTCGGAGCGGGATATGACCAACTATATCATCGGCACGATCGGCACACTGGATCGCCCCATGAATCCCGCTGAGGCGGGGGCTTTCTCTCTGCAGGCCTATATGAATGGAATCACGCAGGACATGCTGCAGGAGGAACGGGAGCAGGTGCTGTCCTGTCAGACAAAAGATATCCGTTCTCTGGCGCCGTATGTCGCTGCCATCCTGGAGTCTGATCAGCTCTGCGTTGTCGGCAACGCCGGAAAGATCGAGGAGGAGAGGGAATTGTTCCGGCATGTCGGAAGTCTGACGGAATGAGACGAGGAGATAAACGATGAAAGAGACATTTCGCTCGGGGTTCGTGACCCTGATCGGGCGGCCCAATGTAGGAAAATCTACACTGATGAATCATCTGATCGGCCAGAAGATTGCCATTACATCGGAGAAGCCGCAGACAACCCGGAACCGGATCCAGACGGTGTATACGGATGAACGCGGTCAGATCGTCTTTCTGGATACCCCGGGCATTCACCGGGCCCGCAATAAGCTGGATACCTACATGGTCAACGTGGCGGAGCACACGCTCCGGGAGGTCGATGTGATCTGCTGGCTCGTGGAGCCTACCACCTATATCGGCGCGAACGAGCAGCATATCCTGCAGCAGCTGCGCGGTGTGAAGACGCCGGTGGTGCTGGTCATTAATAAAATCGATACGATCGAGAAGGATGAGCTCATCCGCCTTATCACCATCTATAAGGATCTGCTTCCTTTCGCCGATATTGTACCGGTGTCAGCTCTGCGGAAGAAAAATACCGATGAGCTGCTGCGTGTTCTTTTTCAGTATCTGCCAGAGGGACCGCAGTATTTCGATGAGGATACAGTGACCGATCAGCCCATGCGTCAGATCGCCGCGGAGCTGATCCGGGAGAAGGCTCTGAGGAACCTGGAGGATGAGATCCCTCACGGCATCGCCGTGACCATCGAGAAGATGAAAGAGCGTCCAAATGGGATGTTCGATATCGAGGCGACCATTATCTGCGAGAAGGAATCCCATAAGGGGATCATCATCGGCAAGGGTGGCTCAATGCTTAAAAAGATCGGCAGCCAGGCCCGCCGGGAGATCGAGGGCCTGATGGACGCCCGGGTGAATCTGCAGATCTGGGTGAAGGTACGCAAGGAATGGCGGGATAACGAGCTGTACCTGAAAAACTACGGGTACCGCAGCGACGGTGAGTGACCTCATTACTGTGACGGGGATGGTGCTCTCCTCCATGCCCATCGGCGAGTATGACCGGCGGCTGGTGATCCTCACCTCGGAGCGCGGCAAAATCTCCGCCTTCGCGAAGGGGGCGAGGCGCCCCAACAGCCCGCTGCTGGCTGGCTCCCGTCCCTTCTCCTTCGGCCAGATGCAGCTCTACGAAGGGCGCTCCTCCTACACGGTGCGCTCTCTGGACATCCGCCGGTATTTTGAGGAGCTGGCGACCGACGTGGAAGCGGTCTGCTACGGCACCTATTTCATGGAATTCGCCGACTATTATGGGCGGGAGGGGATCGACGAACGGGAGATGATCAATCTGCTCTACGCCTCGCTTCTGGCTCTCGGTCATCCGGAGAAGGACCGCCGCCTGCTGCGCGCGGTCTTCGAGCTGCGCGCTATGATGCTCCACGGCGAATACGCGGAGACACCCCTCATCGACTGCGGTGAAGGAGCAGCTTATGCCTGGAGCTACTGCCTGACAGCCCCGACGGGGAAGCTTTACGCCTTCCGCCTGACCGAAGAAGCGGAGCGGGAATTCATCGAGGCCGTTGAGGCGCTGAAGCGCTACTACATAGACCGGGGCTTCAAATCTCTGGAGGTACTGGAAAGCCTGGGGCTGTAAAAATGAACCCCTGAATCGATATATAATCCTACACCAGACAGCCCGCCGGCTTCGTCCTGTCTCCTGAGAACTGTTTCAGCTGTTCGAAGAGACAGGATGAAGCCGGCGGGCGTCACTCGAATGATTTTCTATCTCCAGAGGACTGTTTCAGCTTTCTTCCGGAGCGGTATACGCCATGGCAGCCAGGAGCTTCTTCTTCACCCGCTCGACCCACTCCGGTCGGGCTGGAAAATGTTCGCTCAGTCCGATATAGAGCGTCTCGTATTCCTGCGCGGCCTCCTTCATGCGGCCTGCGGCCACATAGAGGTCGCCCAGCTGTTCCCGACACATCAGCGTGTCCTTGAAGTAAGGACTGCGATAAACGAGGTTGCGTTCGATATTCTCCTTCGCCAGCGCTTCAGCGTGTGCAAAATCGCCCTTATGCTGATAAATGCGAATCAGTACGGTGTTGTATTCATTAAGACGGATTTCTGTACCCGGAATATTCCGCATCGCGGCTTTGGAGTCCTCGCACATGGCCAGCGCCTCGTCGGTTTTCCCCTGTAAAAACAAAAGCTCGCTTTCCCGCAACCGGTGTGACTGCCAGACCGTCTCTGTATTGGTATCATAAGGATGCGTAATTCCCCGCTTCTCGCAGTGCTGCATATATTTTCGGAAGAAAATGTGTCCGTTTTCCGCATAGGTGACGGCTTTCTCCATGCATCCCTCGGACAGATAACGGCGTGAGAGCTTCATATTCGCCTCGGATAAAAGGCGCAGGTAGCGGCTGTCATAGGGTTTGCACAGATTCAGTGTCTCATAGGCTTTCTCATACCATGGATTCGCCCGGGCTACATCCATGGAATTATAACAGGCCGCGGCCATTCTCAGATACATCTCGCCGGTGAGCTGGTGACACGTTCCGAAATCCTTTTCCACGCAGTCCACGATCTTTTTCTGCCAGCGCTCCGACTCTCCATAGTATTCCTGAATCCACAGCCAGGTGGTAAGACGTTCCAGCTCGATGGCAAACCAGGACACAGGCTGCGGGAAGGCCCGGATGATGGCGAACACATAGGGTTCCATCTTCTGATTTTCCGCATAGGTATTCTCCCACATATCCCACTGCGCATTGCAGAAATTGGCCACCAGGCTCCGGCAGTTGGTGAGTGTCGGCGTAAAAAGCCGACGCGCCGCCTCGGCGATCAGCGGATGCAATGACAGGACGGCGTCGTCTCCCTGCCTGCTGCGGTTGATCAGGAGAAATGTCTCCAGACGTTTCAGGGCCTTTAAGGTAACCCTGGAGATTTTCAGGTAGAGGGAGAGCGGAATTCCCTTGACGGGCATGATGGACAGCTCCCTGAGCGCCTGCTTTTCTTCCTGATGCAGAGTAAAGCGGGAAAAGAGATCTGTGAGGATATCTTCGGCGGATCCTGAATCGGATACAGGAAGAACGGTTTCCTCCCCGGCTTCCGTATCCTGCGGCGCTGTCTGCACTGCCATGAGCTTCATGAGAAGAGTATGTCCGCCTACCTGCCTGCAATAGCTGTACAGACGCTGCGTTTCCTCTTCGCTGCGGTGTTCGTTGCCGTAAGCGCACAAAAACTGGTCCCATTCCTCCTGCGTCGTAAAACCAGACACCAGAATGCCGCCCTTCAGACCCCAGAGATCAGGATGAATCCGGGTCGTCACAATGATATCACAGGGAAGAGCAAGGACGGCGCTCATGCCCCGGTCCTTTTCGCGGTTCCAGTCGTCGATGATGAGAAGGAGACGCCGCTCTCTGGCAATCTGTGTCAGTGTGCGGATCTTTTTACGGAAATAATTGTTTCGATTGCTGTATTCATCTTTTGTATACTGCAGGTTGCTGATTCGCACCTGATTGTCGTCACAGATGGCTGACTGGATACCGTTATCACCGTAGAGAAGAAGCGTGTGATCGTAGTCCTGCTGCTTACGGCGCAGATACTCCCGGGCGATGGCGCTCTTCCCTATGCCTCCCATGCCGTAGAGAATGACAGGGCCGGACCCGGCAGCGAACGCTTCCTCAATCTGTTTTAAGATGTCTTCGCGGCCCACGAAGATCTCTTCATGTATGAAATTCTCTGTGAGCAGCCGACTTATGTGTGATTCCTGATAATGCGTTCTGGCTTCGGTCAGGCGGTTCTTTTCCAGGGATTCAAGTTTTCCGCTGCCGAAACCGGCCGGTGTATCCCGGTATTTGACGCGAAGCTCAAACTGATGCTCTTTCCACTCCAGAAGTTCCTGTTCGTAGTTTCTCTTTCCCTTCATACGTGCCCCCTCGATGGGTATTTCCACGGCTATTTATGTTCCTGTTCTTATTCCAGTGCCTTGAAATATAAAAAACGCATTTTTTGAAGATTCTTTTTCGTCAGCTGCCAGTCCAGATAACGATAGGCTTCCTGCAGCCATTGAGAGCATTCCTCCGGAGATTGTCCCGTGCAGGTGTGTTCATAGAGATTTAAAAATCTGATCACCAGCAGATCCAGCTTCTCCCCGCTTACCGTCGTGTGTTCTTCCTGCAAAGGCAGGAAGCCGAAGCCCTTCAGATACTGACTGACTACCTCTCTGCTCAGATAAGGCTGCCCCAGAATGAAAATATGTCGGATCATGCTCCTTCGGGGGATTTCTCCCAGCAGACGGAGCTGCTGCTTGAATTCTGAGTCGTAGTTGACGCTGGTGATATGCTTTTCCGGTGCGCGGCGGCTCTCCTCGGAGAGGAATGATCTGGCATCCAAGAAATAAAAATGCAGGAGATTATCTTGCAGATCCTGATTCCGCACATTCAGCTGCAGCCGGCGCAGGGGATGGATTTTCCACAGATATTCTTCAATGAGCCGGTTCATTTTCTGAACCCGCTGCTGATAGAGTTCTCCCTGCGGGGTGCCCGGCTCCGGCTCCGATGGAAAAACCAGATCGCTCCGATCATAGTAAAATTGAAGCAGTGTACACAGCTCCTCTTCTGATAAGTTCCGGGCGTGCCCGAATGCGGTACACTGGGCCCGGTTTGACGGGGTGTGCCGCCCGG
>JAJQDL010000094.1 GCA_021202235.1 Lachnospiraceae bacterium
GGGAAGACTGTGCGGGATCCGGCAGTTTATGGATGACAGGAAATGGCAGTACAGCTACCGGGAGGATGAGGGCTGCGGTGTCCTGGAATTTCTCTATCGTGATCGTTCTTATCATATCTGGGAGTTCCGGGACGATGACGGCAGCTTCGGCGCCGAGTCCAACGTGAGGACCTGCGGACGGATGGAGGACTTCACCGGAGACTATCAGGGACAGATCCTGGAGATCATCCGGGCCTGGCTGCGGGACGAACGGGCGCAGGCAGGGCGGCAGTGGTGAAAATTTTATCGGGGTTCTTTCTCCGGGGAGAGCACCTTACGGAAGAATACGATCTGGAAGGGTACGGCGAGGAAGAAAGTGAGCAGGTCAGCGCCCGGCTGAGCCATCTGGACGCCGGTCAGGCCCAGAATAGCCGGGAGCAGGTAGACCAGGGGGATGAAACAGATTCCCTGGCGGCAGCTGGCCAGGAAGGTGGCCGGTGCGCTGAAGCCCAGACACTGATAGATCTGGTTTACATAGGTGGAATAAGCCATAAGGGGCATGACGGCGCAGGCGTAGTACAGGGCTGTGGTGCCGATGCGGATGACCTCCGGATCGTCGCCGCGGAACCAGGTGATCACCGCGCCGGCATTGAATGCCAGGATGACTGCTGCCGCTGTGCAGATGACAGTGCCAAGTTTCGTGGCGAAGCTGAAAGCCTCGCGGACACGGCGCCGATTGCCGGCGCCGAAGTTGTATCCGGCGACGGGCTGGAAGCCCTGTCCGATGCCGATGATGATATTGCGCACCAGCAGATAGATCTTGTTTGAGATCGTGACAGCGGCGACGGCGGCATCGCCATAGAGAGAAGCCTGCCGGTTCAGCAGAGCGGAGGCCAGGCTGGCCAGTCCCTGGCGGCAGATCGTCGGGAAACCGGTCCTGGCGATCAGCAGGTAGTCCTGCGGACGGAAGCTGATGTAGCGCGGATGCAGCTTCACGATGCTCCGTCCCCGCAGGAAGACTGAAAGAAGCAGCAGGAAGCTGACGATCTGGCTCAGCACCGTGGCCAGAGCCGCTCCGGCGATGCCCATATCGAAGACAAAGATAAACAGGGGATCCAGGAACATATTCAGTATGCCGCCGGTACACAGCCCGATCATGGCCATGGAAGCTTCTCCTTCGGAACGCAGAATGTTGTTGAGGACGAAGGCGGAACACATAATAGGAGCCCCGGCCAGGATATAGTGCGCATAGCTGCGGGCGTAGGGCAGGATGGTGTCTGTGGAACCAAGCAGGCGCATGAGGCCGTTCAGGTTCAGTTCGCCCACGACCATCAGACAGAATCCGAAAATGATGGCCGCCGCGAAGGCGGAGCTGGCGTATTTGTGCGCCTCCTCGTCCTGTTCCGCACCCAGCCGCCGGCTGACGAGACTGCCGGTGCCCATACCGATGCCGAAGCCCACGGCCTGAATGATGGACATCAGGGAGAACACGACACCCACGGCTGCCGTGGCGCTGGTGCCGATCTGTGCCACGAAATAGGTATCCGCGGTGTTGTAGATCGTGCTGACCAGCTGGCTTGCCGTGGTGGGGATCGCCAGGGAGACGATGAGCCGGGGCATGGGTGTCTCCAGCATGCGTTTGTGCTGAGCTTCTTTATCGAAATTCATGAAATTCTTCCTTCTTTCTTCACTGTTCCAAGTATAGAAGAGAAGCCCAAAATTGTAAATAGAAAAGAGTGGGAATTTCTTCCTGTGAAAAGCAATCTTTCTTCCGTCCGCACGGGAATTAGCAGTTGATTTTCCCGCCGTTCTCCGTTACACTATTTGTGAAGAGATAAGAGCGGCAAGGCTCATGATGGGGATCAGTGGCCGCAGGACGCTGTGAGGGAGGATTTTCAGCATGACAAGAGAAGAATTTGCGGCGTTGGCCGCGGACGGTCCGATTATTCTGGATGGCGCCGTCGGTACAAATCTGTACCGGGAAGGGATGCCGCGGGGCGTCTGCACGGAGGAATGGATCTATGAGCATCCGGAGACCATTGCCCCGCTGCAGAAGGCTTATGTGGAGGCAGGAACGCAGATTCTCTACGCGCCGACCTTCTCGGCCAACCGTGTTGCGCTGAAGGGATTCTGCCTGGCAGATCGTCTGGAAGAGATCAATACCGGCATCGTGAAGGCCACGAAGAAAAATGTCGGGGGCACCGGCGTCCTGGTGGCGGGAGACCTTACCCCGACCGGACAGATGCTGGAACCCTTCGGCCCAATGAGTTATGAGAAGCTTCTGGACGTTTACCGGGAGCAGATACGGATCCTGGAGGCGGCCGGAGTGGATCTGCTTGTGGCGGAGACCATGCTGGGCGTGGAAGAGACGATGGCAGTCGTGGACGCGGCCATGCAGGTCACGGAGCTGCCGATCCTCTGCTCGCTGAGCCTCAGTGCAGACGGTCACGCGATCTATGACGGTACGGGCGTGGAGGCCGTAGAAACTTTGCAGGCAATGGGCGCTTCCGCTGTGGGACTGAACTGTTCTGTAGGACCCGATCAGCTGGAAGCGGTGGTGCGCTCCATGCGGGATGTGGCTGAAGTGCCGCTTCTGGTCAAGCCCAACGCGGGCATGCCCTTTATCAACGAGAAGGGGGACGCAATCTATTCGATGACGCCGGAGAAATTTGCCGAACATATGGAAGTTCTGGTGGCGGCCGGTGCGGGTCTGGTTGGAGGCTGCTGTGGGACATCGCCTGCTTATATCCGGGCGCTGTGCCGGAGACTGGGGCGGTAGATATGGAGACAGAGATCTGCATGGCTGACCTGCGGTAAGAGCAGCGGGCTGCAGCTGTCCGCCGGGCTGCGAAGATCCTGCGTGAGGGGGGCCTGGTAGCCTTCCCGACGGAGACGGTGTACGGACTGGGCGGTGACGGACTGAATCCGGCCTCGGCCCGGAAGATTTATGCCGCCAAGGGGCGGCCTTCGGACAATCCGCTGATTCTTCATATCGCTTCGCGGCAGGAGCTGACGCCGCTGGTGCAGGAGGTGCCGGAGACAGCGGAACGCCTGATGGAAGCCTTCTGGCCCGGCCCCATGACGTTGATTTTTGCAAAAAGCGAGGCGGTGCCTTCGGAGGTCACCGGCGGACTGTCAACGGTGGCTGTCCGGATGCCTTCTCCTCCGGTCGCCCGGGCTCTGATCCGGGAGGCAGGGGTTCCCGTGGCGGCGCCCAGCGCCAACCGTTCCGGCCGGCCCAGCCCCACGACGGCCACTCATGTAGCGGAGGATCTTATGGGGCAGATCGAGATGATCCTGGACGGGGGGCCGGTGGAGATCGGTCTGGAGTCCACCATCCTTGATGTGACCGGGGAGATTCCTCTGGTCCTGCGTCCCGGAGCGATTTCCCGGGAGCAGGTGGAGGCGCTGCTTGGAGAGTGCCAGATGGATCCGGCCATCCTCGGGAAACCTGATCCGAACCTGCGTCCGCGTGCACCGGGCATGAAATATCGCCACTATGCGCCGCAGGCGGAGCTGACGATCGTAGAGGGAAGCAGGGGAGCAGCGGCCCGGGAGATCAACCGGCTGACGGCCGGGGCGGCGGCCCGCGGGCAGAAGGTCGGCATTTTGTGCGCGGAGGAATCCGCTTCTCTGTATCCGGCGGAGTGGGTGAAGAGCCTGGGCCTCCGCTGCCAGGAGGAAACGATTGCTCACAACCTCTACCGCTGCCTGCGTGAATTTGATGAGGAAGAGGTGGAGGTCGTGTACTCGGAGGCCTTTGGGGACGGCCCTCTGGGGGATGCCATCATGAACCGTCTGACGAAAGCAGCGGGGTACCGTATTCTTCGGGCAGAGGAATAGACATCTTGCAATGACAACACGGGCGGAAGCCCGCAGAAAACAGGGGGGAAAGGAGAGAGACATGGAGCAGTTTGATCGTATTCTGTTTGTGTGTACAGATAATACCTGCCGGAGCGTGATTGCGGAAGCCGTGATGCGCAATGTCTGCCGGGAGAGAAAGATACAGATCGCCTCCCGGGGGCTGGTCGTCCTGTTTCCGGAACCCCTGAATCCAAAGGCGGTGGCGGTCCTGGCGGGAAATCAGATGACTCCGGCCAAGGAGATGTCGGAGCCTCTGGAGGAAGAGGATATCACAGGGGGTACCCTGATCCTGGCTATGACGGCTCATGACCGGGAAATGATCCGGGAGCGTTTTCCCCGGGCACGGTATGTCTATACATTGGGAGATTATGCGGGAAAGCCGGGAGACGTTGAGGTGCCTCATGGAGGAAGCCTGGCGGACTACGGCGCCTGCTGCGAATATATTGATCTTTTGGTGAAGCTGGCCGCTGAGCGTCTGTTCAGAGGAGAGATGCTTCTTCAAAGGGAAAGGGAAGATGAGATATGATAGCAATTGGATGTGACCACGGCGGATTCGCCCTGAAGCAGGAGATCCTGGCCTGGTTGGATCACGAGGGGATTGAGTACAGAGATTTTGGCTGCTATGAGGAGAAGTCCTGCGACTATCCGGAGATCGGCCATGCTGTGGCCAAAGCAGTCGCTGCGGGAGACTATGAGAAGGGCATCCTTCTCTGCGGGACAGGGATCGGCATTTCCCTGGCGGCGAACAAGGTGCCGGGAATCCGGGCGGCTGTGTGTACGGACTGCTTCATGGCGGAAGCGACACGGCAGCACAATGACGCCAATATCCTGGCGATGGGGGGCCGTGTGGTAGGACCCGGACTGGCTGTCCGCATCACGGAGACATTTCTGAATACAGAGTTCTCCGGGGAGGAGAGACATGTCCAGAGGATTCAGAAGATAGACAAGATTGATTAGACCATTTGCCGGGGGCGGGTGCAAAAGAAAACAGTATGAAAAAGATATGGAAAAGACTGCTGGTGCTGTGCGGAATCTTTATTCTGGCAGCATCCGCCTTTGCGTTGTATATACATTTTTCTGCCGGTGAACCGGAGGAAGAATTGGAATATGAGGTGTGGGGGAGCGCGACGCTCCCCATTGTCGCCTCGGAGGTCGGGGATCAGAGAGTTAATCTGCTTCACGGCTATACCATGGAAGTGGATGATACTGTCATGGAAGAGACGGTGATGCCGGTGGATGAGGAGGGACTCCTGCCGCTGACGGTGATCTGCTATGACTGCAAGGTAGCTGCGGTACGCTGAATACTGACGCCCAGGGTCGGGAGGGAGACCGTAGCGGAGCGGGACGTGGAAGATCTGTCTCAGAATCACGAGACAGCGACGCTGATGCTGGATCTCAGTTCTTTCCTGACGGTAGATGAGGATTATCGTCTGCAGATTATCTTAAGTCTCTCCGACGGGACGGAGGTTTTTTACTATACCCGGGTCCGTATGGGCGAGGAGCTTCATGCGGAGGAAATGCTGGAGTTCGCACTGAGCTTTCATGACGCGACCTTCGATGAAGCGGAGGCCGAAAATTATACCGGGTATCTGGAGTATGACGGGACAGCCGATGAGGGGACTCTGGCGGATGTGACGCTTCATTCTTCCTTCAGTCAGCTGACCTGGGGCGATCTGAACCCGGTGCAGACGGGAGAGCTTTCCCTTTCGGTTCTGGAGATCGACGGGAAGTTCGGCTCCTTCCTCCTGGAATATGAGGTGGAGGCAGAGGACGCGGAGGGGAATACAGACACCTACCTGATTACGGAAGCGATCACGGTTCAGTGGTCTTCCACCCGTTTTTATCTGATGAATTATCATCGGACGATGACGGAGCTTTTTGAGGCGGATGACAGTCGTCTGACGGACGGAACACTGGATCTCGAGATCCTTTCTTCGGAGGATGTGGAGACGGCGTCCTCGGAGGAGGGGGATATTCTGGCCTTTGCCGTGGGTGGCGAGCTGTGGAGCTATGATGCGGCGAATGCGCTGCTGACGCAGGTCTTGTCGTTCCGGGTTGAAGTCGGCGGTGTGCGCCGCGGG
>JAJQDL010000160.1 GCA_021202235.1 Lachnospiraceae bacterium
GTCCGTTCCCGCAGCAGAAATACCAGGGGATTCCGCGCCCAGTCATCGGGAAAAAGCAGTTCTTCCAGTTCCTCAGCCGTGTATCGCGCGTTCCCTTCGATCGTCACCGAATGAATCCGCAGGCTCGCCGTGAGAGCGACAAGAAGAATGATCAGCACCGCCGCGATCTGCAGCGTCCGGATCATCCGCCGTCTTCTTATCAGTCTGAGTTCTTCCATCTGACTTCCTCCCGCCTTTTTCTGTATCCGGTCATTCGACGATCCGAATCGCCGCTCCCAGAGCGGCCAGATTTTTCTCCGGTTCCTCATAACCGCGCCCGATGTATTTTCGCCCGGCGATGCGGCTTGTTCCGCGAGCCGCCAGAGCCGCCACCAGCAGTCCTGCACCGCCGCGCAGATCAGCTGCCTCCACCGGGCAGCCTGTCAGGAACTCCACACCATGGATCACGGCAAGACGTCCCCGGACTGCGATCTTCGCTCCCATCCGATTAAGTTCCCCGGCCAGGCCAAGACGATTTTCGAAAAGATTCTCCCGCAGGCGGCTCTCACCCGGAGCCATCGCCAGCAACGGCAGTGTCAGAGGCTGCATATCGGTAGGAAAACCCGGATATGGCTCTGTCTCCAGCTCCGGGACAGGCCGCAGCGCCCCGTCTCTGGTCAGACGCACCCAATCCTTCCCCTCGTCCACCAGACAGTCCAGCTTGCGAAATACCAAAAGACTGCTTCCCAGATGTTCCGGTAAAATCCCCCGTACTGTGACATCTCCGGAGGTGGCCGCTGCGGCAGCTAGATACGATCCCGCAGCGATTCGATCTCCGGGGATCTCAAAATGGCAGCCATGAAGCGGTGCCGGTATCACGCGGATCTCTCCGGTCCCCTGCCCACGGATCTTCGCACCACAGGCACTTAAGAACTCGCAGAGGATCTCACCTCCGGTTCCCGGGCCGCGCCGCACAGCAGCGTCTCTCCGGCTGCAGAGACAGCCGCCAGCAGCGCCTGCTCCGTAGCCCCCACGCTGGGGGAGGGAAGAACGACTGTACCTCCTGTAAACCGCTCTGCCCTGCCGCAGAGACAGTTCTTTTCGAAAAAGATCTCCGCTCCCAGCTGCCGCAGCACAGACAGATGAAGACCTACCGGACGGTTCCCGATGGCACAGCCTCCGGGGAAAGCTGCCCGCGCCTCCTTCTGACGTCCCAGCAGGCTTCCCAGGAACAAAATTGAGGAGCGCATCCGCGATCCCAGTTCTTCCGGTACCTCGATGCCATCCAGAGAATCCGCGCACAGAGTCAGACGTCCACCGGAAAAGGAAACTGAAACGCCCAATGCCGTCAGGATTTCCAGACTCACCGCCACGTCATCAATGGCCGGCACATGGGTCAGAACCGTCTCCCCCTTCGGCAGCACTGCGGCCGCCAGAACAGGCAGAACCGCGTTCTTGGAGCCCTGGATCTGCACTTCTCCCTGAAGACGGCGTCCGCCCTCCACAATGATCTCCGGCATGCACTGACTCTCCGCCTGCATATACACTATTGTATGTGGGCACAGTTCATTTTGTTCCTCATTTCATCCGGAAATCCCCTCCGGGCTCCATGCCCCCGGAACATCATTTTCGGCTTACTCAAAGCGGATCCGGCGCGACACGCCCAACACCATCCCCATCTCCACCATGAGGAACAGCAGTGAGGTGCCGCCATAGCTGATGAACGGCAGCGAAACACCCGTATTGGGCATGAAATTCGTCACGACCGCGATATTCATGAACACCTGAATCGCGATCTGCGCCATAACACCCACGACCAGCATGGAGCCCAGAAGATCCGGAGCATTGTTGGCAATGATCATAAAACGATAGAGCATGAGAAGAAACAGCAGGATGACACAGATCGCTCCAAAGAGCCCCAGTTCTTCGCAGATAATGGCAAAGATCATATCATTCTGTACTTCGGGAACAAATCCCAGCTTCTGCACGCTGTTTCCCAGTCCTTTCCCGAAGAACCCGCCTGATCCGATGGCGTAAAGACCCTGCAGCACCTGATAGCCGCCGCTGGTCGGATAGGCCTCCGGATTCTGCCACACCAGAATGCGGCTGACCTGATATTCCTCAAGAATATTCCATTCAACCAGCCGATCAGCCAGGAGAACGGCCACGACGCCCAGAACAACAACGACCGCCGCCGCGATCAGAAAACGTTTTTTCTTTTTACTAACCACAAAATACATGGCCACCACGATGCCGCAGACGATAATGCCGGAGCTCAGATTGTTCATGAGAACCAGACCGCCCAGCGGAAGAGTCACCGCACAGAAAAGAATGATCGACTGTATGCGGTCCAGATATCGCACCAGCCGCACGATCATCACCGCCGTGACCACGATCAGCGCGATCTTCACGAACTCGGTCGGCTGAAACAGCGTCACACTGCCATATCCCAGCCAGCGCTTCTTTCCGTTTCGTTCGATACCGAAGGGTGTGAAATTGACCAGGATCATCAGGATCAGCGCCACTCCCCAGGCCAGAGGAGCCAGCTTTACATACCAGTGATAATCAAAGCGGGGGACCACATACATAGCGACGAAACCAACCAGCAGGATCGTCGCCTGCTTTTTCACATAATACGTGCCGTCTCCCAGATTCAGCTGTGCCGTGTAATAGCTGGAGCTGTAGATCATCACCAGCCCAAAACAGGACAGAAAAATGATGAGGAAGAGCAGCGTATAATCAAAGAAATACGTCCCTCTCTTCTTTCTGATTCCGGTTCTCGCCATCCCGTCACTCCCCTCCCGCCGATTTCCCATCGGCGCAGCTGCTTCCCTGCGGACGGCTTTCTTCATTCCGCAGGAAACGACAGGCCGCATGTCCGTCAAAGATCACTCTACAGGCCATGGACCAGTTCCTTGAAGATCCGTCCCCGCACCTCATAGTTGGGGAACATCCCCCAGCTGGCGCAGGCCGGAGAGAGAAGCACAGCATCGCCGGGCTCCGCCGTCCGGGCTGCCAGAGCCACCGCCTCCTCCAGAGAGTCAACGCAGACAACCTGCTCCACACCCAGCCGCTTTGCTGTCGCTGCGATGCGCGCCGCTGTCGCTCCCATGAGGATCAGAAGCTTCACCTTCCCGTCGAAGGCCTGGATCCACTCGTCGAACTCGCCGCCCTTATCATAGCCGCCGCCGAGGAGCACGGTAGGACGCTCCATAGCCCGGATAGCCTGAATCGCCGCATCCGGGTTGGTTCCCTTGGAATCATTGTAATAGGCAACGCCGTTTTTCTCTTCCACGAACTCGATCCGGTGTTCCACTGCCTGTAATCGCCGCAGAGTCCCCTGAACTGACGGCAGCGGCACGCCCAGACTCACAGCCATAAGAAACGCCGCCATGACATTCTCATAATTATGGCGGCCCAACAGGTTCAGGTCATGTACATTGCAGATCCTCTCCCGCTTTCCTTCCAGACACAGCCAGAGCTCTTCCCCGGCAAGCCAGGCGCCCTCCGGCAGCTCACGGGCACTGCTGAAGAACAATACCCGCGCCGGGCAGACCGGTGCGAAGTCCCGCAGACGCGCATCCTCATAATTCAGAACGCAGACATCCTCCTTCGTCTGGTTCTTCGTCACACTCTCCTTCACCTGCGCATAGATCTCCATGGTCTTATGACGATTCAGATGATCCGGAGTGATATTCAGCACAGCGCTGACCTGAGGATGAAATGAAACAATAGTCTCCAGCTGAAAACTGCTGACTTCCGCCACTGTCACCGATTCCTCCCGGGTCTTCGCCGCTTCCCGCGTGTAGGCATTTCCAATATTTCCTACCACGAACACGGAAGGATAGTAATCGCGGCAGATCTCCCCCAGCAGCGCGGTCGTCGTCGTCTTGCCGTTCGTACCGGTGATCGCCGCCAGCCGCCCCTGCGCCGCCGAATAAGCCAGCTCAATCTCACTCCATACCGGAATTCCGGCAGCCCGCACAGCCTCCATGATGGGAGAATCCTGAGGGATCCCCGGACTGACAACGCAGAGCTCCGTTTCCGCCAGCACTGCTTCTGTCAATTCTCCCAGAACCACCTGCAGATCCGCTTCCGGGGGAAATCCTCCCCGCAACTCTTCTGCATCCTTCCCGCTGTCTCCGTCATACAGTATCACCGGACGGCCCTGGCTCAGCAGCAGTCCGCAGGCGTTCTTTCCGCTGATTCCGGCTCCCGCCACCAGTATCTTCTTCATTTGCTCCTCCTTTATCTCAGGCGCACAGCCTTCGTATATCCCCCGTGGGGGATTTTCTTTTTCAATTCATCAGACTCCCAGATAGGCAACAAGGCAAAGCAGCGCCGTCACGATTGAAAAAATCGCTACGATCCGGGTCTCCGACCAACCGCCCAGTTCAAAGTGATGGTGAATGGGAGCCATGCGGAACAGACGCTTTCCGCCGGTCTTTTTAAAATAGGCCACCTGCAGAATGACCGAAATCACCTCCACCAGATAGATGAAGCCTACCAGAAGGATGATCAGCGGGTTCTGCAGCATCAGCGCCGAGGAAGCCACAAAGCCTCCCAGCGCCAGAGACCCCGTATCTCCCATAAATACCTGCGCCGGATAGACGTTGAACAACAGGAATCCCGCCAGGGCTCCGGCCACCGCACCGGTCACGGTCTCGATGCCGCCCCCTTCTCCCAGAGAAAGAAAGGTGAAGAAGATTGCTACCATCACTGTCACACTGGAGCACAGGCCGTCCAGGCCATCGGTAAAGTTCACTCCGTTGTCCGTTCCCAGTACCACAAGAAAGACCATGGGGACATAGAGCCAGCCCATCTCCCAGTCGATGCCCAGGAACGGAACATGAATCACCGTTCCCATCCCGGAAAATTTCATCAGATAGACGCAGAAGATCGCTGTCAGCACGATCTGCAGAGCCATCTTCTGCTTCGGATTCAGTCCTTCCGAGCGTTTCATGACGATCTTCAGATAATCATCCAGGAAACCAATGACACCGAAGCCCACGGTCATAAACAGAACCGGGACGATGCGCGGATAGCCGGGGATAAAGAACAGGCTGGTAATCACCACACTGATCAGGAAGGCCAGCCCGCCCATGGTGGGAGTCCCCTGTTTCTTCAGATGAGCCTGCGGGCCGTCGTCCCGCACCTGCTGTCCGAACTTGAGTTTCTTCAAAAACGGGATCAGCACCGGACAAACGGCGGCACTGATCGCGAAAGCGAGCAATACTGATAGTATCACCAGTGTAGTCATAACTTCCTCCCTGCTGGTATTTTCTTTTGTTTCTTACTTCCTACTCTTCTGCGCTCTCCGTCTCCTCCACCAGTTCGGCCTCGATGCCCAGGTAGGGGAGAATATTTTCAAATATATCTGCGATGACCGGTGCCGCAATGGTTCCACCGTAATAGATTCCCTCCGGCTCGTCGATGGTGATGAGAGCGATCACCTGCGGGTCATCCGCCGGGGCAAATCCGAGAAAGGACGCGATATAAAGGTTCGAGCTTCGGGGGAGCTTCTCCGAGGTAGCTGTCTTGCCGCCGATGGAATAGCCCTCCAGATAAGCGTTCTTTCCGGTCCCCTCTGAGACGACTTGCTCGAGGATGTAGCGAAGCGTCGCACTGGTTTCCTCCGAGATTATAGTCTTTCCGGCGTCATATGTAAAGGTTTCTGTGACATCTCCCTCAGAATTCTGTACGGCAACCCCCAGATGGGGCGTCACGCGCGTGCCCCCGTTGATCAGCGAAGCCGCGGTCGTGATCAGCTGGATCGGGGTGATCTGAAACGACTGACCGAACGAAACGGTGGCCAGTTCCCACTATCCCATATCTAACATTTCGTGAATGATCGTTCAGGAATAGCAGGTCTGATATATACAGTTCTTCTACAGAAT
>JAJQDL010000130.1 GCA_021202235.1 Lachnospiraceae bacterium
GAGGAGAATTATGAGTGTGAAGCCAATTATGAGGGACGTTCTGTTCCTTTCGCGGAAAGCAGAACCGGCCGCCATGACGGACAAACAGGTTGCCGTTGACCTGCTGGATACTTTGCAGGCGCACAAAGAAGAGTGTGTCGGGATGGCAGCCAATATGATCGGTGTGAATAAAGCCATCATAGCTGTGAATATGGGTATGATCAATGTGGCAATGTTCAATCCGAGAATCATTAAAAGAACCGGGAAGTTTGAGACAGAAGAAGGGTGCCTGTCTCTCAGTGGTGTTCGCGAATGTACGCGTTACAGGGAGATAGAAGTAAGCTATCAGGATATGAATTTCAACACACAGAGACAGAAATTCTCCGGGTGGACCGCGCAGATCATCCAGCACGAGGTGGATCATTTGTCTGGAATTATTATTTGAAGGATGTTACGGAGGACGAGGAGAGAAAGGATGTTATATACCCCGAGTGATATTTGGTTTGTTCTTTTGATTTGCCTTATCATTTATCTGTATGAACGCAGGAAAAAGAATAGGGAAGAAGAAAAAAGGGCATTAGAGCGGGAGGAATGGGCTCGTTTGCGCAGAGAAAGGGAGCAAAGAGAGAGGGAAGAAGAGGCAGAGAGAGAAGAGCGTATGCGACAATATACTGAAAGTCTTAAGACAGTGTTCATATACCTGACGGAAGAGGAAATGAAAAAAGAAAGATTTTGTCAAAAGAGAAGCGGGGATATTGTGATTTCTCATAATGCCATTTATATGCTTTACCAGGTACTTCATCAAAAGGGTGTAGAAAAACAGGAGATTCTGGATCTGATTGGTGACAGAACGAAAAAACATCTTGCGGCTATCACGATGGATGCAGACGATCAGAATCGGATGGGATTTTGTAAAGAATGGCTGGAGATGGGAGAAGAAGAGGCTTACGCTATAGGCATAGAACTTTATCGGCAATATCTCACGCAGGATGATGAAGAATTGCATGAAAAATGATTTATACAGGTTTGCTTTTTGTTGCAAGCAGTGATCACGGACAATAATCCACCCCGGCCTTCTCCGCCTGCCGGTGCTGATTCTTTCGGTCGATGTGATACACACGGCCGCCACGCCGGAAGTTGTACCCGGTCTGGTGAAAATGGAAGGGGACGCCGTATTCTACGCACTGGGTCATGGTGTTCAGAATCCAGCCGTAATCGCAGACCCGGGCGTCTTCGCCGGATTCCCCGCCGCAGGAGACTTTCTCGATCTCTGCATGGTATTTTTCCAGGAAGGGGCGGATTTCGATGGCTTCGAGCATTGGTTCATGAATGATTTCCTTATGCCGGATGGGCAATTCAAGGAAGATGGGAAGGCGTTTGTCCGTCATGTATTGATTCTCGCAGGTACAGACGATGTGGACATTCTCATATCCTTTGCCCCAGTCTTCGGGCAGTCCGATGAAGAACCGTTCCGGCCGCTTGGTGATGAAATAAAAGTCCAGTTCCGGCCGAGCCTTCATCATGGCCCAGGCCTCTGGCCGCCAGCCATCGGCTGCGGGGTGGAAGAAGTCAGAGGTAAAGCAGGTGTAGATGTAGTCTCCGTCAGGCTGGAGCTTATATTCCTTCCGGCGGTTTCGCTGAATCGGCAGGCTGAAGGCGGCCGTCTTATGGACGACAGAGGAATCCCGGCCGAACTCAGCATCCCGACGATAAACATAGCAATGCGAGCACCCGGTACTTACTTTCGTACAGCCATGCCAGGGATTCCAGTTTGACATAGGGAACACCTCCTGTCTAATGTGTATACAGCCTTTTTGCCGGTGCCAGGTGAGAGATTAAAAACAAATCGTTCTTAAGTATATGCCAGGCAGCAGATACGTTACAACCGCTCCATAGGATCGACGATCCCATCTCCGCCAAGATCGAGCAGGTCATCCAGAGGAATCGTGGTTTCAACCGCTCCCTTTTCGTCCGTTTCCCCCGTGGCGATCCGGATATACCGGGAAAGGGAATCCAGACAGGTGACGGTTCCATGGAGGGAGATATGGTTCCCCATTTCGCTGCCGGGATGGTCTGGGAGAAAATAGATTGCGGTGAGACGCATCCCCTCTTTTATCTGAGCCAGCTTCAGGTTCAGAATTTCGCTTTCTTCTTCGGAGAGCTCCGGCCGGCGGCCGCGGAGCAGCTTGCCGGTCTCTTCCTGCAGCCGTTCGCTGTGTCCGCGCAGCGCGGCGAAGGGGGCGAAGATCTTCGCCCGGTCCTGCAGGGACATCCTGGGGTGGCGCTGCAGGGTGGCAGCATCCCAGGGGCGTTCCCGGGACAGGATATCCTTATATTTTTCCTCAGTGGTCATGTCAGTCACTTCCGCTTCTATGATTTATCACTCTTGGGCATATCTTCCTGACTTGCGGCAGTTTCGCCATCTCTTCTAACTTTTATGCCCGCCGATCTGCTGGTTCCGGTCGCGCATGGTGGCTCCTTCGAGATAATTGGTCCCCTTCAGGACGGCGTTCTTTCCATATTTATCTTTGATCTTCACCACGGCGTCCTGCAGTTTCCGCTCCCGTTCGAGCTTTTCCACATCGGTGAACAGGTCCAGCTGCACGGTTCCTGTGTCCGGGACGACGCGGTTGGCGGTGAGGTTTATCCTTCGCACAGTCAGGTTCCGGTCGACGATCCGGTCGAACAGGCCGACGATGGCCCGCTGGAGTTCGTTCCCGAGGCTGGTCGGGTTCTCAGTCCGGCAGCTGCCGTGGGCCGGTTTGGGGACGACCCGGCCGTAATGGTCGGTGCGGCAGCTGCCGCCATAGCGCCCCTGGTCGACATTTTCCCGGTCATAGGCGATATCCAGGGTGAAGGAGTCCGAGACAAGTCCCTGGCGGTGGAGCTGCAGGGCCAGGCAATCAGTCATTTCCTGGACGATGATCCGCGCCTTCTCATAGGGATAGGGTTCGGAGAGGACCTGCCCTTCGGAAAGACTGTTCGCCTCCGGGCGGTAGCTCTTGATCTGTTCCATCGTGGTCGGTTCCACGCCCCAGGCATGGTCGATGAGGATCTCCGCGTCGATGCCGAAGGCACGGTAGAAGCGTTCCTGGTCGAAGCAGGAGATGCGGGCCAGTTCGCCCATAGTGTGGATCTGCAGTTTCTCCAGCTTTCGCACGGTGCCGGGGCCGACACGCCAGAAATCGGTGAGAGGTCGGTGATCCCAGAGGAGCTTTCTGTAAGAATACACGTCGAGCTCCGCGATCCGAACCCCGTCGCGGTCGGCGGGGATATGCTTGGCGACGATGTCCATGGCGATCTTGGCCAGATAGAGGTTCGTACCGATGCCGCAGGTGGCCGTGATACCGGTCTCATAGAGCACCTCGCGGACGAGGGTCATGGCCATCTCGTGGGCGGTCAGCTGGTAGGTGTCCAGATAGCCGGTGATATCAATGAAAACCTCATCCACCGAGTAGGCGAAGATGTCCTCCGGCGCGATGAAGCGCAGATAGATGGAGTAAATCTGTGCGGATATTTCCAGATATCGTGCCATCCGCGGCGGGGCGACCAGATAGGAGAGTTCCAGGGACGGATCACGCGCCAGGGCTTCCGCGTCGAAGGAGGAGGTGAGAAAGCGGCCACCCGGCGCCCGGCGCAGCCGATTCTGGTTGATTTCCTTCACTTTCTGGATGACCTCGAAGAGCCGCGGTCGTCCGGGGATGCCCTGGCTTTTCAGGGAGGGTGAGACGGCCAGGCAGATCGTTTTGTCTGTCCGGGATTCGTCCGCCACCACGAGGTTCGTGGTCAGCGGGTCGAGGTGCCGGTCGGCGCACTCGCAGGAGGCGTAGAAGGATTTGAGGTCGATGGCCAGGTAGGTGCGGCCTTTCTTTGCCGCTGATCTGCCGCCTGTATTTGAATCTGCCGGATTTCGGTCTGCTGATTGTTCATTCTTTTGAATCATGTTCGTATTGGCCTCCTTATTACTGGCCGAATGGCCATCACGGATCCCCTGGCGGGACCTCCTTGATCCTGGCCGAATGGTCATACGTTTACCCTGCGGGTGCGGATCTCCTTGTGGAGCCTCCTTATTGTACTCCCGCCGCTTCTACGAACCAGCGTCCCTGCCGCGTGCGGTTGCCGAAGCCCAGTTTCTCATAAAATAAATGTTTTTCCTGCCCCCGGATGATGACGGTATAGCAGTCGCCGGACAGGGACAGCCCGATGGTGTCCGCCGGGCGGAAGTCGCGCACCCGCTCGATCTCGAAGGTTCGCCCGTCCGGCCAGGTGATGGCGCGGGGCTCTACATAGCCGGTGGGGTCAGTGTTGGTATTGACGGTCACATAGACGCGGCTGGTGCGCGGGTGCAGAGCCTGTGCTTTCGGATGCATGGGGCAGGTCACCTCCCCTGTTTCAGAGAATCCCGGAAGAAATTGCTCCGCACCTCCGGCAGTTTCGGCAGATCATAGCCTTTCTCCGCGAGGATCCGCAGCTTAAAGTCTACCAGGTTCGCATCGACATCACACGCGCGGGCAATGCTGTCCACGGTGGCTGGTTCTGTGTGGAGATAGAATTCCTGATGCAGCTCGTTGTAGGCCAGCATCCGGTACTCTGTGGAGCAGCGTGCGGGGAGATGCTCTTTCCATTTATTCTGCATTTCCTCAAAGACATGGTAGTGCATGGGCTCCAGCACCATCTCGTCGGAGAGGAGAAGCTCTGCGGCAAAGGTGTTGGCGCTCATCTCTGATTTGGCGGTGCTCACGCTGTAAAAAAAAGTGTCGCGGAAATTTGCCCCGCTGCGGGCCTCTGAGCGTTCCAGGAAATAATGGCCCAGTTCATGCCCCTTGGCAGAGCGTTGCAGCACTGGGTTGGCCCGGGTGTTGATGCCGATGATATCTTTCCTGAGGTAAATGACGTAGTATCCGAGCAGATCTTTGAAGCGGTCCGTCTGAATGAGAAGGATGTTCCGCAGGTCGATGAGTTCATCAGGGTCTCGGGTCTTATATTTTTTGACGACCTGCCCGGCTTTTTCAATGGCGTGTCTGTCCATACCAGCGTTCCTCCCTTCTGGAACCTTGCTCGTTATTGGCCGAATGGCCATTATGGATCCCTTTATGGGGGCAGCAAACGGTTCCAGTGCCAGCCACGCTCATTCCTGATATTTCTTCGGGGTGTATTTCTTTGCCTCTTTCTTCGCGATAAGGAAAACCTCCTCCATCTCCTCGATGAAAGCCAGCTGGTCTTCCCCGGAGAGTTCGCCGCCCGCAAAAAGGGCCGTTGTCTGCTGCTGGATCTTTTTGGCCTGTGCCACGCCTCGGGAGCCGTATTTCTGCCGGACTTCGGTGTAGAAAGCATCGTCCTGCAACTCCCGGCGGAAGGTTTCGTTATCCATAAAATAGTCGGTGGTGACGCCCAGAGCGGCGGAAAGCCGGCGCACGGCATCTACACTGGGAGTGCGCTCGTTGTTCTCCATGTAGCGGATGGCCCGGGAGGTCAGTCCGGTACGGCGTGCCAGTTCGGCCAGGGACAGGCCCTGCGCGAGCCGGAGAGCCCGCACCTTATCTCCGTTGGTTGCGTCCGGTGCCAGGGAACTGCTCGCCTCCGCCTTGAGGTCGGGGTCCAGGGTGAACGGTTCAGTTTTCATTTCTTTTGTCTGCATGGGGTGCCTCCTGTGTGATATTGGAAAGGATTGTAAATTGCCATTGGACAGGGAACGAAAGTTCTTGTATGATAAGAACAAATGTTTGGGAACTTACGTTCAAATCATAACACAGGAAAGAAGGGTTGTCAAGAGTAAAATTGGAACTTAAGTTCACTTTTGGATGATGGGCTTTTCGCTGGTCATATGGTCCGGCGGAGAGCCAGGAGGGAGGAATACCAATGGGAAACAGGAGG
>JAJQDL010000116.1:0-9858 GCA_021202235.1 Lachnospiraceae bacterium
GGGAAAGAAGAAGTTGGCGAAAGAAAAGAAAAAGAGGCATCCGCTCACTGCGACACGCCTCAAAAACCAGTTCCTGAACGTGGTGACACACCCGTTCAATGTGAACGTGCTTATATGCCTGGTCATTCTGTTCTGCCTGATCGTGATTCCACTGCTGCAGATGATTGCGTCCACCTTTACCATCGCGACGAAGTCTGATGCCCGGATGTCCGGCGATGCGGTGGGATCGTTCAGCTTGTATTACTGGAAGTACATTCTGGTGAGCTATCTGGCTAAGGCGACTCTGTGGCAGCCGTTGCTTAACTCCCTGATTGTAGGCTTTTTCACTACCTTGGTGTCTGTGCCTCTGGGAGCTGTCATCGGTTGGCTGGTGGTCCGGACCGATATGCCCTGTAAGAGAATCCTGGGTATCCTGGTGGTTATCCCTTACATGATCCCGTCCTGGTGCAAGGCTCTCTGCTGGCTGGCGGTTTTCCGCAATGAGACCTCAGGTTCGCTGGGGTTCCTCACCGGTCTCGGTATTCCGATTCCTGACTGGCTGGCCTATGGTCCTGTGGCGATCGTGCTCTGTATGTCACTGCACTATTACGCATTCTCCTACATCAATGTCTCTTCGGCTTTGCGCTCCATCAACTCGGAGCTGGAGGAGATGGGCGAGATCTGCGGAGCCAGCAAGGTTGAGATCCTGAAGTCCATCACGCTGCCCCTGGTTATGCCCAGTATCCTGTCGGCTCTGGTCATGACGCTCAGCAAGTCCATCGGTACATACGGTGTCGCGGCAACGCTGGGCAGCCGGATCGGCTACTTTACTCTGGCGACGAAGATGAAGACCTTCATCAGCGGCGGCCCGCAGGGCGTCGGCTATGCCATGTCCATCATCCTTATCGCGCTGGCAGCCGTGATTATCTTTGTCAATCAGAAGATCATCGGCACCCGGAAGTCCTACGCCACGATCGGCGGCAAGGGCGGACGGACGAATGATATGAAGCTTGGCAGCGCCCGCGTGCCCCTGGCGGCGTTCCTGGTTGTGTTTCTGCTCGTGGCCATGGTGATGCCCATGTTTGTCTTGGTGATGGAGACCTTCCAGATCAATACCGGAGGAGGCTACGCGCTGAGCAATCTGACGCTATACAACTGGATCGGTACTTTGGACCAGGCGCAGACCTATACCAACTATCCCGGTATCTTCCGCAACAGTGAGTTCGCGAAGGCCTTCTGGAACACGATCCGCCTGACTTTTATTGCTTCGACGATCACTGCTTTCTGCGGACAGTTCCTCGGATATATCTCCACCCGGGGCCGCGGCAAGTGGTATGGGGGACTGACGGAGCAGCTGGTGTTTATCCCTTACCTGATGAGTGGCGTCGCTTTCTCGGCGGTCTATGTGGCCATGTTCAGCCAGCCTCGTCTGGGCGGCCTGATTCCGTCCCTGTACGGTACCTTTACTCTGATCGTACTGACGTCCGTCGTGAAGCATTTTCCGTTTGCCAGTAAGTCCGGCACCTCTAACATGATGCAGATATCCACGGAGCTGGAGGAGGCAGCCACCATCAACGGCGCCGGATTCTTCAAGCGTATGCAGAGCATCATTCTGCCTCTGGCGAAGAACGGTTTCATCACCGGCTTTATGCTGACCTTCATCAGCATTGCCAAGGAACTGGATCTGATTGTTATCATGATGGATAAGAACACACAGACACTGTCCTACCTGGCGTTCACCTACTCTCAGGAGGGCCTGAACCAGATGTCTGATGCGATCTCGGTCTGTGTGTTGCTGTTTATCCTGGTCTGCTATATCATAGCGAACGCTTTCGGTGCTGACATCAGCAAGGCGTGGTAAGGCAATATTCGGAAAGGAAAAGGAAAAGAAAAGGATGAGCAAGATTGTACTGAGTCATATTGATAAATATTACGGCGACAACCACGTCCTGCGGGATGTCAATCTGACCATTGAGGACGGCGACTTCATGACCCTGCTGGGGCCCTCCGGCTGCGGCAAGACCACCACGCTGCGTGTGGTGTCCGGTCTGGAGAACCCACAGAACGGGACCATGACCATCGACGGCAAAGAGATCATTAATGCTGCTACCGCCTACTATGCGGAACCGAGTAAGCGCGGTCTGAACCTGGTGTTCCAGTCCTATGCTCTGTGGCCTCACATGACGGTCCGCAACAACATCGCCTTCGGCCTGAAAATTCAGAAGCTGTCGAAAGATGAAGTGGATAAAAGAGTGAAAGAATCTCTGAAGATGATGCGCATCGAGCAGTATATTGACCGCTATCCCAATGAGTTGTCCGGTGGTCAGCAGCAGCGTGTGGCGATCGCCCGGGCGGTGGCCGCGAATCCGAAGCTGCTGCTTCTCGATGAACCCTTAAGCAACCTGGATGCCAAGCTGCGTGTCGATATGCGGTCTGAGCTGAAGAGAATTCACCGCGAGCTGGGAACGACGATCATCTATGTCACGCATGACCAGGTCGAAGCGCTGACAATGTCCACACAGATCGCTCTGTTCAAGGAGGGCGAGCTGAGCCAGGTCGACAGTCCCATGGAACTGTATATGAATCCCATCGACCTGCAGGCTGCTGACTTCATCGGCAACCCCCGGATCAACTTCATCGAGGGAACGGCCCGCTACCAGGGCGGACGGCTCCATGTGAGCTGCCCGCTGAAGGATATGGTCTTTGACCGTGAGGACATGACCAATGAGAAGATTCCCGAGGGTGAGTTCCCCTGCGTGGTGGCGATCCGTCCGGAGCAGGTTCATATTCTGGACAAGGAGGAGCCGGATTGTCAGAAAGTAAAAGTTTATGCCAACCAGCCCGCCGGTTCTGAGACGCTGGTGACGCTGCGGGCCGGAGACAGTGAGTTTATCTCCAAGCAGATCGGTCTGCAGGATTACGATTTCGATGCTGAGCTTTTCATCCATGTGCCCGATGAGAAGATCAACATCTATGATGCGAAGAGTACGCGGCTCATCAAGAGAGCCCGGTAGGATATGCGGGGGGCAGAAATGTTTGCTCCGGTAAATCATGAATCTCAGGGGAGGCTGATCGGGAGCGGCGTGTGAGCTTCCCTGAAGATAGGAACCCGTAAAATATTTCAAATCTCATGAAAAGGAGAAGTAGCATGAAGAAAAAGATTTTGGCTCTGACAATGGTGCTGGTTATGGTTGCCGGTCTGGCGGCCTGCGGCTCCAGCAGCTCCGGCGACTCTGACAGTGACACCACGGCTGCCGATGCCACTGGCGAGACCACAGCGGAAAGCGGCGGAAGTGAGTATGACTCCATGACAGACGAGGAGCTCTATGAGCTCGCGCTGGAAGAGGGCGGAGAGATCACCGTCTATGCCACGACCTCCAAGATGCTGAAGGCCGAAGAGGATTTCGAGGCGGCCTATGAGGGTCTGGATGTGACGATCATGGATCTGGATCAGGACGAGGTCCTGCAGAAGGCACAGCTGGAAGCGGATTCCGGCAACATCTATGGTGATGTACTGCAGGCGAAGGATACCAACGGCTCCGTGTACTATGAGTATTTCGAGGACGGCATCCTGGATGAGTACTTCCCCGAGGATATCTGTGAGTACATCGAGGACGATCTGCTGGTTTACGGCTATCCGCTGTATACCGGCGCTGTGACCTGGTATTATAATACCGAAGCATATCCGGACGGGCAGCCCGTGAGCTCCTGGTGGGAGATCATCGAGACCGACGAGGACGGCAACCAGAAATATCGCCTGTTCACCAAGGAGATCGGGACCGAGTCTACCTATCTGGCTTTGCTGACCAGCTTTATCATCAATGCGGATGAGATGGAGCAGGCATACAAGGATATCTATGGCGAAGACCTGGAGTACACCTATGATGATTCCGCTTTTGACTTCGAGGTTCCCGAGAACAATGCCGGTGTCGAGTTCCTGTGGAGACTGTCTCAGTGTGAGATGACCTTCATCGGCGACGGCGACGAGCTGGTAGCGGCTGTCAATAACTCGACCGTGGATGATCCGGCTCTGGCCCTGGCTTCCGCCGGCAAGATCACGAACGTGGAAGAAAGCGGATACAACATTGCCTGGCTGCAGAATCTGACTCCTTATACCAGTATGTACAACACAGAGAACCTGTATGTTGTGGCGAATTGCCCTCATCCTGCGGGCGCACGTCTCTTCATCCGCTGGATTACCGGCGGTACGGACGCTGAGAGCGGCGGTCTGGAATACTTTAAGAAGGAAGGCAACTGGCCGGTTCGCAGTGATGTTGAGGACACCTGGAACCCGGTTACCATCGAGGATCTTGGCTGTATCGCTCCTGATCTGGAAGCGATCTACGAGAATTACGCTTACGCGCAGAATATGTGGACTTACTGGGCAGGCTGAGAATTCCCGCATGAACGGCTAACGGTAGAGGTATGCTGTGATTGATGCCGCTGTGCGGGAGGCTCCCGCGCAGCGGCATCGCTTTTTACCGAAGGATGATGAAATCCTGCGGAGATGAAGGGAATGAAGTGAAATATGAAGAAGAATTCCTTTGACAACGCGGAACAATGGAATGCTTACTCGGAACAGGAACGAAAAAAACACGAGAGGAAGGAAAAATGGAATAAACGGAAGAATAGCTTCTGGAAGGCCTTCCTTTTCACGAAGGATGGGAAGCCCAAGAGCGGTCTTCTAGTCTATACCTTTTGCCTGAGTCTGGTATTCCTGGCGCTCTACATTATCTCCTTCGCGTACGTACTGACTCCTTTTGAATCGGTGCTGACAATGCTGCCGACAGTTTTTTCTAATCTGTTGGGCTCCCTGATCTGCTGCGCTGTTGTTTTGCTGGTCTGTGCTCTGCTGCACCGACTCCTGTCGGATAAGCGGCTGATGTTCGGCACGTATGTTTGGCTGGCGATTTATGCGGTGGTGGCTCTGATCACGGAGGGGATTATGCTCTGGGGAGATGGTGCGACGCTTCGCGTATTTCTGGACTTCTTCGTATGGTTTATGCTGATTCCTGTGGTCACAGGGCTTCCCTTTTCTTACCGCCTTTTCCGCAGAGACTATGTGCCGGAGCAGGAGAAGGAGGAAGAGCCGGAGTGGAAGAAATACGTCAGTCACTCGAGGTAAGCCATGCTGGAACTGCATTTTATCAATGTCGGGGACGGCGACGCGATCCTGATTCGGGAAGAATCCGGCGGACGAAGCTTTGATATGCTCGTGGATGCGGGGCGCCCGGAAATATTGCCGGAGGAAGGTTCTCTGCGGCGCTCCGCGGCGGAGTATCTTGCGATACTTGGCGTGACACATCTTGATCTTCTGGTTGGGACACATCTGCACATTGATCATTTCGGCGGCGTGGCGCGACTGCTATCCAGGATCCATGTCGATCAGGTCATTTCCGGATATTTTCCGCTGGTGAAGGAAACACGTATTTGCCGGACGTCCGATCAGAAGTCGGTGCGCGGGCTGATCGATTGTCTCAATGGCTGGGCGGAGATCACGGAGAAGATGAGAGAAAGCAGCTTCAGCCTGGTCCCTGTGAGCCAAACGGTTCATCTGGAACCGACTCCCCGGCTTATGCTGGACATACTGTGCCCGGATCCGGACGAGATGGGACGGCAGACAGAGCGATGGAATGCTCTTTTTGCCGGAAAGGATCTGTCGGAGGAGGAATTGTATCGTTCCTCGAAGCTGCGCAATCCCCTCTCCCTGCGCGTGCGTCTGCACTATGCCGGCCGGGAAATCGAATTGTCCGGCGACTGTCTGGGGGCCGGATGGGAGGAGAGCGGGAAGAGGCCCTGCGATCTCTGGAAGGTGCCTCATCACGGGGACATCAAATCTGTGACGCCGGAACTGGCGGAGACACTGCACCCGCGCTATGCCGTCATCTCCTGCGAGAAGGGCTATAATGCGAAAAAAGACAGACCCTCGGCCTGGGTGATCGATTTGCTGAGGAAGAACGGGGCAGAGGTCTGGTTTACCGATACCTATGAGGCTCCGTGGTATACCTCCGGCTGCCATCGGGCGGCGGTGTTCATCGTGGAGGATGACGGAACGATCCTTTCTCCGGGAGGGGACAGGAAATATTCTCCGGGTGGGGAGAAGATGATCTTCCCGGAGGGGAAGAAAGGATTTGAAAACTATGATAACGACGGTAATGTTTGATATGGGGGGAACCCTGGAAGATATCTACGTGGATGATGTCTCCGAGGCGGCTGCTATCCGCCGGCTGGATGAAATGCTGAAAGAGAATGGCGTCGATCTGAAGATGGATCTGACAGCACTGAAGGAGAGTGTCGATGCCGGCTGGGATCGCTACGGAGTGTTCCGTGACCGGACAGACATCGAATTGAAGCCGGTACAGATCTGGTGTGATTATGTGATGACGGATTTTGACATCCCGAAGGAGAAGCTGGCGCCTCTGTGCGAGGAGATCGCTCACATGTGGGAGGTCACGCATTATCACCGGAGCCTCCGCCCTCGGGTGGCCGAGATACTGGAGGGATTGCAGGGGCTTGGCTTGAAGTTGGGCGTGATCAGTAATACGGCGGCGCAGTTCCAGGTGTTTGATACGCTGGAGGAATATGGGATTCGGGGATATTTTCAGGATGTGACGCTATCGGCGGCTGTCTGTGCCAGAAAGCCGGCAGGCGATATCTTCACGATCTCCATGCGGCAGCTGCGCTCGAAGCCGGAGGAATGTGTCTATGTGGGCGATACTATTTCGCGTGATATCATCGGCTCAAAGCGCGCCGGCTTCGCGGCGGCCATCCAGATCGGCTCGAAGCTGACCCGGATGAAGGACGCCGGCATTGTCCGTGAATATGAACCGGACTATTTTGTGGAAGATATCTATGAGGTTTTTCCGATCATAAAAGGGCTCGTGGGGAACCGGAGGGTCACTCCGGAACCGTTACGGGCGCGCAGGATTCCCGCTCGACAAGGGTGGGGTTGAGAATGTGGTGCGTGTACCCGGAGAAATCATTTTCCACCTGATCGAGGATGCTTTCGACGGCCACCGAAGCCAGCATTTTCTTGGGCTGCTCGATGGTGGTGAGATGGATCCGGGGCAGCTCACTGTACTGAATATTGTCGAAGCCCAGCAGGGAGATATCCTCGGGGATGCGAATGCCGCATTCGTCCGCCGCCTGCATGATTCCCAGCGCGTTGGTATCTGAAGCGGCGAAGATGGCTGTATAGTCTCTCTCCTGGGTGAAGAACTGGCGGGCCAGCTGATAGCCGTATTTGATGGAAGAAGCGGAGAAGGGATTGTTGTAAAAACGGGGCTCCAGGCCCAGATTGCGGCAGGCCGTCTCATAGCCCTCGGCGCGCAGCTGATGCGTGTTGCTGCCTTTGCGGCGGCCGAAATAGACGATCTTCCGGTGCCCCAGCCTGTACAGATATTCGACGCCCAGGTAAGCGCCCCGGGTATTGTCTACAGAGACGTAGCTCTCCGGATTCTCGCGGAGGTTCTCACCCAGAAAAACAGAAGGGACCTTGGAGAGATACTGAGACAGGGATTCGTAGCTGTCAGAACCGGAGGGGATGAGGATGATGCCGTCCACCTGTCGACCGATGAGCAGTTCGAACAGCTCCCTCTCCTGCTCGGGATCTCGTGAACTGTTGCAGAGGATGATGTTGTAGCCACGGGCCCGGGCCTGGCGGTCGATGTGATAGGCCAGCTCGGACATGAAGGGATTGTTGCCGCCGGGAAGAATGACGCCGAGAAGCTTTGTGCTCTTGACGACCATGGCGCGGGCGACAGTGCTTGTGGTGTAGTTCATCTCTTTACAGACCTTGAGGACACGCGCCCGGGTCTCCTCACTGATCTCGGGACTGTTCGACAGAGCCCGGGAAACGGTGGAGTAGGAGACGTTTGCGGCCTTTGCGACATCTTTGATGGTAACATTCTTCATTTATCCGATTCTCCTTACGAAATATTTTCGGAAATAACCCGGATTTATTGTAAGGGATTATACGAGAAAAGTCAACCGTTGTGTTGGGACAAATAGCCTATATTTTTTGCAAAAACATAAAAAATACAGGATAAAAGCAGAAACACAAGACAATTTTATTGCCTGGAGACGAAAATTACCGGAAATCAATCTGGAAATCAACGAAAATCGCCTGCACGCCTTCCGGCATCAGGCGAAAAATACCGGGAAAATCAGGATTTTTCTTGTATTTTGAGCCTTTTTTTGAGAAAAATAGCCGTTGACAAACCCCAAAAGAGACGATACAATGGCAATAGATGGAAACGGAAACGTTTGAAGAGGATTTTGCATTATGATTCGGGCTGTACTGTTTGATCTGGGGGGCACCCTGCACTGCGCAGATAACCCGCCCGGCCGCGAGATATGGTTCGCCGATCGTCTGCTGAATGGGCTGGCTGATTACGGGATCTGTCTGGATGCGACGCCGGAAGAATTGGCAGGGAGACTTCGGGTGAACGCAGAAATTTACAAGCATGAGACGGAGGCGTCTCTGGAAGAGTTACCGCCGCCGGTGATCTGGAATGATTATTATCTGAAGGAATAACGGATCGGCCGGGAACGCCTCGCACCGCTGGCAGAGGAGCTGAGCTTCCTGTATGATTACGAGCGGGTGCGTGTCATGCGGCGGCCGCATTTGCGGGAGACACTGGAGGAGCTGCAGGGCATGGGACTGCATCTGGGACTGATCAGCAATATCATCTCCACCTCGGTGGCGCCGCATTTCCTGGAGGAATACGGCATCGATGGCTTCATGGAGTGCGTGGTCCTCTCCAGCCGCACCGGCTGCCGGAAGCCGGGGGCGGAGATCTTCCGTGTCGCAGAGAGGGCGCTGCATCTTGCGCCGGAGGAGTTCGCTTATGTGGGCGACACACTGTCACGGGACGTGCGCGGCGTGCGGAATGCCGGATGGCACACGGCGATCCAGATCGAGAATCCTTCGGTCGCTCATCGGGATGTTGGGATGAAGGAGCTGGGACTGGCGCCGGATTATAAGATTCGCGACCTGCAGGAGATTCCGGGAATCATCCGTGAAATCAATAAACAAATAGAAAGGGGAAATATCTGCGATGAAGGCAAATATTGATACCATATTTTTTGATGTGGGAGCGACGCTCCGCTATGTCGTACCGGACGAAGAGTTTGCCGCAGCGGCGGAGAAAGAGCTCATGGAACTCGTGGGTACCACCGAGTCTCACGACGAATTCTTTGAGAAGCTGGAGGCTAACTGGAAAGCGTACCGCAAGTTCGCCAAGACAGAGCTGATCGATGTCTCGGAGATGGAGCTGTGGCTGCAGTATCTGCTGCCGGACTATCCGGCGGAGGTGCTGGCGCCCAATTCGGCGCGGCTGACCCGTCTCTGGAGAGACCATGACGGACGCCGCGAGGCGCATCCGGACGTGGTGCCCACCCTGCGGGAGCTGAAGCGCCGCGGGTACAAGCTGGGTATCATCGCCAATACGATCACGGAGACGGAGATTCCTGACTGGATGTGCAGCGCCGGTGTGGCGGACTGCTTCAAGACAGTGATCCTCTCCTCCAAGGTGCGGCTGCGTAAGCCGGATGTGGCGATCTACAAGCTGGCAGCCCGCTGTATTGACTCGCCGGTGGAGAATTGTGCGTATGTCGGTGACAATCCGGTGCGTGATGTGGAGGGAGCCGTGAATTCTGGCTTCGGGAGCATGATCCTCTACGAGGACGCCGGGACGGCTGACCGCGAGGGCAAGCTGCCTACGGTGCAGCCGGATGTCCGCATCCGTTCGATCGGTGAGCTGCTGGAGCTCTTCCCCGACAGAAACTGAGGTGTCCTATGGAGAAGATCAGAGGAGTGTTTTTTGATCTGGGGGGTACGCTGCGGATCGTCGAGAAGGCGCCGGAGCACCAGGAGAA
>JAJQDL010000116.1:9868-34897 GCA_021202235.1 Lachnospiraceae bacterium
CACTCGTCACGAGCCCTCCCGTGACAGGGCGCGGACGGATCACCCGTAAGCCGGCGACTAGGATTTGTGGGCCAAATGGCTGCTGCCGGAGATGCCGGAAGAGAAGCTGCGCGCCATTTGCCATGAGCTTACATATCAGTACCGCCAGGTGAAGGGCCTTCGTCACGTGGTGGACGGAGGCGTTGAGGTGATTCGGACGCTCCGGGAGAGGGGCTATCGACTGGGCATCATCAGCAACCTGATCGGAGAAAATGAGATCTATGACTGGCTTCGCGAGGATAGCCTGGAGGAGTATTTTGATGCGGTGATCCTCTCGTCGATCTGTCATATCCGTAAGCCGGATCCGGAGATGTATCTTATGGGATGCCGGGAGCTTGGCCTTGCGCCGGCTCAGTGCGTGTCGGTGGCAGACAACCTGAACCGGGACATCACCGGAGCGAAGGCAGCGGGCATCGGCGCCAATATCCTCTTCATCTCACCGGAGAAGCTGGCGAAGAAGACGATCACCGACGCCAACCGGCCGGATTACGTCGTGCATCATTTCCGGGATATCCTGCGTGTGGATATTTTACAGGAAGATGTGTGATACAAAGGGATAAAGGAATTCGCTGCTGCGCGGCGATGGATTGCGAAAAATCATGCAGGAGGAGGGGCAAATATGTCGGAGAAGAAGACACGGGCGATCCTGTTCGACCTTGGAGATACGCTTCGGGTCATCCGCAAGGATGACGCTTACAGCCTGCGGGCGAAGACCCGCATCGCTGAGCTGCTGGGGACGGAGACAGATCCGGAGGAATTCTACCGGACAGTGATCGAGCCCCGGTATGATCGGTACCGGGAATGGGCGCTGAGCTACTATTGTGAGGCGCCAGAGAAGGTGCTGTGGACCCGGTGGCTGGCTTATGATTTCCCGCGGGAGCGGGTGGAGGCGGCAGCATCGGAGCTGACGTATGAATATCGGAAGAGCAAGGGCGAGCGTGTGGTGACCGATGGCGGTGCAGAGACCATCCGCGAGCTCTGCGCACGCGGCTACGACCTGGCGATCGTCAGCGACCTGGTGGGTGTTCACGAGGTCGATGAGTGGCTGGACCGTGACGGGCTGCGTCCGTATTTCAAATCGGTGCAGCAGTCCTCGATCAGTTTGATCCGCAAGCCGCATCCGGCGCTCTTTTATTACGCTCTGGAAGAGCTGGGCGTGGACGCCGGGGAGGCCTGCTTCGTCGGGGATAACCTGAATCGGGATATCGTCGGCGCAAAGGCGGCGGGACTTGGTCTGACGATCGGTGTCCGCTATCCGGAGAAGAAGCCGCAGGAGGTCACGGAAGAAAATCGGCCTGACCGCTTTATCACTCACTTTAAGGAGCTTCTGGATATCTTCCCCGGACCCGGGGAGGCGCCGCGTTAGGTGGCTTTCGGTTCAATCAGAGAGAATTTCCCGCTGCGGAGGAGATGGGCCAGCTCGATGGAGTTCTCCGGCAAATGTTCAACCAGGATGCCGGTAACGCCGATGTCTTCGGGGCGATGGCAGTCTGAACCGGCGGTGCCGATCAGACCGAACTGCTCCGCGTACTCGGCGGCGCGGTCATTATGACTGTCGTGCCGCGGGCTGCCGTTGAGCACTTCCACCCCGTCCAGATAGCAGGCGATGGCCGGTGTGCAGCCCCGGCGATAGGGATGAGCCTGGATCAGCACCGCACCGGCGGCCCGGCAAATGGGCGCGAAGGCGGCGATGCCCATGCGGAAGATCTCTTCGGGATTCCGCAGCAGTTCGTTGTGGTAGCCAAAGAGCAGATAGTCGTTGTTGCACTCGTCGAAGCGCAGCTCCGCACCCTTATAGATCTGGATGCCCTGCTTTCGTCCCTCTTCCTTCATCCGGTGGTAGCCCTCCAGGAACGGATGCACCTTATCCTCTTCTGAGGCGAGATCGATCTGCAGATAATCGAAGGTTGTGCGGTTGAAGTGATCGGTGACGACGATGCCGCTGTAGCCGGCGGCTTTATAGCCGGCGATCAGTTCTTCGGCCTCCAGCCAGCCGCATTTACTGGAATAAGTCGTGTGAAGATGTGTTTCAATCCTGTACATGGTTTCTGCCTCCTCTGATTTTTGTCCGCGGGAAAAGCGGCGGGCCGGACGGCCCTTTGTACGTATGACAGCGAACAAGTTTTTTTGCCGTCCACATCATAGCATGAACCGATGAGGAATGCAAACATTTTCGCGAATTATCACTCGAAAATTTTCTGAAAAATATTGGAGCGAACAATAAAATTCAGCGAAAATGAAAATGACACGATTTCCGGAATAAACCCGGGAACAGGGTGGAAAAAACAGAGTTTTGTCAGGAAAAACAAACGAAAAACGGAAATATATACAGACGGGAGGACGGTTGACAAGCCGCAGAACTGTCGGTAGAATACAAATGCAAGTACGGAAACGTTGGAATAAAATTTAAGATATTTGCAAGCGCGGAAGTTTACTGTTTCGTTGTTTTTGCATAATTTTCATGAGGTGGAAATGAGATCACAGACCGGTCATGAGTCTGTGGATCATGGATACATTCAGTTTTCAGGAAGCTTTGAGCGTTCTTAAGGAGGGAATGACATATGAGCAATCAGGATCGCGGCGGTGCCGCTCTGGCCGGGGCCGTAAAGACCGCCTACACGGGGGGACTGACAGATTATTTTCTGGAGCCCATGAGCCGCGTGGACGCAGAGGGGAACCCTGTGGGAAAGATTCAGGACGGTGACAGTGTGGTGTTCTGCTGCCGGAGAGGCGAGCGGGAGATTGAACTGACGGAGGCCTTCACGGACCCGGAATTCGACCGTTTTCCCAGAGACTATATGGCTGATCTGGAATTCGTCATCATGACGATGTACCATGATAAATTTAAAAATCTGCCTATCGCCTTCGCCCCGGAGCGGATGGAGAAGCCGCTGGCGCAGGTCGTCTCTGAGGCGGGGCTGCGGCAGTTCCACTGTGCCGAGTCCGAGAAATACGCCCATGTGACCTTCTTTTTTAACGGCGGTTATAACCAGCCCTTCCCCGGTGAGACGGATCTGCGGGTTCCTTCCCCGAAGGGGATCCCCTTCGACCAGAAGCCGGAGCTGAGCCTGCCGGAGGTGGCGGAGAAGGTGAAGGGGGCTGTGGATGAGGACTACGACTTTATCCTGACCAATTTCGCCAACGGCGATGTCATCGGGCACACATCCAACAGCGAGGCGAAGCTGGTGGCGGCGGCTACGGTGAGCCGGTATGTCGATGAGGTCGTCCATTACGCGAAGGAGAAGGGCTATCTGGTCGCGGTCACGGCAGATCACGGCAACATCGAGACGCTCTACACGCCGGAGGGCAAGCCGCATGGGGCTCATACGACCAATCTGGTGCCGTTCGTGGTCATTGACCCGCAGGATCGCCCGGTGGCGCTGCGCGACGGACGGCTGGGCGATGTGGCTCCTACCGTACTCTCGGTGCTGGGGCTCCCGCAGCCTGCCGAGATGACCGGCAGCTCGCTGATCGAGACGGAGGGCATTCAGAACCCGAAGATGCTGCTGATCATCCTTGACGGCTGGGGCTACGGCACGGCTGATGAGGGAGACGCTATCTACCTGGCCTCCACGCCGGGCTGGGACGGCTTGCTGGCGAAGTATCCGAACAGTAAGCTGCGCGCTTCCGGCGGCGATGTGGGATTGCAGGAGGGCAAGCCCGGCAATTCTGAGGCCGGTCACACCAACCTCGGCGCGGGACGTGTGGTGCCGCAGGATGACGTGCGGATGGATACCGCCATCCGGGACGGCTCCTTCAAGACCAACCCCGTCTTTCGTCAGACGATCGGGGATGCGAAGAAGAATGGGAAAGCCCTGCATCTGATCTCCTATCTGACGAAGAAGTCCAGCCACGGCTGCATCGACTATCCGCTGATGCTGACGGAGATGGCTGAGGGACTGGATGAAGTGTATCTGCATATCATCTTCGACGGACGCAGCACAGAGCCGGGGAGTGCTCCGGATCTGCTGATGGAGCTGGAAGAGAACCTGAACCGCATTGGCCGGGGGCAGATCGTGGACGGCGTGGGCCGCGGCATTGCCCTGGATCGCGACGGGAACTATGCGAAGGTACAGAAGGCTTATGAAAATATGGTGCTGGGAAAGGGAACGCAGTACCGGTAAAAATGAAAAATGGGGGTGCCCGCTCTGCGGGCATTCTCCTTGACGAAAGGATCGATGAAATTATGACGCTTTTGAGTGCCACAGCGGCAGCAGCAGATATCAGCGCGCTGGAGCTGTCCACACTGGAGATCGTACGGCGTCTCGTATGCGCCATGCTGGTGGGAGGTATCATCGGCGCGGAGCGCGAATGGGCGCATCGTCCGGCCGGGATGCGGACGGATATGATGGTGTGCATCGGAGCCTGTGCCGTGATGATTACGAGCCAGCAGATCTTCGCCCAGTACAATGTCTACGGTGCCACGCCGGACCCCGCCCGGCTCAGCGCCCAGGTGAGCGCCGGCGTCGGCTTCCTGGGCGCCGGAACGATCATGCATGAGGGACTTACGGTGCGCGGGCTGACGACCGCAGCCAGCCTCTGGGTTGTGGCCTGTCTGGGAATCTCCGTCGGCGGCGGTTACTACGCGGTCGCGCTGGTGGCAACAGCCTGTGTCTTTGCGACGCTGACCATTTTCCGGAGCCTGCAGAGGAGACTGTTGGGCCGTCACAACTCTTCGTATAGCTTTCACAGCAAGTGTACGGACATCTCTCGTTTCATGGCATTCGTCAATGCGGCTGCGGAGAGGAGACATGTGTTGGTTCGCAATGTAAATGTGAAATATAAGAAGGCGGACGGAGTCTATCTGGTTGATTTTAATGCGGACTTCTTCGGACGGGACAGCAGCGGACACAGAGCGGAATTTATCGAAGAGCTCTGCGGTTCGGAATGTGCGGAGGAGGTCCACTACGAAGGAATCAGCAACGAGATAGGGAAATAAAGGAGGTCCCTCAGGGGATCCGTAATGGCCATTCGGCCAGGAACAAGGAGGAGTTGAAATGTTGATGTATCTGGGTGTGGCGGCCGGCGCGCTGGCGCTGTTGTTCGCCCTGTATCTGGCTGGTAAAGTCCAGCGTGAAGAGGAAGGAACCAGTCGGATGAAGGAAATCGCCGGGGCGATCGCGGAGGGCGCTCATGCATTCCTGTTTGCTGAATACCGGATTCTGGTTGTTTTTGCCATTGTGCTGTTCATTCTGATTTGTCTGATCAGGAATCCGCTGACGGCGGTCTGCTTCCTGTGCGGGGCTCTGCTTTCTACCGCTGCTGGTTACTGCGGTATGACAGTGGCGACCCGTGCCAACGTTCGGACAGCCAACGCCGCACGGACCAGCGGTATGCAGAAGGCTCTGACAGTGGCCTTCTCCGGCGGTGCTGTCATGGGTATGTGCGTGGCGGGCTTCGGCCTCTTCGGTGTCAGCCTGATTTATGCATTGACAGGCAATGCGGATATCCTCTTCGGTTTCAGCCTGGGAGCTTCCTCGATTGCCCTGTTCGCCCGTGTGGGCGGCGGCATCTATACCAAGGCTGCGGATGTAGGCGCAGACCTTGTGGGCAAGGTCGAGGCCGGTATCCCTGAGGATGACCCCCGCAACCCCGCCGTCATCGCTGACAACGTCGGTGACAATGTCGGTGATGTGGCCGGTATGGGCGCCGACCTTTTCGAATCCTACGTAGGATCGCTGATCTCCGCAATCACTCTGGGGATCGGCTGGGCGGACAGCAATACCGTTCTCATTGAAAATGGCGCCGCCGTTTTCCCGGCAGTCCTCTCGGCACTCGGCATCGTGGCTTCCATCCTGGGCACCTTCCTTGTCAAGGGTAAAGAGGGCGGCAATCCCCAGAAGGCTCTGAACCGCGGTTCCTATACAGCCGCCGGCATTGTTCTGGTGGGCGCGATCGTGCTCAGCATGATCTTCTTTGGAAACATTATGCCCGCCGTAGCCATCATCGCCGGTCTCGTCGTGGGCCTGATCATCGGGACTGTTACGGAAATCTATACTTCCGGCGACTATGGTTCTGTCAAAAAGATCGCAGAGCAGTCGGAGACCGGTTCGGCGACGACCATCATTTCCGGTCTGGCTGTGGGCATGCAGTCCACTGCCATCCCGATTCTGCTGATCTGCATCGGCATCTTCCTGGCTTACAGCTGCTGCGGTCTGTACGGCATCGCTCTGGCGGCGGTCGGCATGCTTTCCACCACCGGCATCACCGTGGCCGTGGATGCTTATGGTCCCATCGCTGACAATGCGGGCGGCATCGCTGAGATGTCTCATCTGGATGAGTCCGTGCGTGAGATCACCGATTCCCTGGACGCCGTGGGCAACACCACCGCTGCCATGGGCAAGGGCTTCGCGATTGGTTCTGCGGCTCTGACAGCGATGGCGCTGTTCATGTCCTACGCGGAGATGGTCGATCTGAGCACCATCAACATCCTGTCCCATACGACGGTTATCGGCCTCCTCGTCGGCGGCATGCTGCCGTTCCTGTTCTCCGCCTTTACGATGGAGTCCGTTTCCAAGGCGGCCTACCAGATGATCGAGGAGGTGCGGCGTCAGTTCCGTGAAATTCCCGGCATCCTGGAGGATAAGGCGAAGCCCGACTATGCGTCCTGCGTCAGCATTTCCACGAAAGCGGCTCTGAAGGAAATGGTCATCCCCGGCGTCATGGCTGTGGCGGCCCCTCTGCTGGTGGGCTTCCTGCTCGGCACTGAGGCAGTCGGCGGCATGCTGGCCGGCGCTCTGGTCACCGGCGTCCTTATGGCCATCTTCATGTCCAACTCCGGCGGCGCCTGGGACAATGCCAAGAAGTATATCGAGGAAGGACATCACGGCGGCAAGGGCAGCGAGGCGCACAAGGCGTCGGTCGTTGGCGATACCGTCGGAGATCCTTTCAAGGATACAGCGGGTCCGTCTATCAATATCCTCATTAAGCTCATGACCATCGTGTCTTTGGTGTTTTACTCCTGCTTTATCGGTATCCTCATCTGAGTAAGACAGAAATGATCGTGTGCATCGCCTGCTATAGTGAACGACAAATATTTTTGTCGTTCACTATAAATCTGGTTTCCCGCGACCTGCCTGGCGCGGGGAGCCTTCTGCGGAAAGGAATACAATGAAAAACTACGATCTCATGATACTCGGCCCGGCGACCCGGGACGTGAACATCGACTATACCGGCGAGGAGGTGCGTCTGGCGGGCGGCGCTGTAACCTACTGCACCCCGGCGGCCCGGGCAGCCAATCCCAGCGTTTTCGCGGCGGGGAAGATCGCTCCGGAGGACGCGGACATCCGCGACGGCATGGGGAGCCCGCGGGCGGCGGTGGTGATCCTGCGCTCGGCGAAGACGACCCTGATGCGCAACGAGTATTTCACGGCGGATCGGGAACGCCGCAACTGTACCTGCGCGGCGCAGTCCGACCCTGTTACACCGGAGGAACTCCCCAAAGACATTTCCTGGAAGCTCTGCCATCTGGCGGGGCTGCTCTATGGGGATTTCCCCAACGAGCTCATCGAGGAGCTGACCTGCCGCGGAAAGGTCTCGGCGGACGCCCAGGGTTTTCTGCGGCACAACGAGGACGGCGCCCTGCGCTTTCATGACTGGGCGGACAAACGCCGTTACCTGCCCTGTATCGACTTTCTCAAAACAGATACGGCGGAGGCGGAAATCCTCACCGGCCTCACCGATCGGGTCGAGGCAGCGAAGCAGCTCTTCGACTGGGGCGCGAAGGAGATCATGATCTCCAACAGCGCCGAGATGCTGGTCTACGATGGCCGCGAGGTATATACCTGTCCGGTCAAGGCCCGGAACCTGTCCGGCCGTACCGGCCGCGGAGACACCACCTTCGGATCCTACCTGGCTATGCGTGTAGGCGGAGCCAGCATCCCCGAGGCCCTGCTTTACGCCACCGCCTGTGTCTCCCTGAAAATGGAGACCCCCGGCATCTTCCGGGGAACGAAGGAGGATGTGGAGGAGTACATCCGGATGTTCTATCGGTAAATAACTCTGCCAGCCTGATATCACTAAAAGATGAGTTGGTCATCTACCCGAAAAAGCGGGATGGCCGACTCATTCTTTGTGCAGTGCCGCCTTTTTTAGGACTTGCAACTTTACAGAATACGCGGTAAAATGAATCTCGACTTTGGAATACAGGGGGATGTGCGATGAGACACAGATTCGGCCGGGGAGCGGCCCTGGGACTGGCGCTCCTGCTGACGCTGACGGGCTGCGGTTCCGTGAGCTTTGAACCGGAGGCGTCCGCTCTTTACGTGACGAAGGAGGGAACCGTAACCGGCGCGGAGATCGAGAGCTTCGACAACAGCGCGTTCACCGAGGCGCGCTACGACGAGACGGAGCTTACAGAATTCGTCGAGGAAGCTGTTATTTCCTATAATAAAGAGGCCTGCGGACAGGAATACGCTTATGCGGAGGATACGGAGGAGGCTCTGGCCGTCAGCGTAGAGAAGCTGGAAGTGGCCGACGCGGTGGCGACACTGTATTTGCAGTATGCATCCTGCGATGACTATCTGGCCTTCAACGGCACCGACGAGACCGTGACGGAGCTGTCGGTACAGACGGCGGCGGATGCGGTCACGGCCGGCGTTTCCCTGGATGGTCTGGTGGATGCGGACGGCGCGGCAGTGGATACCTCGAAGATGCAGGAGAGCACGAAATACTATGTGGTGACGATCGCCGGAGAGACCGACCTGGTTGTGGACGGCAAAGTAGCTGCCGTATCCGAGGGTGTGACGGTGACTGATAAGCATACAGTGACTGTGAGCGGCGGCGAGACCGTGTATATCGTTTTTAAGTAGGCTGCAGCAGAAGCATCAGCGGGAAAATTTGCCCCGAATACGTTGGAATATGAGGAGGAACATGATGGAAAAGACCATGGATAAGATCGTAGCACTGGCGAAGTCCAGAGGCTTTGTATACCCCGGCTCCGAAATCTACGGCGGCCTGGCCAATACCTGGGATTACGGCAATCTGGGTGTGGAGCTGAAGAACAACGTCAAGAAGGCCTGGTGGCAGAAATTCGTGCAGGAGAACCCCTACAACGTGGGTGTAGACTGCGCGATTCTCATGAATTCCCAGACCTGGGTGGCCAGCGGCCATCTGGGCGGCTTCAGCGATCCGCTGATGGACTGCCGCTGCTGCCACGAGCGCTTCCGTGCCGACAAGCTGATCGAGGATTACTGTGAGGAGCAGGGTATCACTCTCGAGGAGCCGGTGGACGCCTGGAGCCCCGAGCAGATGCAGGACTACATCCGTGAGCACGCGATCCCCTGCCCGACCTGCGGTAAGCATGATTTCACCGATATCCGTCAGTTCAACCTGATGTTCAAGACATTCCAGGGTGTCACGGAGGACGCGAAGAACACCGTATATCTGCGTCCGGAGACGGCCCAGGGTATCTTTGTGAACTTTAAAAATGTACAGAGGACCTCACGGAAGAAGATTCCTTTCGGCATTGGCCAGATCGGCAAATCCTTCCGCAATGAGATCACGCCCGGAAACTTTACCTTCCGCACCCGTGAATTCGAGCAGATGGAGCTGGAATTCTTCTGCGCGCCCGGTACTGATCTGGAGTGGTTCGCCTACTGGAAGAAGGCCTGTATCGAGTGGCTGCAGTCGTTAGGCATAAAAGAAGATGAAATGCGCGCGAGAGACCACTCCCCCGAGGAGCTCTGCTTCTACAGCAAGGCAACCACCGACCTGGAGTTCCTCTTCCCCTTCGGCTGGGGCGAGCTGTGGGGCATCGCCGACCGCACGGACTACGATCTGACTCAGCATCAGAATACCTCCGGCGAGGATATGGGTTATTTTGATGACGAGCGTAAGGAGAAATACATTCCCTACGTCATTGAACCGTCGCTGGGCGCGGACCGCGTGACGCTGGCCTTCCTCTGCAGCGCTTACGATGAGGAAGAGATCGGCGAGGGCGACGTCCGTACGGTGCTGCATTTCCATCCGGCTCTGGCGCCGGTGAAGATCGGCATTCTGCCGCTCTCCAAGAAGCTGAACACGCAGGCGCAGGCCATCTACACGGAGTTGTCGAAATACTATAACTGCGAGTATGACGACCGCGGCAACATCGGCAAGCGCTATCGCCGTCAGGATGAGATCGGTACGCCCTTCTGCATCACCTACGATTTTGACTCGGAGAACGATGGCGCCGTGACGGTTCGTGACCGCGACACGATGGAGCAGGTGCGCATCCCGATCGACGGACTGAAGGACTATTTTGAAGATAAATTCCGTTTCTAAGTGACTCTGCTAAGCTCAGTGATCACGAGATATTGACCCAACCAGGAGGTCTGACATGAAGATTTACAACACACTGACCCGGAAGAAGGAGGAATTTGTCCCTCTGGAGCCGGGCAAGGTCCGCATGTATGTGTGCGGCCCCACGGTTTACAACCTGATCCATATCGGAAATGCCCGCCCGATGATCTTTTTCGACACGGTACGCCGGTATTTCGAATATCGGAATTACAAGGTGAATTATGTATCCAACTTTACCGATGTGGACGATAAGATCATCAAGAAGGCGCAGGAGGAGGGCGTGGACGCCTCCGTGATCTCCGAGCGCTACATCGCCGAATGCCGCAGGGACATGGAGGGGATGAATGTGATGCCCGCCACGACCACGCCGCTGGCGACGCAGGAGATCGATGGCATGATCGAGATGATCTCCACGCTGATCGAGAAGGGCTTCGCCTACGAGGTGGACGGCACGGTCTACTATCGGGTACGGAAGTTCGCGGATTACGGAAAGCTTTCCGGCAAGAACCTCGACGACCTGCGCTCCGGGAACCGGACGCTGCTGGTCACCGGTGAGGAGCAGAAGGAGGACCCGATGGATTTCGTCCTCTGGAAGCCGAAGAAGGAGGGCGAGCCCTACTGGGAGTCTCCCTGGGGCCAGGGCCGTCCCGGCTGGCACATCGAGTGCTCGGTGATGTCGAAGAAATACCTGGGAGAGCAGATTGACATCCACGGCGGCGGCGAGGATCTGATCTTCCCGCATCATGAAAATGAGATTGCGCAGAGCGAGGCGGCCAGCGGCAAGGAGTTCTCCCACTACTGGATGCACAACGCCTTCCTGAACATTGATAATAAGAAGATGTCCAAATCCCTGGGGAATTTCTTCACGGTGCGCGACATCAGCGAGAAATACGACCTGCAGGTACTGCGTTTCTTCATGCTGAGCGCCCACTACCGCAGCCCGCTGAACTTCAGCGCCGAGCTGATGGAGGCGGCGAAGAACGGCCTCGACCGTATCGTCACGGCGGTGCGCCGGGTGGAGGAGCTGGACGCGAAAGCGGCGCCCGGAGAGCTGGATCCGCAGACGAAAGAAGCCGTGGACGCCCTGGTGCACAAGTTCGTGGACGCCATGGACGATGATTTCAACACGGCCGACGGGATCGCGGCGCTCTTCGAGCTGGTGAAGCTGGCCAACACCACGGTGACGGAGGAGAGCAATGCCGCCTGCACCGCCTATTTCCGGGAGAAGATGCAGACGCTCTGCCAGGTGCTGGGCATCATCACGACGGTCTCCGAGGAGATGCTCGATGAGGAGATCGAGGCACTGATCGAGGAGCGGCAGGCCGCCCGCAAGGCAAAGAACTTCGCCCGGGCCGACGAGATCCGGGATCAGCTGGCGGAGAAGGGCATCCTGCTGAAGGATACCCGCGAAGGAGTTAAATGGAGCAGAGCATAAGAGAGGGCTTTGGCCTGGCGGACAGGGATGTGAGAGAGATCTCCTCCCTGTCTCTGGCGTTTCTGGGGGATTCGGTGTATGAGCTGGTCGTGCGCACGCTTCTGGTGGAGCAGGCCGCGGACCGGCCGAAGGTACTCAGCCAGAAAAAGAGCCGACTGGTGCGGGCTGAGACTCAGGCGGCGATGGCCGATTACCTGCGGACAGAGAACATTCTGACAGAGGAGGAGCTGGCCGTGTACCGCCGGGGGCGCAATGCCAACCCAGCCACCACGGCGCGGCATGCCACGGTGAGCGATTATCACCGGGCGACCGGTTTCGAGAGCCTCATGGGGTATCTGTATCTGGCAGGGCGGGAGGAGCGTCTGGTGGAGCTGGTGCGCCTGGGCCTGGAACACGCAGAAGAGGAAAATCAATAACGCTTATTGGCAGCGTGGAAAAATGCGCTGTCGGATAGATGATAGCAGGAGAGTAAGAGAACGTATGCAGAGAGAAGAAGTGATTGAGGGGCGCAACGCCGTGCTGGAGGCCTTTCGCGCCGGAAAGACCATCGATAAATTGTTTCTGCTGGACGGCTGTCAGGATGGCCCGATCCGCAGCATTTTCCGTGAGGCGAAAAAGCATGATACCATCGTGCAGTTTGTCCGCAGGGAACGTCTGGATCAGCTCTCCCCGACGGGCAAGCATCAGGGCGTTGTCGCCTGCGCGGCAGCCTTCGAGTATGCGACCGTGGAGGAGATCCTGGAACGTGCCCGCGCCAAAGGGGAGGACCCCTTCATCTTCCTGCTTGACGGCATCGAGGACCCGCACAACCTGGGAGCCATCGTCCGCACGGCGAATCTGGCCGGGGCGCACGGTGTCATCATCCCGAAGAATCGTGCTGTGGGACTGACCGCGGCCGTGGCCCGGGCCTCGGCCGGCGCTCTGCACTATACGCCGGTGGCGAAGGTAACAAACCTGTCGTCCACCATAGAATTTCTGAAAAAAGAGGGACTCTGGTTCGCCTGTGCGGACATGGACGGGGAAGTCCTGTATGATCTGAACCTGACCGGTCCGCTGGGACTGGTGATCGGCAGCGAGGGCTCCGGCGTCTCCCGTCTGGTACGGGAGAAGTGCGACATGACGGCTTCGATTCCCATGCAGGGAGACATTGATTCGCTCAACGCCTCCGTGGCTGCCGGGGTGCTGGCTTTCGAGGTCGTGCGGCAGCGGCGGGGTGGACGGAAGTGACAGAGAGCGCGTTGACTGGGAGAAAGAAGAACCGGATTCCCGGAGGATGGAACCGGGCTTGAAGGAAATGGAAGGACGGGAAACGATGAAGGGTGAAGCATTTACCGAGAGCGATATCCGCAAGATCGAAGAGGAAATCGAATACCGGAAGCTTGTCGTCCGCAAGGACGCCATCGAGGCCGTGAAGGAGGCCCGGGCGCAGGGCGATCTCAGCGAGAATTTTGAATACTATGCGGCCAAGCGGGATAAAAACCAGAACGAGAGCCGCATCCGCTACCTGGAGCGGATGGTGAAGAATGCCCGCATTGTCTCCGATGAGTCGGCGGACGATGAAGTGGGGATCAACAACCGCGTGGAGCTGTATTTCGAGGACGACGATGAGACAGAGACCTACAAGCTGGTGACCTCCATTCGCGGGAATTCTCTGAATGGCTACATCAGCGTGGAATCCCCTCTGGGGAAGGCCGTTCTCGGCCACCGGGCCGGGGAGCGCGTGGAGGTGCAGATCCGCCCGGGGAGCAGCTATTTCGTGGAAATACGCTCCATTGACAAGACGCCGGACGACAGTGAGGACGCGATCCGCGGATATTAACGCGAGAAACAGATGGGAGGACAAGCCGATGAAGAGACTGATTTCCTGGAATGTCAACGGGCTGCGGGCCTGCGTGGGGAAGGGATTCCTGGATTTCGTGCGGGAGATCGATGCCGACGCGATCTGCCTGCAGGAGACGAAGCTGCTCGAGGGGCAGATCCATTTGGAGCTGCCGGCCTACCACCAGTACTGGAACTATGAGGAGAGGAGGGGCTATTCCGGCACAGCGATCTTCACGCGCGAGGAGCCATTGACGGTGTCCTATGGCCTCGGCATCGAGGAGCATGACCACGAGGGACGTGTCATCACTCTGGAATATCAGAACTGGTACCTGGTCACCTGTTACACCCCGAATTCGAAAAATGAACTGGCCCGTCTTCCCTACCGCATGGAGTGGGAGGACGCCTTCCGTGCGTATCTGAAGGGGCTGGAGGAGACGAAGCCGGTGATCTTCTGCGGCGACCTGAATGTGGCCCACCGCGAGATCGATCTGAAGAACCCGCAGAGCAATCACAAAAACGCCGGCTTCACCGATGAAGAACGGGGCAAATTCAGCGCGCTGCTTACGGCCGGGTTCGTGGACACCTTCCGCTATTTCTATCCGGATCAGAAGGACATCTATTCCTGGTGGTCCTACCGCTTCCGGGCGCGGGAGAGGAACGCCGGGTGGCGTATCGACTATTTCTGTGTCTCGCAGTGTCTGACCGATAAGCTGGTCTCCGCGGCCATTCATACAGAGGTGACGGGCTCCGATCACTGCCCGGTGGAGCTGTGCGTGGAGGAATGACGGGAGCACGGGAGACATCTTTGCAGAGCCTTACCGGGTTTCAGCTGAAATGTCTGGCTCTCGTCTGCATGACGATCGATCATTTGTCGGTCCTGTTCCTTCCAGGCGGGTCAACGGCCTATATCTTCGGCCGGATGATCGGGCGGCAGGCATTCCCGATCTACTGCTTTCTTCTGGCAGAGGGAGACCGGTACACCCGCAGCCGCGGGCGTTATCTGGCCCGGCTTATGGCGTTCGCGCTGCTTTCGGAGATTCCCTATGATCTGGCATTTGAGCAGGTCTTCTGGGACCCGGGCAGCCAGAATGTCTTCTTCACGCTGGCTCTCGGAGAATTGGCGCTCTGGCTCTTTGAGGGTATCCGGCATCTGGAAATGCGAGAGAGAAAAAAGCGCCTGCGGGAGGAACGCCCGGCTCCCTGGTGGGACTCCGTCTCCTTCCCGGGCGGTTTCTCCACGCCGGGCATCCTGGCGGTCCTGGCCGTGACCATGCTGGCGATGGCGGCAGCGGCATTTCTGGGCAGCGACTATGGTGAGACGGGGGTGCTGCTGATCCTCCTCTTTGGCCTGACGCGGGAAATGCCTGAATGGCGATTTCCGCTGTGCGCCGTCATCCTGGCGGTCTGCTGGTGGGGGAACTGGCTGCAGATCTCTGCTCTTCTGGCTTTCTTCCTGCTGCTGCCGCAGTATAACGGGCAGAGGGGAATGAAGGGCGGAAGGAACTTTTTCTATCTATACTATCCGCTGCATTTACTGCTTCTGGCAGGGCTTGCGGCCTGGCTGTGAGAAAATACAGCAGGCCCGGGAGAAATGTCCCGGGAGAGAGTGCGGAGAACGGAAAGAAGCACAGACCTGAGAAAAGGTGTGAAATGGGTAAGAGGAGGAACCGCTGTGCGTGATATACAGATGATCGCTACGGACATTGACGGGACACTGCTTCCGGCCGGGTACGCCCGCATTCCGGAGCGGGTGCTCTGTGCCCTCCGGCGCGCGCTGGAGGCAGGGATTTATGTCGTTCCGGCCTCCGGACGGATGTGTTCCGTGATCCCGGAGGAGCTGATGGAGCTTCCGGGAGTTCGCTATGCCATTTCCTGCAACGGAGCCGCCGTCACAGACCGGAAGACAGGCGAATGTATCTACAGCAAGAGGATTCCGGAGGATCAGGCCGCCGAGCTGCTGCGCCGCCTGCAGAAGTATGATGTCTATACCTGCGCTTATTTGCCGGATGGCGCCTATAACTGGAACCGGCTTCATCCGGGACTGGCGGTGCACTACAGCAATCGCCTCCCTTTCTTCCGCCAGAATCCCTGCGAAGATCTGGCCGCCTTCGTGGAAGAGCATGGGATGCCGGTGGAGAAGATCTTTGTGGCTGTGTTCAGTCCGGAGGAACGTGATCGCGTCCGCCGTGAGATGGGGACGCTTCCCGGCATTCACATCACCTCCTCCTCTCCGCGTAACCTGGAGATCAATCATATCGAGGCGGATAAGGGACGGGCTCTCTCCTGGCTCAGCCGTCATCTCGGCATCTCCGCCGAGCACATCCTGGCTCTGGGGGACAATGAAAACGACTATACGATGCTGACCTTCGCCGGAACTGCCGTCGCGCCGGCCAACGCGACCGACGTCATTCGCGGTATTGCCACAGAAATCGTGCCGGACTGTGCGCGATGCGGCGCCGCAGTCTGCCTGGAGAGACTGCTGGGGGAAAAAATAATCCCTTGCCATCGTCAAAGATTTGGTTGACAAGCCGGGAAGTATAAGGTAAATTAGGGGAAGCAATGGAGAATTGCGACTAAATTCACGGAAGGAGATCTGCATTATGAAAAAATTCGTATGTCAGGTTTGCGGTTATGTGTATGAGGGCGAGACGCCCCCCGAGAAATGTCCCCAGTGCGGCGTGCCCGCCAGCAAATTCACGGAGATGAGTGAAGAGCGTCAGTGGGCGGCCGAGCATGTGGTCGGCGTCGCGCAGGGCGTCAGCGAGGACATCCTCGAGGATCTGCGCGCCAACTTCAGCGGTGAGTGCACTGAGGTCGGCATGTATCTGGCCATGGCTCGTGTCGCGCATCGCGAGGGTTATCCTGAGATCGGCCTGTACTATGAGAAAGCGGCCTATGAGGAGGCCGAGCATGCCGCGAAGTTCGCTGAGCTGCTGGGCGAGGTCGTCACCGACAGCACGAAGAAGAACCTGGAGCTGCGCGTGGAGGCTGAAAACGGCGCGACGGCCGGCAAGACCGATCTGGCGAAGAGAGCGAAAGCAGCCAACCTTGATGCGATCCATGACACCGTCCATGAGATGGCACGTGACGAGGCCAGACACGGCAGAGCCTTCGAGGGTCTGCTGAAGAGATATTTCGGAGAGTAGGATGGAAACAGAGCAAAAGAAAACCCGCCGACGGCGGGTCTTCTTTTGCTCTTCCCGGCTGTCTGTCACAGCCGGACAACGTATGATCTCATATTCTGTTTCGTCACAGAACCTTTCCTATACTTGTTACATGCCGACGAAAATGTCTCCGGCAGTGCCCCGGTCACAAAGCGGGACAGCGATCTGTGTGAGACTGTTCAGGAGTATGAAAAGGTACAGGCCAAATCGGGATTATAATTTCGTAACGTTGGTTGCCTGAGGTCCTTTGGCGCCCTCGACGATGTCGAACTCGACCTGTGCGCCCTCATCCAGGGACTTGAATCCTTCCATGTTCAGACCGGAGTAATGTACGAACACGTCATTGCCTTCGGCATCAGAGATAAATCCGTATCCCTTCTGGTTGTTGAACCACTTTACTGTGCCTCTCATGTGATACCTCCAAATTATAGATCGATCGTCGCTGTCTCTCAGCGACAAAGTAAGAATACCACAAAGGGTATATAAAGTCAAATGAAATGTGAAAATTTCATGAAAGTATAAAGCGGCGATTTATCTGTGAAATCGCCGTCGGAAAATCGTTGTAAAATACGAGTTCTGTGAAGCAGAATATTCAGAGAAAAAGACAGGACGGACTTTGAAAACAGAGGCCGCAAGAAAAGGGATTGACAAACGTCTCATGACTGTGTATGATGCTCAGTGATTTTGGTACCGGGTATGGGGGCGAGCAATTGCATTTAGAAACCTTCGTACCTGTTTTTGCGCTTACGTTATGGAGGAAAGAATATGGAAGAAACAAGAGAAAATAAGATGGGAACCATGCCGGTCAACCGGCTTCTGGTCAGTATGGCGGTTCCCATGATGATCTCCATGCTTGTACAGGCTCTGTATAATGTCGTGGACAGTGCCTTCGTAGCACGGGTCAGCGAGAACGCTCTGACAGCGGTCTCTTTGGCTTTTCCCGTGCAGAACCTGATGATCGCCGTCGGAAGCGGCACCGGCGTCGGTGTCAACGCCCTGCTTTCACGGGCTCTGGGTGCGAAGTAGCAGCCACCCGCGGAGAAGGTGGCCGACAGTGCTATCTTCCTCGCCGGCGCCAGTTATCTGGTTTTCCTGCTGGTAGGGCTTCTGTTCGCCCATCTGTTCGTGGCCTCTCAGACAAATATTGAGAGCATCATCGACTATGGAACCGCCTATGTGCAGATCGTTACGATCGCGTCCTTCGGCCTCTTCGGCCAGGTGTGCGGTGAGCGGCTGCTTCAGGCGACCGGCCGCACTTTCTACAGCATGATCACGCAGGCCACCGGCGCCATCATCAACATCATTCTTGACCCGATTCTGATCTTCGGCCTCTTCGGGTTCCCCCGGCTGGAGGTGGCCGGCGCGGCGATCGCGACCGTGATCGGGCAGACGGTTGCCATGATCCTGGCGATGTTCTTTAATTTCCGTTTCAACAAAGATATCCATCTGAGGCTTCGGAAGATCCTGCATCCGGAGATGCGGTATGTGAGCAACATTTACGCCATCGGTATCCCTTCAATCCTGATGATCTCCATCAGCTCCGTGATGACCTTCTGCATGAACAGGATTCTCATGGGCTTCTCATCCACGGCGACCGCCGTCTTCGGAGCCTATTACAAGATTCAGAGCTTCTTCTTCATGCCGGTCTTCGGTCTGAATAACGGCATGGTTCCCATCGTCGCTTACAACTATGGCGCCAGAAACCGGGAACGTATCATGAAGACTATCCGGCTGAGCATGACCTATGCCGTGCTGATCATGCTGATCGGCCTGGCTGTGTTTCAGCTGATTCCTGATACGCTGTTGCTGCTGTTTGATGCTTCCGAAAATATGCTGGAGATCGGTGAAGTCGCCCTGCGTGTCATCTCCCTCAGCTATCTCTTTGCAGGAATCTGTGTGGTCTCCGGTTCTGTATTCCAGGCTCTGGGAGACAGCATTTACAGTCTGATTATCTCCGTAGCCCGTCAGCTGGTCGTACTGATCCCGGCGGCGTATCTGCTGTCCCTGACCGGCCGCCTGGAGCTGGTGTGGTGGGCCTTCCCCATCGCCGAGCTGGCTTCTCTGGCGCTGAGCCTGATCTTCCTGCGGCGCGTCACGAAGAACCGGCTGCAGTTCTGAACCATCTGACACTCTGTTTGCATGGCCTGCGATGTGCCTCTCTTCCGGAAGAAGCATACCGCAGGCCTTTTATGATGAATAAAGCGCATCTACAGGCCCTGGTCAGATGAAAAATATATTAATAACAAAGCGGAGAAGAGATAGAATTGAAATACTGTTTCAATATTAAAAACGGGAGGAATGTTGTGATAATTTCCGAAAGAACAAATAAAAATATCAAATCACCTGCGGATATCGTCGAAAAATTTCCGTATAAATATAGATTGCAAATTATAATGAAATACAAAAAGTATCGAAAAGATGGTTGAAATTATATATAAAAAGTGCTAGATTAAGTGCCGAAAAAAAGGAAAGCAATCCTGCGACGGGCAGGAGCCGGGAGTAAAGAGAAACCGGCAGAAAGAAAGAAGGAAAGAAGTATGGAGAGCTATAGTTTTCTGTTTGATTTAGCGGTGATCCTTCTGTGCACGAAGCTGTTCGGTATGGTCACTGAGTCCTTCCACCTTCCTCAGGTGGTGGGCGCGTTGATCGCAGGCGTGATCCTGGGACCCGCCTGTCTGAACCTTATCTCATCGACGGAATTCCTGACGGAGACGGCGGAAGTCGGCGTGGTCGTGCTGATGTTCTGCGCCGGTATGGAGACAGATGTCCAGGAGCTGAAGCGGAGCGGAAAATCCTCCTTTATTATTGCCCTGCTGGGCGTGCTTGTGCCGTTGCTCGGCGGATATCTGGTGGCATACGCCTTCAATCGTCCTGGCATGATCGAGTCCGACGCGACCGGCAGCGTCTTCCTGCAGAACCTCTTCATGGGTGTTATCCTGACAGCGACTTCTGTCAGCATCACCGTGGAGACTCTGAAAGAGATGGGGAAGCTCAAGACCCAGTCCGGTAACGCCATCCTCGGCGCAGCCATTATCGACGATATCCTGGGTATCATCGCTTTGACTATCGTTACCAGTATGGCGGATTCTTCGGTCAGCCTGGCGGTGGTTCTGCTGAAAATCGTCGGATTCTTCATCTTTGTTGCGGTTGCCGGATACCTGTTCTACCGTTTCTATTCGCACTGGAGTACCCAGGGAGAGCATGGTCTGCACAGCCACGCTGTTGTGGCTTTTGTGTTCTGTCTGATGCTCGCCTACATCGGCGAGGAATTCTTCGGGGTAGCTGACATCACCGGCGCTTTTTTTGCGGGTCTGATCATTTCCCAGACGCAGCAGACCGCGTTTCTGGCCTCCCGTTTTGATACGGTATCCTACCTGTATCTGAGTCCGATTTTCTTCGCCAGCATCGGCCTGAAGGTGGAGCTGCCGGCGATGACACCGGCGATCATCCTCTTCTCTGTCGTGCTGACTGTGGTGGCGGCGCTGACCAAATTTATCGGCTGCGGCCTGGGCGCAAAATGCTGCGGCTATGTGAACAACCACTGCGTTCGCATCGGAATCGGTATGATCTCCCGCGGTGAGGTGGCGCTGATCATCGCCAGCAAGGGTGAGAGCCTGGGACTGCTGGGATCTGACTTCATGGGGCCCATCGTCATCGCCGTGATCGTCACGACGATCATCACGCCGGTTCTGCTGAAGGTTGCTTATCAGAGCGGTACGACCGTGCCGCTGCCCGAGGGACAGGGTGTGGCGCAGCGCCACGAGCAGATCCACGATCTGCGTCGCGGCATGGGCTACGACAAGCGCATCCGTGAGCATCACGAGCAGGTGCAGGCGAACCGGAAGAAAAGATAAAATGGTACTTCCGCCGGAAAACTGTGGCAAAAACTCCGGAACCTCATACTCTATATCAGTATGAGATGCCGGAGTTTTTTGGATCATGAAGAGAAAAATCGCGTTGCTCGCGGCGCTGACAGTGATGACGGTATGGCTGGCCGCGGGATGCGGGAAGAGCTCTGAGGCGAATCTGACCTCTGTCACGCTCAATGAGGTGGCACACTCGGTCTTTTATGCGCCCCAGTACACGGCCATTGAGCTGGGGTATTTTGAGGAAGAGGGCATTGACCTGGAAGTGGTCAACGGCGGCGGAGCCGACAATGTCGCCACGGCCCTGATCGCCGGAGAGGCGGACATCGGCTTCATGGGGAGCGAGAGTTCCATCTATGTGTATGCGGAGGGGCAGGAGGACTATTTTGTGAACTTCGCGCAGCTGACCCAGCGGGCGGGAAATTTCCTTGTGGCCAGGGAAGCGGATGAAGATTTCACCTGGTCGGACCTCGTCGGCGCGAAGGTTCTGGGCGGACGGAAGGGCGGTATGCCGGAAATGGTCTTCGAATATATCCTGAAGAAAAACGGCATCGATCCGGAGACCGACCTGACCATCGACCAGAGCATCAGCTTCGGCCTGACGGCGGCGGCATTCCCAGGTTCCGATGCAGACTATACTGTGGAGTTCGAACCCTATGCCACCAGTCTGGAGCAGGAGGGAGAGGGCGTCGTCGTGGCTTCTCTGGGCGTGGACTCGGGCTATGTTCCCTACACGGCCTATTGCACGACCCGCTCCTATCTGGAGGAGAACGCTGAGACTGTGCAGGCTTTCACGAACGCCATCCAGATGGGGTTGGATTATGTGAACGGCCACACGGCGGCGGAGGTGGCGGAGGTCATCGCGCCGCAGTTTGAGGAGACGGATATTGATTCGCTGACAACGATTATTGAGCGATACAGCGAACAGGATACCTGGAAGGAGGATACGGTCTTCGCAGAGGAGAGCTTCCTGCTGCTGGAGGACATTCTCCGGGAAGCCGGTGAGCTGGAGAGTCAGGTGCCCTATGAGGATCTGGTGACCACGGAATACGCGGAGAGGGCGGCAGAGTAATCCTCCGGGGATGTTGACAGGCATCTGTCGTTGCGTATATATTTAAAAAGAAAACGAGAGGACGACAATTCCCGGAAGATGTGGCGATTCGGGAATTGTGAGAATACGGAGGATACGGATATGCTGACACAGGGACGTTTTGATCTGTTTTGCCGGGCCGTCACAGACTTCGGCGTGGAACATGTGGTGCTTCTCCAGGACGGGAGAGAGATCTTCCGCCGTGACTGGAAGCCGGAGGAGCGCCAGCTGCAGTACTCTGTCAGCAAGAGCTTCACCGGGACCGCGGTGGGCTTCGCCCTGGAGGAAGGGCGGCTCACCCTGGACGACCCGGTGATCTCCTTCTTCCCGGACGAGCTGCCCGCAGTTATCCCGGACAATCTGAAGCTGCTGCGGGTGCGTCACCTGCTGACCATGCAGACCGGGCATCCGACGCCCTGGCTCATGGGATTCCAGAGAAAGACCATGAAGGAGCGCGACTGGGTGCGCTTTGCCCTCAATCGCCCGGTGCCCGAGCGCCCGGGCACAGTCTTCTGCTACAGCAATCTGGGACCGTATCTGATGGGCGTGATCCTGGAACGCCTGACCGGCATGAGTCTTACGGACTACCTGATGCCTCGCCTCTTCGAACCGCTGGGCATTCCGCACCCTGCGTGGGACAAGGACCCTCTGGGTCAGACCTTCGGCGCAGGCGGTCTGTACCTCACGACCACGGAGCTTGCGCGCTTCGGTCAGCTCTATTTGCAGCGCGGACTCTGGGAAGGCAGACAGGTGATTCCCGCCTCCTGGATCCGCCTCGTCGAACGGACTGAAGTGACCTCGGAGGACGGCGAAAGCTACAGCCTCCTCTTCTGGCGCGGCCGCCATGACTCCCTCTGCGCCGTGGGCCGCTACGGTCAGTATTGCGTCATCGTCCCCGAGAAGAACCTCGTCGTCGCCATGAACTCCATGGATGAGGAGGACAGCCACCTGCTGGAGTATGTCTGGAGCTACCTGTATGGGGAATTGTGAGGATAATCTCATTTTGCGGAGCATGAACTGATCAGGGATGATACATAAGACTAAAAATATATGTGAAAATATTAATAATGGTGGCCAATCCTCCTTTCCCGTGTTATACTTAACGGGAAGAAGTCATCAAGGAGGGCCAGCCGATGAGTCAGGAGCCGGACCGCAGCTACGACACTGAAGAGAAACGCAGAAATAAAGAAGAGCGTTACCGCCTCGCAGAGGAATTCCGCAAGCGCGATGAGGCACGTGAAAAATTTGACCGGGAGGTCGTCAGCCGCTTTCTGCTGCGCATTCCTTACTATCTGGAATTATGCGTCAGTGCCATTCTGCTTCTGTCGATCATTGTGGCGCTTGTCTCCCTGCTGGGCGATCTGGCGGAGTTTACTCTCGCGGGCGGCAACGCCGACGACTTCCAGACCTTCCTGGGGAATATGTTTACTGTCGTCATCGGCATCGAGTTCCTGAAGATGCTCTGCAGCTATAACGTGGACAGCGTCATCGAGGTGATCCTCTTCACCGTGGCCAGACAGCTGGTCCTGAATCACACGGCGGCCTTCGAGCTGCTTCTGAGCGTGATCGCCATCGCGATTCTCTTCGTCGTCCGAAAATACCTCTTCGTAAAACGTCTCGATGCGCACCCAGTCAACGAGGGTGAAAATGTCGTAGACATTTTCCGCCAGAGGAGGGAGGGGAGGAAAGAGAAGGAAGCGCGGAAGGGAAAGAGTGAAGACAGTGTGACAAACTGAGATTTTTCCCCGCAAATTCCTTGCAAACCGGAAACAGTTGCTCTATAATGAAAAACGGACATGCCCTGTTCAAACAGGACACGGAAGATGAACCAATTTATCACGAAAGGATGAGTGTTTATCATGGAAAAGAAAAACCTGGACTGGGGGAACCTCGGATTTGATTATATCCCTACTGACCAGAGATACGTCTCCAGGTATCGCCACGGCGCCTGGGATGACGGTGCGATGACCGCCGATCCCACTGTGCAGATGAGCGAGTGCGCCGGTGTGCTGCAGTACTGCCAGGCCTGCTTCGAGGGCCTGAAGGCTTCCACGACCCAGGACGGTCAGATCGTGACCTTCCGCCCGGAGCTGAACGCCGAGCGTATGGAAGCTTCCTGCAAGAGACTGGAGATGCCGGTCTTCCCGAAGGAACGCTTCATTGATGCGGTGGAGAAGGTGGTCAAGGGCAATGCGGCGTATGTGCCCCCCTTCGGTTCCGGCGCGACGATGTATATTCGTCCCTTTATGTATGCGAACGGGCCGGTCATCGGCGTGGCTCCCGCAGAGGAATATGAGTTCCGCGCTTTCGCGACTCCGGTGGGCCCTTACTTCAAGGGAGGCGCCAAACCCCTGACTATCCGCATCAGCGATTTTGACCGGGCGGCACCTCACGGAACCGGCAACATCAAGGCCGGTCTGAACTACGCCATGAGCCTGCATGCCATCGTGGACGCTCACAAGCAGGGCTTCGATGAGAATATGTACCTGGATCCCGCGACCCGCACCAAGGTCGAGGAGACCGGCGGCGCGAACTTCCTCTTCGTGACGAAGGACAACACTGTGGTCACGCCCAAGTCGGACAGCATCCTGCCCTCCATCACCCGCCGTTCTCTGATGATCGTGGCGGAGAAGTACCTGGGCCTGAAGGTGGAGCAGAGAGAAGTCTATCTGGACGAGGTCAAGGACTTTGCTGAGTGCGGTCTGTGCGGCACCGCTGCCGTCATCTCCCCGGTCGGCAAGATTGTCGATCACGGCAAGGAGATCTGCATGCCCAGCGGCATGACCGAGATGGGACCGGTCACGAAGAAGCTGTATGACACCCTGACCGGTATCCAGATGGGCGAGATCGAAGCGCCCGAGGGTTGGATCCACGTCATCGAGTAAGAAGGCGGTCCTTTCCCGATAAAGGAAAAACATATACGAGAGAAAAAGGCTGCGGAGCCGGGAGAAAAGCTCCGCAGCCTTTTTTGCGGAAAAGCAGAACAGAAGCCGGAAGCACCGACAGAAAAAAATATCTGAAATTTGAAATACTGAAAAAATTGCTTGACATCCCTGGAAAATCTGGTAGAATAAAAACAAGAATTAGAATAATTCTAAAAAGGAGGATCGGATGACCAAGAACAGAGAGACCATATATCGCCTCATCCGAGATTCCGACGAGCACATGACAGCAGAGCAGATCTTTCAGCTGGCTCGCAGGGAGCGTCCGGGCATCGCGATGGCGACCGTCTACAACAACCTGAATACGCTTAACGACGAAGGCAAGATGAACCTGGAAAATTAACACAGCTATACGAATCACTACGAAAGAACGACGAGCAAGAAAGTTCAA